>JAXJVN010000073.1:0-84688 GCA_036308545.1 Eubacterium sp. | reverse complement strand
ACTTTGCCACCTTCAGATCCCGGTCACGAAGATTTCGATTCCGATGGCGATCAGGATGACTCCACCCAGAATGGAAGCTTTATTGGAAAGCTTCGTTCCGACCGTCCGTCCGATATAAAGTCCGCCTATGCAGATGAAGAAGGTAACGACTGCAATGATCATGCTGGCTGTAAAAGCCATAAGTCCATTATATTCCGCAATGGTGAAGCCTACAGAAAGCGCGTCGATGGAAGTAGCGATTCCCTGCAAGGCCAGCGTGCCGGGAGAAAGTTTTCGCATTTCTTCCAGTTCTTCCTTGTTCCGGATACCCTCGATCAGCATTTTGCCGCCGATATATGCAAGGAGGATGAGGGCAATCCAGGGAATGAATTTCTGAAATGCAGTGAAATATTCCGCTATGGTATGGACACAGAACCATCCGATCATGGGCATCATGAACTGGAACCAGGCATAGGTCCCGGCTATGATGGACATTCTCTTGCCGCTCATTCTCGGATCGTGAAGGCCGTTGGCGCAGGATACCGAAAAAGCGTCCATGGCCAGGCCAACGCCAAGCAGGATGCTGGTTAAGATAAACTGGAAATTCATGTTCCCGTCCTCCCATTAATCAGGATGATTACCAATGTCCTTAAGGATTCTCTTATCACTGTTCTTGTAAACCCCAGGTGTCCGCCTATGCAGGTTTGGTGTACTAAGGCTCCGGCGCGCAGAAAAATCCCGGGTACAGCTTCCGCCATACCCGGGTCTTTGTACACATATAAAGAGAGCCATGTATAGCGTTTTCTATACATGAGTCTCGCAGATTAAAGCAAGCCAGGCATCTCTGCCAGTATGTTGACTTGCTGCATCCGTTTTTCCGCCGGATGCCTGCTACTCCCTCACAAGTGAGGTTATGCTATCATTCTTTTTGTGAGTTAGTCAACGCAAAGATTTTTTTCTGCTGCTTTTACGACTCACCCTGTTCCTGTTCTTTTCCTTCCTGCTCTTTTTTCTCCGAAAGATCCGGCAAAAAAACGATATTGGGTTTATGGGTCACTTTATTAATGAAGATCTGACTGTCAATGCCAAACAGCTCTTTAATTTTCTCAGGTACGAACATTTCTTCCGGCGTACCGGCGTCAATGATGTGACCTTTTTTCATGAAGATGACTTTGTCGCAGTAGGTGGCTGCAATATTGAGATCATGGATAGAAGAAAAAACTGTCATATCCTGTCGCTTGAGAATGTTCATGATCTGATACTGATAGCCGATATCCAGATGGTTGGTCGGTTCGTCCAGTATGATCAGCGGAGCCTGCTGTACCAGCGCTCTGGCCACGAGTGTCCTCTGCTTCTCACCACCGGAAAGAGACAGGAAGCTTCTCTCTTCGTAACCCTCCATTCCGACCTCTTTGAGGCCTGCTTCGACGATCTCGTGTTCCTTCAGCTTGTCGACATGGAACATTTTCTGATGTGCATAGCGTCCGAGCATGACCATATCATAGACATTCATGTCGAATTCAACGTTGTTTTCCTGCTGCATAACGGCCATCTTTTTGGCGACATCCCTGCTGTCCATTTCGGCGATGTTTTTCCCGTCTATATAAGCAGCTCCGGAATCCGGTTTGTATACCCTGTAAATATTTTTTAAAAGAGTGGATTTTCCGCATCCATTCGGTCCCAGAAGGCCTACGAAATCGCCCTCCTTTATGCCCAGGCTGACACCGTCCACAATCAGTTTCGAGTCAATGGAATACGTGATATTTTTTACTTCCAGTTTCATACGCCGTCAACCTCCAAACTTTCCGTGAGACTTCTTGATCAGGTACAGGAAGAAGGGAGCGCCGAAGAAGGCGGAAACAACACCGATCGGCAGCTCTTCCGGCGCAACGACGATACGGGAAAGCATGTCGGCTATGATCAGGAAGTTGCCGCCTACCAGAATGGAGGCAGGAATCAGCCTGCTGTGCTTGGTTCCAACGATGGACCTGGTGATATGGGGAATGGTCAGACCTACAAAACCAATCGTACCGCTGACAGAAACGATGATTCCGGTCAGCAGAGTGGAGATTGCAATAATGATCAGCTTCAGGCGTTCGGTATTGACGCCTACGGTAATGGCCACATCATCTCCCAGAAGGAGAACATCCAGACTATGGGACAGGATGCAGATCAAGATCAGGCAGACAATAAAGGCCGTTACCGCATAGGTCAGACGGGTCCAGGAGGCTCCGCTTAAGGAGCCCATCATCCAGTAGGTCGCTGTTTTTACCTTATCGGAACCGGTCTTGGTATGGTAGATCATGAAGTTCGTGACCGCGCTGAAAAGGGCTGATACCGCAATGCCGGCAAGTACCAGCTGCGTTGCGGTGACTTTATTGCGGATCGTCGCGATCTTCAGAGACAGTACAATAGACAGGACCGCGCCCGCAAAAGCGCCGACCATGGTCCCGTATCCGCCCAGGAAGGACAGATAGCCATACATGATAACAGAAACCGCTCCGGCAGACGCGCCGTGAGAGATACCCAGAACATAGGGATCCGCCAGCGGGTTCTTGGTTAATGCCTGCATCAGAATGCCGCAGAGAGTCAGGCCTGCGCCGACGACGAATGCCATCAGTACTCTGGGGGTGCGGATATCCCAGATAATCTGTTCCGTGCTGGGCTCCCAGGTGACAGGAAAGACCTCTTTATGCATGATTTTATTGGCAAGTACTTTCCGGATTACGCCGAAATCCAATGTAACGCTTCCGATATGCACTGCAAGCATCATGAAGAAAAGCAGGGCAATTGTCATGATCAGGCAGAAGATCAGATATTGGGATCTCTTCTGCAGAGGAAAAATCGTTTTTTTCACGTTTCTTCATCCTTTCGGAAAAAGCCTCCCCTGATATAAACAGAGGAGGCGGATTTTTTTCCATTTACCTGTAAACTGATCTGTAATTTCACTGATGTGTGAACGGATCACTGCCGAGGCAGTTCAGGCATCATCCGATTATGAAAATTTATCCGGATAGAACTGCTTTGCCATGATCTCAATAGCCTTGGCAGATCCTGCAGAGCCCTGCATATCAGAACAGCAAGCGGAATAAATGCGGCCTTCCTTGACGGCACGAAGGTCCTTGGTATAAGGACTGGTCTTAAGGAACTCCGTCTTCTCATCCGTATCGTAGTCATAATCCAGAATCAGGATGACATCCGGATCTCTTTCAACAACTTCCTCCCAGGAAGGAGTAGCCCATCCCTTATTGATATCGTCGAAGATGGAAATGCCGCCGGCTTTCTTGATCATATCTCCGGGAACACCCTGGCATGCTGTGAAGGGAGCATCCTCGCCGGAGTCATAAACGAAGACTGTGATCGGATCTGCATACGCATCATCACCCAGGGTCTCCTGAACGCCGGCAATCGTATCCTTCATTGCCTGTACACGCTCTTCTGCGACATCTTCTACTCCAAAGATATGGCCAAGGGTCTCATAATCCTTGTAGACATCCTCCATGGTTGCGGAATCTGAACAGCAGTAGGGGAAGTAAGGAATGATGCCGTTATCCAGGCAGAACTGAACAGAAAAAGCGTCCTCTGAGAAGAGGGAATCCCAGCCCATCATGAAGTCGCAGCCGGTATCCAGAATCTGCTCCTTAGAAGCATTTCTTAAGTTAACGCCGTCCTCTGTGATTTTCTTGACCTTATCTCTTGCCGGATATTCGCTGACGGTAGACCAGCAGGCGCCTCTGGTATAGCCTGCCATATGATCTTCCAGTCCCAGATCGAAGAAGAAATCCGCCATCTGGTCGCCGTCGGCAATAACCTTTGTCGGTGCCGAAGTGAAGGTCTCCTCCATATTCTGACCGATTCCGGACCTCTCGAGGTTCAGGGTGATCGTATAGGGTTCGTACTCCGCATTGGCGGAGTCTGTTGCTACTTCCTTGGCTGAGCTGCTTACGACGTACTCATCTCCCTTGGATCCGGTCACTTTCTTGGTGCCGTCCGTTGAAGCTGTCTGGCTGCCGCATCCGGCAACTGCCATAACTCCGCAGAGTACGCTGAGCAATAACGCTTTCTTTTTCATGAATCCTCCTTTTTTGGTGAACTGGCCGCAACCTGCCAGCCGTCTGAAAATGTAAATTGTGTACTGCGTTTTTTACACATACTAAAAGGGAGCTGCTATGAATTCAGCAGCTCCCTCATTAGTTCTGAAAAAAATATCTCATGCAAAAAACACCGGCAGGCAGGAAATTCCTGCCTCTTTTTCTGCACAAAAAAAATCCACTTCTCTCCCATCGAGAGACCGGATTACTGACAGCAAAGGTAAGTCTTCTGGCTCGGAATCATCCTACTCTTACATCTTCCCCGGCTGATTTTATAAATCCTGACCGAGTGATCCTGGCGTAATTTCGTCCTCCATACAGCAGCGAGGGCTGCACCGGGTTCTGACCGGTTTCCTTATTAAGCGTCCGCCTCCATAATGGAGGCATCCGCGCCTTTGTATGCGTTTTTCACTATTTAATTTTTATGATTAATGTACACTGATTTTATTCGTTCTTCCGTCGAAAATCAATCTTTGCGTCACATTCTGTAATTTTTTCCAATGTCTGTGATTCCACTGTTACTTCTGGATCTGTTTATACCGCTGCTGTTTCTATATCATTTTTCAGTGCGGTTACTTTTGTTCTTCCTTCTTTGCGGATTCTTCCAGTTCTTCCTGCTGCTTCCTCTTCAGCCACTCTTCGTCGGTCTCGTAGAAAGCTGCCTGTTCGGGATGGGCCTCGGCAATCCGTTCTTCAATCCTGAATTCCGTATTGAATTCCTTATAAAGGAAGAAATAGACCAGGAAGAAAATGAACCAGAAACCGAATACGCCCACGATCAGCAGGGTATAAGGAATCAGGGCGGCAATGGCAAGCCAGTAGCCAATCTGCAGAAAAGCAAGTGCCAGCAGTTTCCACATATTATGAATGTTGAAAATAAAGCAGTTTTTAACCATCTGGCCGGGCGTCAGGGTAAAAATGGCAATCTGGGGCCAGAGACATGTAAAGAACATGGTAATGACCAGAAGACCGATGAAAGCAATGACCAGCACCACGGTATTGACCGGAATCCCTGCCAGAAGATAAAGAAAGATCAGGCAGATATAAAAAGCCATAAAGAGGAAGAAGAAAATTCCGGGAACGACCGAAGCTTTCCAGTCCTGTTTCCATGCTTTTTTATAGTTCTCCATGATTCCGCCGGGCGCATCTCTTAAGGACCGGAATATCGTATCGATCATGGCAACGAGAAAAGGTCCTCCAATCGCGCCGCCTATGATCGCCGCGAACGGGATCAGGACCAGGCTTCCCTCGTTCATAGCATATACCATTCCCAAAATGAAAGGGGTCAGCCCCAGGATGGTCAGCAGGTTCAGAAGAAAAAAACGTGCAAAATCCCTTGTTACAATCTCCGTAAATCTAGCCCAGCCGGTCAGCCTTAAGCCTGTGCCCGGCGTATCGTCCCGTTTAAAAAATCCCATATCCTGCTCCTAAAGCGCCAGGTACTCTGCCGCCTGTTAAAAGGCATAAATGCCTGCAATAAGTCAAAGTTTCTGTCCGAAAATGCGGCAGGGTGCTATTTCCGTGCGCGACACCACTGTCACTTTGCCGCCTCACCACGGCTGCTTCGCCTGCTCGTAGCCGCCTCCGCTGCCTTCTTCGTCATCGCCGTCTCCGCCGTCTTCACTTGCCCGCTGCATCTGCTGCCGCTGCCGCTGCTCCTGCCGATCCTGATTATACTGCTGCTGGGCTTTCTTCTGTTCTTCTTCCAGCTGATTCTGAATGGACTTTTCCTTCCCGGACTGCTGTTTGCTCTGACCGCCTGATTTCTCTTCTTCTTTGTTGTCCTGATCGTCCTCCTGGTCGTCTTTATTCTGGTCCTTTTGCTGGTCCATTTCCTCCAGGACTTTGTCGATTTCATCCCGCAGCTTAATTGCGTCTTTATTATGACCGCCCTTACCCGGTTTTCCGTTAGGGTCAGCACAGCCTTCCGCACAAAGAACGGCGCGGGCTTCCTTCAGCGCGTCAATCGTCGCCTGGCTGCTGTCAGAGTAGTCAATTTCTCTCAGCATGGACAGAGTCAGATTAATCCGGATGGGACACTCCCTGTGCCATTTGGGTTTATAGGATAAAGCCTGATCGTAGTAATCAATCGCTTTGTCATAATCTCCTTCCTGATAAGCAGAATGTCCCAGATTGTAATTGGGTACATAACGGTCTGACAGACCTCCCCTTGCAAGTTTCTGCTCCGTGGCGCTTTCTGCCGGTCCCTTGCGGATTTGAATCGAATAAGCCAGGTTCTGCAGCCAGGGCACCAGGATCAGGGCAGCCAGAAGCAGCAGCACAGCCGCTGCAATAAGAAAAGCCGGCGCCGGAATGGATGGAAGCTGTCCGGCTGAAAACCGGTCCTTCCATCTTCCGCCTCTGC
This sequence comes from Eubacterium sp., assembly GCA_036308545.1. Classification (GTDB taxonomy): domain Bacteria; phylum Bacillota; class Clostridia; order Lachnospirales; family Lachnospiraceae; genus Bilifractor. Next base: position 78,253 of record JAXJVN010000073.1, on the reverse strand, counting down.
TGAATTCATTTTTGTTATTCCCGTTATCCAAGTAGTCGTTCCTCATTTCTTCGCCGCACCGGGCATTTTTCTCCTTCGTACGCTGAAAAAACCTTCCAGCACGATGCAAGCCAGGAGCGGCAGGGTCAGATAATAGTAGAGGTCATCGTATACGACAGCGCTGCGGCTCTTCTCAATGGTCTGCTCCGCGATGGAGTCCACGGAACGGAGAATCCGCTCCAAGCTTTCTTTCTGTGTCCGGTTGACATAGCGGACACCCAGGTCATCTGCGATCTGCTTCAGGTTTTCCTCATTGATCTTCGAAACGCCTTCCCCGAAATTTCCGTTTTCGTCATAGCCATAAACGGTACCGTATTCGCTCTTCATGGTTCCGCCTTCTGCCGTACCATAGCCCAGAACGGCACCGCCGTCTACATACTGCTTCAGTTCCTTGTAGGAAACCAGTTCCGATCCATCGGTAATTTCTCCGTCTCCCAGAAAAAAAACAATGGTCACGCGTCCTTCTTTCTTTGCTGAGGACTGCAGTACCTGCTGCATAGCTTCATAGGGCGTATTGATGGAACTGCCTTTTGCGTAATAGGAATCCGGCTGTTCAAGTGTTTCCAGGGCGTCCTGTACATTATCCACATCCGTCGTGAACGGTGCCAGGATCATGGCTTCATTATCGAAACGGATCAGTCCGAAGCCGGCTCCGTCCAGTCCCTTCATGATATCCCGACAGTCCTCTATTGCCGCGTCAATGCGCAGACAGGCGCTGTCATTGGCCCACATGCTGACCGTCGTATCCAGTACGAACAGGACGTCCATGTCTTTACGCGGCACATCCGATATGTAGCTTTCTTTCATGGGACGCATATTGATCGTCACGGCCAGGACCGCAGTCAGAACCAGGATAAGAGACCGGATGATCTTAATCGGAATGGAAAAACTTTTTTTGCGCAGGATATTCCAAATCCCCAGTCCTGCCAGAGCAAACGCTATGATAAAAACCGGAGCTGCCGGCAGGATCGGATTCCATACGATTTGGTCAAATGTCATTCTTTCAGCATCCTTTCTGCAGCCGCTGCGATCGCCAGACTGATCAGGAGAACAGCAAGCGGAACTTCCGGCATGTCTACTGTCCGCGTCGTGAAAATTTTCTTGACCGTCATGGCTTTCTGCTTCTGGATATCCTGAACAACATCCGCTACCGGGAAGCTATTTCCTGCGATGTAAAACTTGCCGCCGGTTTTATCTACGGCTTTCTCGAAATCCTGCCGCGCTTCTTCGGGAGAAATGCTATAGCCATCGTCTATATTCAGGTTATAGCTGTCCAGATCCGGAAAAACGCCGAAAACCGTAACGCCGTATTTTTTACAGAGGTCCGCCGCCCCGTCAAGGTCAACGACCGGATTTAAGAAGGAGTTCTCCATGTTATCCGTCGACATGATCACAACCCTGGTGCGATTTGACGAATCCAGCTTTGGGAAGTTATACATACAGGATGCAAGGCCTTCTCCGACCAGAGAGCTTCCTTTTCTTTCGTTCCCAAGAGTAACCGCTTGATCGATCACATCCAGTCTTCCAAAGAGTTCATAGAATTCATCCTGTTCGCTTTCCGACATCTCCGAGATATACTGGTAATCGCCGTATTTTTCCACGTATGTTTTCTGATCTCGGAAATATTCCTTGAGTTCTTCCATCTTCTGAATAACGAAATCATAGTCATCCGTCATGGGCACATAGAGTACGCTGGTCGTATTGTAAAGGGAAATCCCGAAACGGTCTCCGTCAAGTCCCCGTACGACGTCCTCCAGTTCGTCTACCAGGTCCTGATTCAGTTCATAAATCGAATAAGAAACATCCAGGCATAGAAAAATATCACGCTTCTTGACGCCTGTTTCCTGGGTCCTGGTTTCGTAGGGTCTTGCCGCCAGCACGACGGTCGAAATCGCAGAAGTAAGAAGGGATGCCGCCACAAGGATCCGCAGGACCAGATAGCGGACCTTAAGTCTTGTGAACTCAGGCAGGGCACGGGCATAAGAGGTATTGGCTGCTTTTCTTCCGCCGAAATATCCTGATCGTCCTTTTTTCTTCAGGAAAAAAAAGAGGACAAAGAGCCCGCATACCGCCGGAATTCCTACATAAAGTAAAACGGGATATTTGAATTCCATTTTCTGATCAGTTCCTTCGTTTCTTTAAAAGAGTTTCCGATATTGCCCATTGCTTTTTCGGCAAATTCCGGCTCGTAATACTGTTCAACAAGTCTGGTAAGAGAGGTAATGCCAAGCGGCCGGATCTCGCCTCTTGTAAGCACGGTCACCTTAATTCCCGTGGCCCCCTCAACAAATTTTCTCAGGGTCTCGGACATCTGAATGTAAGCGTCCCGATTTGAAACCTCTCCTGCGCGAAACCTTCTTTCGATGCTCTCAATCTGCTCGAGGCTGGCTGCCTTTGCCTTTTCAAAACTTGATTTGCTGACCTTCCGCCTTTCCTTCCCTCTGTTTTTCAGATAAAGACGAATCAGAACGACGGCTGTGGCGATCAGGAGTCCCGCGAGGACCAGCCAGAGCCAGGAGTACTGCATGGGAGCCTCCGGTTCTACAGTAAATGGCCACATTTTTTTTCCTTTCAAAAAAATTTTTTTCAGCTTCCTTTGAAGGATTAGAGGATGCCCCTGCCCTCCGTACCTCTCCCACGCTGCCGAACAGATTCATTATGGCATCGACAATTTCATCTTCCTGCGAGATTGTCGCCAGACTTACATGGTAACGGGAGAGTCTTCTTTCCGCTTCGCTCATCCTTGCTTTTCGCTCTGCTCTTTCTGCCTCGATAAAGCGTTTATCCGAAAGGAAAAACTCCTCCGGATAAAAAACGCTGTCCATATCATAGGTCCCGCTGCCGGACAGGTAGGCATCATCAATGCAGATCACTTTGACGTCATCCCGGTAGGTAATCTTGCGGAGCATGCGGTCATCGATAACTCCCAGACCTCCCATGTCTGTAATATAAATGACGATCTTTCGGCGGCTGACCCGGTCGACAAGGGTATCGGACAGCTCCTCAAGAGTTTGCTTCGGCTCTTCTTCGACGTGATCTCTGTAATCATAGAGCAGTTCTTCCAGGTGGTCCGTCCCCGACCGGAAAATGCCCAGGCGGGTCCCCTTCGGTGAAGAGAAAGCGAGTGAGAAATCCGCTCCCTGACGATCGGCAAGATAGGCAAAGGTTCCGAACGTCATCAGTGCCAGATCGCTCTTCGCCTGGCCTCTTTGCGTATCCCCCTTCATCTTTGTCCCGCAGTCCCCGACAAAGAGAATGTTATGCTTGCGTTCCGCAACGTAGCGGCGGACCAGCGTTTTTCCGGCACGTGAGGACGCCCTCCAGTCAATGTCCTTGACATTATCCCCGAAGGCATATTCTTTCAGGTCATTAAAATCCAGGCTCGGTTCCAGAAACAGCGAAGTAAAGCCCCCGGACAGAACATTTGAAGTTTTGCGCTTTGTCGCCAGGTGGATCCTGCCTTGAATTCTTGCCAGATAGTCCAGGTCCAGTTTTACATTTTTTCCGTCATTCATCTTTATATTTCTATCGTTATTCTTTCAAGCTGAATTTCTCTATCGCTATTGCCTCAATCTGAATTTTTCTATCGCTATTGCCTCAATCTGAATTTTTCTATCGCTATTGCCTCAATCTGAATTTCTCTATAAATATTGCCTCAATCTGAATTTCTCTATAAATATTGCCTCAATCTGAATTTCTCTATAAATATTGCCTCAATCTGAATTCCTCTATAAATATTGCCTCAATCTGAACTCTTCTATGGTTATTGCTGCAATCTGAATTCCTCTGTCCCGTCAGAAAAGGCATCGGTTTTTCTTATGGGGTCGGAATTGTGCTTACCAGTGCGTCAATAATCGTCTCTACGCTGACGCCGTCCGCGACTGCCGCATAAGAAAGCCCGATCCGGTGGCGGAGAACAGAGTGACGCATAGATTTCACGTCATCCGGAATAACATAGGTCCTGCCGCTCATCAGAGCAATCGCTTTCGCTATGGACATGAAGGCAATCGCGGCACGCGGGGACGCGCCGATTCTTACGTAACCCTTCATTTCAGCAGGCAGCACTTCATCCGCCTTGTGGGTCGCGTCAACGATCAGAGAAATATACTGCTTAATGGAATGATCGATGTAGACGTTCGATACAATGTTCTGAACCTTGTCAATGTCCTTGATGTTCAGGACTGCCGGCGTCTTTTTGAAGGCATGGTTTTCAATCCTGTTGAGGATTTCAACCTGGTCGTCAACCGGCGGATAGGTAATCGTCTCCTTAATCATGAAACGGTCTGTCTGCGCCTCGGACAAGGGATAAGTTCCTTCCTGTTCGATCGGGTTCTGGGTCGCAATAACAATAAAAACATCCGCCGGCATGCCATAGGTCTGGCCGCCGATGGTGACCTGCCTCTCCTGCATAGCTTCCAGCATGGCAGACTGGGTCTTGGCACTGGAACGGTTTACCTCGTCCAGCAGAACGAAATTTGCAAAAACCGGGCCAAATACCGTTTCAAACTTTCCGGTTTCCTGGTGATAAATCTGAGTACCGATGATGTCACTGGGCAGAAGGTCGGGCGTACACTGGATCCTGCTGAATTTTCCGGCTACAGCATCTGAGATAGCCTTGGCTGCTGTTGTTTTTGCAAGGCCGGGCACAGATTCAATCAGGATATGGCCGTCTGCGAAAATTGCCGCGATCAAAGACTTGGCCAGGTCCATCTGACCAACGACCTTGGTTTGATAATAAGCAGCCAGCTTGCTGATCACGAGCTGAGAATAGCGGAAATCCTCTTCTGAGATTTTTGAATTGCTTGTTTGTGCAGGCATCTAATTGTCTCCTATCTTACTTGTTACGAAGTATACTCTTTCTCGACCAGGTTCTCCGCACCGTACTTTTTGCGAAGCAGCGGCTTTTCAATCTTCCCGGTTGCGTTGCGCGGAACGTCAGCGAAAATAATCTTTCTCGGCCGCTTGTAGCGCGGAAGCTGGGTACAGAAGCGATTGATTTCATTTTCTGTGCAGGTCATGCCCGGTTCGACCTCGATAATGGCGCCGGTGATCTCACCCAGACGTTTGTCCGGAAGTCCGATGACGGCAACGTCCTTGACTTTGAAAAATTCCTCCAGGAAGTTTTCGATCTCAACGGGGTAAATATTCTCGCCGCCGCTGACGATGACGTCTTTCTTCCGGTCGACCAGATAATAAAAGCCGTCCTTGTCCTGACGGGCCATATCTCCGGTGAAAAGCCAGCCATCCTTCAGGACTTCCTTTGTTGCTTCCGGGTTGTTGTAATAACAGGTCATGACGCCGGGGCCTTTCACGCAGAGTTCTCCGACCTGACCCTGGCTGACTGTTTTTCCATCCTCGTCCACGATTTTGCACTCCCAGCGGTATCCGGGAACGCCAATGGCTCCGACCTTGCTGATATTGTCAAGGCCAAGGTGAACACATCCGGGACCCGTCGACTCGGACAGGCCGTAGTTTGTATCGTAGAGATGATTCGGGAAGTAATCCTTCCAATGCCGGATCAGAGACGGCGGAACGGGCTGTGCACCGATGTGCATCAGCCTCCACTGGTCCAGTTTATAATCGGACAGTTTGCAGTCACCGCGGTCCAGAGCATCCAGAATATCCTGGGCCCACGGAACCAGAAGCCAGACGATGGTGCAGTGCTCGTCCGATACTGCCTGCAGAATCTGGTCCGGCTTAGTACCCTTCAAAAGAACCGCTTTGCTGCAGGTCCAGAGTGAACCCATCCAGTGGAATTTGGCTCCGGTATGGTAGAGAGGCGGGATGCAGAGGAAACAGTCGTCTCTTGTGGTGCGATGATGGACCGCTTCCATTTCCGCCGCCTGGTAAAGGCTCTGGTGCTTATGAAGAATGGCTTTGGGAAAGCCCGTCGTACCGGAAGAGAAATAAATGGCCGCAAAGTCATCGTTTGTGATCGTAAATCCGGGATCCGGTTCTGTACTCGGATAATTAGAGACCAGCTCCCGGTAATTCTCCGCGAAATCCGGGCAGCCGTCGCCTACATACAGGAGCATGCGTCCCTGCGTAAGCTCCGTTGCATTCGTGCCGATTCGTGTCACGAACTCCGGTCCGAAGAAAAGCATGCTGATTTCAGCAAGATCAGCGCAATAAGAAATTTCATTCGCTGTATAGCGGAAGTTCAGCGGCACCGCGATTGCACCCGTTTTCAGAATCCCAAAATAGATGGGCAGCCATTCCAGACAGTTGTACATCAGAATTGCAACCTTATTGCCCTTCTCGATTCCGCAGTCGAGCAGCATATTTGCAACCCGGTTGGCCTTCTCGTTGAAGACCTGCCAGGTAATTTCCCTTCTGTAAGGATGGGAAACTGTCTGCTGCACAAGGTCAAATTCCTTCCAGGACTTTTTCCCCGTTTCCTCCATGGCGGGATTCCGTTCCACCAGGGCAACCTCGTTCCCGTGTTCTCTCGCATTTCTAACCAGTAAATCCGTAACCGGCATTTCTCAATTCCTCCTTGAGGAGCAAAGTGAGGTGGCAAAGTGACAGGCACTTTGGCTCCTGTCTTTACTCATTGTGCGGCAAAGTGCCTTCACTCTGCCGCCTTCAGCTGTTCAGCATTTTTATAAAAAATCTGTGCCTTTTCTTCTTCTGTAAAAGGCATGCCCTGTATCTTCTCTACATATTCACTCTGGTCTGCCCAGGGGGAATCCGTTGCAAAAAGGATATGATCCGTCCCGTGCTTCCTGCAAAGTCGTACGAAGTCCTGATCTGACATCTGATGCAGGAGAATGGGGCCCTGTTTCCCTGCCTCTGCCTCCGCCAGATCGCCTTCATATCGCAGATAATCCGGTTTATTTGCCGGATCATAAGGCGTGATATCTCCAAGTGAAAACGCGGTATCGAACCAGCAGGGCGCTCCTGCCAGATCTTTTTCTACGGTCAGCCAGCCTGCCCATCCTCCCATATGGGCCAGGACAAACTTACAGGGTCTGACTTCCTCAAGCACGTGGAGAATCATCCGCGTATCCGCGTAGTTGTGCTCATAGATGCCAATATCCATCCCGGCATGCGTTACAACGATCATTTCCAGGTCTGATGCGACGTCGATGATCCTCATCATAGACGGATCATCCAGGTTTTTGCCCTGATAGGCAGGATGAATCTTGATGCCCGGAATTCCGGCTTCTTTGAGCTTTGCAAGCTCTGCCCGGATCATCATTTTCTGGCTGTGCACGCCGGCAGGCGAACCCGTTCCGACTCCATAGTCCGGATGCATGCCGCCGAACGCAAGAATGCCAAGACCGCTCAGATAATCTCTCTCCCTGATCATGCGATCGTTGACTTTTTCAACCTGATCTGCCCTGGTCATAACCGGCAGGTCTACGCTGCAAGTCACGCCCGCCTTCTTCATGGAAGCAGAAAGTGCTTCCGCCGTCCCGTCCGTAAACGGAAGAGACCGGCAGGAAAGAGCCAGTTTGCTTAAGACCTTGCGCGAAATTTTCGCTGGAAATAAATGTGTGTGAAAATCTATTACTTTCATTGCTTTTAAATAATACCAGCTAATAGCAGCCAAAATGATAGGCCAAAGCGGCTGTTATAGAGCGTCAGCCGGCATCTAATATCCACCGTTCCCGAAAGAACCTGGCTTCGCGCCGCAGGCACGGCATTCATTGAGGCTCCGGCGATGCATATTCAGGTGGCAAAGTGCCTGTCACTTTGCCACCTGCCTGTCTCTCTGTTCACTCTCCGCGTCCGAGTTCGAATGCTTTGAGGTTGATATCCACCAGTTTTGCGGGAACGCAGTCTTTGATGGCTTCTTTCCACTTGTCAGTGCTGATATAGAAGTATCTGGAAAGTCTGCCCATAAGGACGATGTTGACTGCCTTGACAGAGCCTGCCTGTTCTGCCAGGGTCAGGCAGTCCAGGGCATCGACCTCTGCTCCTTTTGCTTCCATTTTCGGGATCAGGTCCTTTGGATATTCCGCCGCGCCTGTGATGACCGGCATAGGATCGATTTCCTGGGTATTGGTAACGATTCTTCCGCTTTTTTTCAGGAAAGGCAGGTACCTGGCCGCTTCCAGCTTTTCAAAGGAAACGATGAAATCTGCCTCGCCCCTGTCGATCACCGGCGAATAAACCTTGTCGCCGAAACGGACGTAGGTAACAACCGATCCGCCTCTCTGACTCATGCCGTGCACTTCCGATACTTTAACGTCAAAGCCTTCATTCAGCAGCAGGTGTCCCAGCAGTTTGGACGCAAGGAGGGATCCCTGGCCGCCGACTCCGACGATCATGATGTTTTTTGTTTCCATCTCTTATCCTTTCATGCAGAAAAAATTTTTTCTGCCTTTTTCTCAATCAGACTGCTTTACTCTTCGCTCTCCAGCGCATCAAATTTGCACATCTGCCGGCATACGCCGCAGCCGATGCACTGGGTACGGTCGATCACCGCTTTCTTATCTTTCATGCTGATTGCCGGGCAGCCGATCTTCATGCAGGACTTGCAGCCGACGCACTTGTCCGGATTATTTTTCAATGGCTTTTTATGGACGACCGGCTTGCGATCGACAGTTTTAAGCAGGGCGCAGGGCCGGCGGCTGATGATAACGGACGCCTCGTCCGCCTGAATCTCTTCTTTGATCACGCTCTCACATTCTGCCAGATTGTACGGATCGATAACCTTAACACGATGAAAGCCCATAGAGCGGCAAAGGGCTTCCAGATTGATCCTGCCGGCAGGATCTCCGTGGATATCCAGTCCGGTGGTCGGATTCTGCTGATGGCCTGTCATGCCGGTGATGGAATTATCCAGAATGATAACCGTGGAATTACTCTGATTGTAAGCAATGTCAGCCAGTCCGGTCATGCCGGAGTGCATGAAGGTAGAATCTCCGATCACGCAGACCGTACGGTTTTCGGACTCCTTGCCCAAAGCTTTATTGAAGCCGTGGAGAGCGCTGATGGAAGCTCCCATGCAAAGGGTCATTTCCATTGCGGATAGCGGGGCTGCCGCTCCCAAGGTATAGCAGCCGATATCACCAAGCACGGTAAGCTTTAATTTCTTCAGCGTATAGAAAAGGCCCCTGTGCGGGCAGCCCGCGCACATGACAGGAGGCCGTCCCGGAAGCATCTCATCTAGGCCGGAAGATTCCGGAACCGGCAGACCCATGGCTTCTGCTACCAGATTCTGACTGAACTCGCCGCAGATGGGCAGGGTATCTTTGCCATGAACGTCAAGTCCAAGTACCTTGCAGTGGTTCTCAATGATCGGGTCCAGTTCTTCCACGACGTACAGCTTGTCAACCTTTGCCGCGAACTCTTTGATCATGTCAGTCGGAAGCGGATTCGCCATGCCAATTTTGAGTACGGATGCCGAATCTCCAAAGACTTCTTTGACATACTGGTAGCTGGTCGAATCACAGATGATGCCGATTTCTGTCCCGCCCATTTCAAGGCGGTTGATCGCAACGCCTTTATAAGTTCCCTGATTCGCCAGAGCAGTCAGCTTCTTCGTGCGTTCTTCCACAAAGGGATGACGCTTGATTGCAAAAGCCGGCATCATGACATACTTCTGAATATTTTTCTCATAGGGCTTTGCAGGCGGAACCACGCGTTCGCCTGCTTCCACTACACTCTGAGAGTGGGATACTCTGGTACACATCTTAATAATGACCGGCGTATCATACTCTTCTGAAATGTCATATGCAATTTTTGCAAAAGCGTAGGCTTCGCCGGAATCCGACGGTTCCAGCATGGGGACCTTGGATGCGATCGCATGATGGCGGGAATCCTGCTCGTTCTGTGAAGAATGCATGCCGGCGTCATCCGCGACAACGATAACCATGCCGCCGTTCACGCCCGTATAAGAACAGGTGTAGAGCGGATCTGCGGATACATTCATGCCGACATGCTTCATTCCGCAGAAAGAGCGCTTTCCTGCTAAGGATGCTCCGAACGCGACTTCCATTGCAACCTTTTCATTTGGCGCCCATTCACTGTATATATCTCTGTACTTTGCTATCTCTTCGGTAACCTCTGTACTCGGGGTCCCCGGATAAGAAGATGCGATGCTGCATCCCGCCTCATAAAGTCCTCTCGCAAGGGCTTTATTGCCCAACATTAACTCCTTCAATTCTTTTGCCTCCTGATTTTAAGTTTTGCGCAGCACGAACCATGCGGGCACACCCATCGTCCCTGCTCCTGCCGTCTGCGGTATTCTATTAACGGCAGCTTAAACGTCCTGCTCCTTCAGCTGCCGGTCAATCTTTTTTCCTAGCGTCCCGGTCCCGTCATTAAGCATCCGTTTCACGCGGCTGATCGTCGCCGAACTTGCGCCTGCCTCTTTCATGATCTCAATATAGACCTTGTGCTGACGCAGCATAGTTGCCACTTCATAGCGCTGTTCCATTGCTTCCAGTTCCTTGGTCGTGCACAGATCGTCAAAAAAACTGCAGCATTCCTTATAAGAGTTCAAATTCAGAATCGCTTCATACATTTCCTTGTTCCGCTTGCGCGGTTTGTCACCCATAAATGCCTCCTTTATAAAAAATGTACGTCGTAAAAAATTAATGCAGAATGTATCTTTTTTCGTTCACAGTATCTCTACTGTATCACTTTTCTGTGCGAAAGTAAAACTATTTAAACCGTTAAAGTGTAAACAAGTGAAAAACTGCCGGGGAGGACCATTTCAATACTACCCGGCAGCTTATTCTTAATAAACTTATATTTAGCGAAATGTTACGCTACGATTCGAGCAGATGCCGTACAGGGATTAGGGCAATGTTCTAAATCCTGCTCATTATCGCTTCAATAAACTCACACTTTCAGATACGCGATAATGATTGCTCCATCCGGCGTGTCATATTTTTTATCCGGAGATCCCGGAATCCACTGCTGTTTCGTCGGCCGGTATTCTTCCAGAGCCATGGCAAAGTTAGCCATTACGGCTCCGCAGTTAAGGGCTGCATCATGGTTTCCGGTCTTCTGGTCCTTCATACCGACCAGGATCACCTGTGCCTCGGACGCATCATAGATGAGGCGAACAGGCTGACGGTTCAGATAAGTCGGCGCCAGCGTAGCGGCGATCATGGCGCTGCGAAGGCCGTCGTCAATTTCAACAGAGGTCAGGTCAATTTTTCCTCCGAATTCTCCGCTGTACACCATCTCGTCCGGATCGATCTTGGGCGCGGAATAGCCTTCTCTCTTCGTTACCTTGAGGTTAGAAGGCGTGAAGATATGAAGCAGAGAACGCCTGCGGTCCTGCTCTCCCTGTCCGAAGGCAACTACGGAAGCAATCGCAATATCGCCATCCAGGATCAGTTCGTCCCGGTAGGCTTCAACGACCGGCTTGACATTGAGAACGGTCAGCCAGCAGCTTTCCAGTCCCATTGCGGTCATCTTCAGGATCATATCCTCGGTCAGTACGCCTGCATTTTCCAGATAATGGGGCTTGATCTCGGAAAAAACAACCAGATAAGCCGGCGCTTCAAAGGACATTTTCTCATATCCGACTTTCCCCCGGAGCGGTTCGAATTCTGCTCCGGAGAGGATTCTCATCTCTACTTTAATAGACGGGTCCAGGCGGGCAGTCTTTGGAAAATACTGAATCAGATTCAGTTTCTCAGAATCGGTAACCGGCTGGTCTGTAAAATCACGGGTCGATCTTCTCTTCTCAATAATATCGAACAGTTTCATCAGGAATCTACCTCCTCATCGCACCGGTCATACGGCTGTTTCAGAATTATTTTCAAGTGTCTGTAAGCCCGGCATTTCCTGTAGTGTGCCGCTGCTTACGCAGTTAATAGTATTATAGCACCGAATTCTGTATTTTTCCGACAAAAGTGTTAAACACATGACGGGTTTCATGCAAATCTGTAAACAGAACGCAGTCAGGAGTTTTTTTTCGACTTCAGAAGATTCTGCAGCCATTGTCTCGCTTCGGTCAGAGAAGCACAGACAAAATCCGCAGTCCTCCTGATCTCCCGGTCCGGCTGGTCCAAATCGGTGATCAGAATAGACCGGCAGCCTGCAGCATGAGCAGCAAGAATCCCGTTCGGAGCATCTTCAAAGACTACGCATTCTTCCGGCGGAACTCCAATAACCTCCGCAGCCTTCAGGTAAATCTCCGGCTGGGGCTTGCAGGTCGGTACCTCGTCCCCGCAGACCGTGCCGTTGAAATAATCCAGTGTGCCGTTCTTATTCCAGTAATGTTCCGCATCGCTTCGATAGGTTCCGGTAGCAATGCAGAGTTTCCAGCCCAGGTCTTTTTTCAGATAATCCAGGATATCCCTGAGTCCTTCCTTTTCCTCCAGTCCGTGCTCTTCTATATAATGCCGCTGATACCGGGTGCGGTATTTGCGCAGTTCAAAATATGGCGCATCTTCTCCATACCAGCTCTGAAAACGTTTGTAATTTACGGCAATGCTGCCTCCGCGGAAAGCCAGGATCTGCTCTTTTGTAATGGGAATCCCTGTCTTTTCGCTGGCATAGAGCCAACCCTCCATTGAAAGTTTTTCCGTGTCATACATGGTTCCGTCCATGTCAAATAATCCGGCTCTCAGCATGTTTTTTCATCCTTTTTATCGTGAAGCTGCAGTGCGGGAAATGTGTCAGCTGCCTTTCACCACGTGAGGCACAAGGCAGTGCCGCCTGAATTCCCGGGTTTCTCTCGTCACTTGTAATCATTGATCATGAACATAGGCTTAATCGTGATGACCTCCTCGTAATCCTTCCCGTCCAGGGTTACCGATGAGTCCATTCGTTTCAAGTCTTCTTTTAAAGCTTCCAGGGCCATGTCCGTACTGTCCGCCCTGCCTTCCCGTACGATCCGGATCATGCGGGCTATGGTAAAGGGATGGGCATACCTTGCAGGAATCGGAAATATTCCTGAGTGAAAAGGATAGTCCGCCAGGACTTTTTCCACTTCCTTCTGCCTGTCCTGCCATTCTTTCTCCATTTTCTTCCGGTTATTAATCCCGAAAGGCAGAACCTTGCGGCTAAATGCAGCAGCGACGATGACGACTCCGGCAAAAGCCATGAAAGGTCCGTAGTTTCCGGCTCTTAAGAATGTAAGTATCACGCCTGCGGCTGCCATGATGATGCCAAGAATAAAAGTCGAGAAGGCGACTGCCATAGCACCCGGCCTGATTGTCCGTACCCGATGGACCTTGTGGGCTGCCAGGGCAAGGTCGTCGCAGGGCTCTCTGTGATCTTTCAAAAACTTCTGAGCCGGAGTAAGAACTGCCAGCGTCTCCTGTTCCATACCAGTAAGGACATGTTTTTTAACTGTTTTTGCCATATTTCTTCCTTCGTTTTAACCTCAATCCGCCCTGCCGGCCGGATTTTTCAGACCCAAAGCCTCAATCCGCCCTGCCTTCCGGATTTTTCAGCCCCAAAGCCTCTGCCCGACCTGCTGACCGGATTCTTCAGACCCAAAGCCTCAGCCTGCCCTGATACCCGGATCTTTCAGAGATAAAGCGGCATCATTCGTATCTGTTCAGGCAGGTGTCGCTATAACCTTGCAGATTTTCTGTCCCTTTGCCGAGAACTTTTCCTCATATTCGGTCATGATATTTCCCCGGTTCATTTCTTCATTGCCATGAAGGTCAAAGGTAAAGCTCAGCGTCTTCCAGCCCTTGTTTTTCAGTTCTTCCAGGGAAAAAACAAAGAGGTCACGGTTATCCGTTTTAAATTCAATTCTGCCGCCTTCCGGCAGGACCTGTTCGTAGACAGATAGAAATTTTCCGGATGTAAGGCGACGGTCCTTATGGCGGTCCTTAGGCCATGGATCTGAGAAGTTAAGGTAGATGTTCTCCAGTTCGCCCCTTTCAAAAACGAGAGGAAGATCCTGGGCATCCATGCGGATGAAGCGGAAGTTACAGCCTGCCTGCTGAAGAAGGCGGCTGTTCTCTGCTTTTCTTTTCTGTTCTTCTTCAGAGCTTTTCGCTTCCAATAAGGTCTGCTTTTCCGGTTCAGCCGCTGCGCTTTCCACCTCAGCAGATGACTGTCCTTCGGACTCAGCCCCGCCGAAACGCTGTTTTCTTCCTAATTTATAAGCTTCGGAAATTCGCGGATCATGCTCCGGATCCTCTGCCTGCTTATCAATTTTTACCGCGAAGTCCGGATAACGTTCCCCCGCCTTCTGGACTGCCCGGATCAGAACGGAGCTGTACATCTCAATTCCGACAAAGTTCCATTCAGGATGAGCCTCTGCCATATCCATCAGGAACCGCCCTTTCCCCATGCCGATTTCAACCTGAATAGGATGGTCGTTACCGAATACTTCTTTCCATCTGCCTTCCTCAAAAGCCGGATTCTGAACGACAAAAGGGCTCCTGCTAATCGCATCCCGGGATCCGGGAATATTTCTCAGTCTCATAATTTTCACCAATTTTTCTTTTTATTTTTTGCATTATCTGTATAAAACAGAATTTTTCAAATCCGAAAAAGCTGGGTTTTTTCAAAATGCTTGCTTTTGATTTTTGCGAAATCTATAATACCACAGTGCAGGGATGATTTGAACTTATGTCTTGACCCGGGAGGTCCCATGGATACGATTCTGGATAAACTGACTGCAATCGAAACTGCCGCGGGCAGGATCATGGATGCTGCTGAAAGCGAGAAGAAAGAACTTGATGCAGAATATAAGAAAAAACGCGCTGCCTTCGATGCGGAAGTAGACAGAGAAACCGATTCGAAACTGAAGGATCTGGAAGATCAGTTAACGAAAGAGCGGAACTCCCACCTGGAAGTGCTCCGGCAGGACGCAGGACAGCGTCTGGACCGTCTGGACCGGATTTACAGCAGTGATCACACCCATCTGGCGGAAGAGATTTTCCGCCAGGTTACGAAAGCGTGATCCTATGCCGGGTCTGATTTCCTATAGTGCCCTGGCGGCAAAGATCCGCGCCATGGATGCCAAGCTGCTAACGGAAAGTGACTTCCGCGAACTGCTTTCCTGTCCTGATGTTCCTTCCTTTGCATCGCTTCTTAGGCAAAAGCCGTCTTATGCTCCCATCTTCGGAGACCTTAATCCGAATAGCCTGCACAGAGGCGACATTGAACCGCTTTTAAGGCAAAGTATTTTTCTGGACTACACAAAGCTTTACCGTTTCGCGGATGCAAAGCAGCGCGAATTTCTGCGCCTTTACTTCATCCGTTATGAAGTCCATCTTCTGAAAATGTGCCTGACGAAACTCTTCGATCAGCATGGTACAGGTTCCGACGTTTCTTTTTTCTCTGAATACTACCAAAAGTATTCCAGGCTGCCTGCGAAAGAGCTCGCAGAAGCACCGGACCTGAAAACTTTTTTAAAGGCTCTCGAGAGAACGGGTTACGATCAGGCTCTCGCTCCTCTTTCCGCCAAGCCGGACGCTTCGCTTTTTGATTACCAGTTCGCGCTTGATCAATATGGCTTCGTATCGATGTGGAAAAAGCACAGTGCGCTCTCCTCACCTGTGGAACGCCGCCAGCTGACCAGAATTCTGGGCTCAAAGTTCGACATGCTGAACATTATCTGGATCTACCGGGCGAAAACCTACTACAAGATGTCAAGGTCAGATATTTATGCCCTGGTTCTTCCTATTTATAGCCACATATCGAAGGACGATATCCGTGCTCTGGTGGAATGCGATACAAAGGACGACCTGGAGAGGCTCATCAGCCATTCCTGGTATGCAAGACATTTCCGCGGTTTCTCCATCCAGAAGATGGAAGCGGATTACACCCGCATCCAGAAGCTGCTTCTGAAAAAGGAGTCCCGCCAGTCTCCCTATTCTGCCGTGATCATGTATCAGTATCTCTACCGTAAAGAGCACGAAGTCGACAGGCTGATCATTGCAATGGAATGTGTCCGTTACCAGGTACCCTCAACCGAAGCGGAAGAATATCTGGCAAACCGGTAATTTCTATCTATTTTTTTACAAGAGAGGTAACGTTCCTTGATTGAAAAAATGAAGTTTTTGAGCATTACAGGTCCTGTGGATGAGATTGACCGCCTTGCAGGCCAGTATCTGACCCGCTATGAGATTCACCTGGAAAATGCCCTCTCAGAACTCAAGTCCAATACCCTGCTGAGGCCTTTCACTGACGTCAATCCATATCTGCCTATGATTAAAGATGCAGACGCGCTGATTGACCGCCTGCCGGAAGACCTGAAAAAGAAGAAGCAATCCGTCTCGCGGGAAGAAGCTTCCACGCTGATTGATTCCCTTCGCCAGCCATTAACCGCTGCAGAAGCCGAGAAGCAGGATGCTCTGACGAAGAGAAAAAAACTGCAGGAAGTCCTGGACCAGATTCAGCCTTTCCGCGATCTGGACCTTTCCTTCGGTGCCCTCCGCAACTTCCGCTTCATCCGCTATCGTTTCGGCAGAATTCCGAGAAATTATTATTCTAATTTCGAAACTTATATCTACGAAAATTCCGATTCCATCTTCTACCGCTGCCACGCTGACAGCAGTTATGTGTATGGAGTTTATTTCTCTCCGGCAGAATCCCGTCACAAGACAGATGCCGTTTACGCTTCCATGCATTTCGAACGCATTTATCTTCCTATGGATTTTGAAGGCAAGCCGGAAGAGGAATACGAAAATCTCCGGTCCCAGATTGCGGAAATCGACCGGTCGATTGAGGAACGCGAAGAAAAGCTTGCCCGCAACCTGGCTGATAAAGCGCCGCTTCTGATCGGTGCCAGAGACACGCTGAAGGGCATGGCCGACAGCTTCGATATCCGTAAGCTTGCTGCCTGCACAAAAAATCCGGATAACGAAACCTTCTTCATTCTCTGCGGATGGATGGCGGAAAAGGATGCAAACGCCCTTCGGGAAGAACTGGAGGCCGATCCGGTCCTGACCGTTATGGAAGAAGAGGACAGCGATGGCAATCCGGAGACAACTCCTCCCACCAAGCTGAAAAACCCGAAAATTTTCAGGCCCTTCGAACTCTTCGTCCGCATGTACGGACTGCCGGCATACAATGAAATGGACCCGACTATTTATCTGGCTGTGACCTATTCCTTCATCTTCGGAATCATGTTCGGAGATGCGGGACAGGGACTCTGTCTGCTCATCGGCGGCCTGCTCCTTTACAAGTTTAAGAAAAAGCCTCTGATGGCGATTATCGGGACCTGCGGTATTTTTTCCACAATCTTCGGTTTCATATACAACAGTTTCTTCGGATTCGAAGAATTCTTCCCCTATGAACCCCTGATCCGTCCCAAGGATGATATGGTCAATCTGCCTGTCCTGGGTTCCATCAATACGGTTTTTGTCCTGGCGATTGCTTTTGGAATGTTCGTCATTCTCTTTAATATCGTCCTGGCAATCATCAATGCGGTCAGACAACAAGATACCGTGGGAACGTTTTTCTCCCAGAATGCCATTGCGGGACTGGTTTTCTATGGTTCTATCACCGGACTGGTCTTCCTCATCATGACCGGACACGGAGGTCTGAAGACGCTTGCATTGATCCTGGTTGTACTTGCCATCCTGGGCATCGTCGGCATCTTCCTCAAGGAACTCCTTGCCAACCTGGTCACGAAGAAAAAGCCTGCCGTAGAAGGCGGCGGAATGTACTTTGTCCAGTCCTTCTTTGAAACATTTGAGACCCTGCTCTCCTTCCTGTCCAATACGCTTTCCTATGTCAGGATCGGAGCTTACGCAGTCAGCCACGTAGCCATGATGCAGGTCGTCATGATGCTGGCACAGGGCTCGGGTTCCAGTCCAAATCCGGTCATGCTGGTATTCGGCAATGCCTTCGTTATGGTCATGGAAGGTCTGATGGTCGGAATTCAGGTTCTGAGGCTGGAATACTATGAAATGTTCAGCCGCTTCTACAAAGGAAACGGACGGGAATTCAAGCCGTTCAAGGTCGCAAAAGAAAGCTGATCTTTAAAAAGGCGGTTCTATCTAAAAAAAAATAACTTGCTGAATTGATACATTACCCATATATCCAAGAAGCCTATCATAGGAGGATAAAAAAATGACACTCGCACTTCAGATCATCATCGCAGCAGCACTTTCCGTCAGCATCGTAATTCCGCTCCTTGCTTTCTTTGCAGGAAAGAGAACCCGCAGCAGCTTCAAGAAATCTCTCGCTGTCAATTGCGTTGCTTTCTTCGGAATCCTGGGAATTGCCGCCGTCGTCACCCTGGTCGGCGCTTCCAGCGTATTCGCTGCAGGCTCTGACAGCGTCAGCATGGGCGCGGGCTTAGGCTATATCGCAGCAGCGCTTTCCATCGGTATGTCCGGCATCGGATCCGGCATCGGCGTAGCAAGCTCTTCTTCCGCAGCCCTGGGCGCCATGAGCGAAGACAGCTCCCTGTTTGGTAAATCTCTGATCTTCGTCGCCATGGCAGAAGGTATCGCACTTTACGGACTGATCATCGCATTCATGATTGTCGGCCAGCTGGGGTGATAAGCTCTTGCCAATGGCCGGATTCGTCGCGAAGCCGAAGGCCTCGCGTAAGAATACAGACATGAACATGAAGCGCGGAACGTACGGAGCGATCCGTGGCTTATCACGGACAGGAGAAAAACATGAAAATGTTTGTAATCAGCGATAACGTCGACACGACGACAGGCCTCCGCCTGGCCGGTATCGACGGCGTTGTCGTCCATGAAAAGGAAGAGGTCAGAAAGGCTTTTGATACCGCCTTGTCTGATAAAGATATCGGGATCATCCTGCTCACAGAGAAGCTGGGCAAATCTTTCCCGGATATCATCGATGAGATCCGCCTTCACCGGCAGACGCCCCTGATCGTTGAAATTCCGGACCGTCACGGAAGCGGACGGAAGAAGGATTTCATTACGTCCTATGTGAATGAGGCCATCGGCGTCAAGCTGTAAAATTTCTGTTATTGAAATAATTGGAGCAGATTTATGACAAACGAAGAAAAACTCCAGCTTTTCTATGATAATTCTCTGGACAGCGCCAGAGAAACTGCCAGGAAGCAGACGGAAGAGCACAAGGCTGCCCTGGAAAAAATTTTTCAGGACCATAAAGAAGAAAAACTGCGTCAGGCTAAGATTGAGCTGGATTCAGAAGAACAGCGGATCCGCCGTGAAAACAATGCCCGCCTGGCCGGAGAACAGCTGAAAATCCGTCACCAGCTTGCAGAGAAAACCAGTGAGATAAAAGAACGCGTCTTCTCTGAAGTCAGGGACCGTCTGGTCCGGTTTAAAAAAACACCGGACTACAGTACTTATCTTGTTTCCTGCATCCGTAAAGCTTTAGAGGAAATGAGGGTTGATCCGTCTGCCATCACTTTTTACATGGATTCCTCTGATGCAGATCTGGTCGGGCATATTTCAAACCGGTGCGGCGTGACAATCGAGCTGACCGATGAGGATATCCTTGGCGGCATCCAGTCCCGGATTAATGGAAAAAACGTCCTGATCGATGATTCCTTCGCTTCCAGACTGTCAGAAATCTGGACTACCTTCTCGCTGGAAGAAAGTCTGTAAGGAGGCAAAAACTTTGTCAGAAAAAGCAGCCGGCATCATTTACGGGATCAACGGCCCCGTTGTAACAATAAAAGGTCCCACAGAGTTTGAAATGGGGGAGATGGTCTACGTTGGCGAACTCCGTCTGGTAGGAGAAGTCATCGGTCTGACCAAAGACATGACAACCATTCAGGTCTACGAAGAGACCTCCGGGCTTCGTCCGGGCGCGTCTGTGGAAGGAACCGGAAACGCAATCTCCGTTCTTTTAGGTCCCGGAATCCTCAATAACATTTTTGACGGAATTGAGCGTCCCTTAGGCGAAATTGCCAAACTTTCCGGACGTTTTATAGCCAAGGGGCTGGACGTTCCTTCCCTTGATACGGAAAAAAAGTGGCATGTAACCCTTAATGTTAAAAAAGGCGATACCGTCAGCGGCGGATTCATTATCGCGGAAACGCAGGAAACCAAAAGCATCCTCCACAAATCCATGGTTCCGCCCGATGTCTCCTTCGCAACGGTCACCTGGGCTGCAGAGGACGGCGACTATACCGTCCTGGACCCGATCGTAAAAATAAAAAGCCCCGAAGGGGAGGAGCGTACCCTGACCCTGGCGCAGCGCTGGCCGATCCGCGTACCGCGTCCTGTCCTTCGCCATAATCCTTCGACAGAGCCCCTGGTAACCGGACAGCGTATCCTGGACACCATGTTCCCCCTTGCCAAAGGCGGAACGGCTGCTATCCCGGGCGGATTCGGAACCGGAAAAACCATGCTTCAGCATCAGATTGCCAAGTGGTCTGATGCCGATATCATCATTTATATCGGCTGCGGCGAGCGAGGCAATGAAATGACCCAGGTCCTGGAAGAGTTCTCGGAACTGGAAGACCCCAGGACCGGCAATATGCTGATGGACCGTACCGCTCTGATCGCCAATACGTCCAATATGCCTGTGGCAGCCCGTGAAGCTTCCATCTACACCGGCGTCACGCTTGCCGAATATTACCGCGATATGGGCTACGACGTCGCGATCATGGCCGATTCCACATCCCGCTGGGCGGAAGCGCTCCGCGAGCTTTCCGGCCGTCTGGAGGAAATGCCTGCCGAGGACGGATATCCTGCCTATCTGGCTTCCCGGCTTTCCGCCTTTTATGAGCGCGCCGGCCATATGACGACCCTGAACGGAAGCACCGGCTCTGTCTCTATTATCGGAGCCGTCTCGCCTCAAGGCGGTGACTTCTCGGAACCGGTTACCATGAATACCAAGCGTTATGTCCGCTGCTTCTGGGGTCTGGACCGTCAGCTGGCTTACGCCCGTCACTTCCCGGCAATCCAGTGGATGGACAGTTACAGCGAATACCGGAACGATCTGGCTCCCTGGTTTAAGACAAACGTCGATAAGCGTTTCCTGGATTACCGCAACCAGCTCATGACCATCCTTCACCAGGAAAATTCTCTGATGGAAATCGTCAAGCTGATCGGCGGTGACGTCCTTCCGGACGACCAGAAGCTTACGCTGGAAATCGCCCGTGTCATCCGACTGGGCTTCCTTCAGCAGAATGCTTTCCACAAAGAGGATACTTCTGTTCCTCCGGAAAAACAGTTCCGCATGATGGAAACGATCCTCTACCTCTATCAGAAGGCCAAAGCCCTGGTAGCCATGGGACATCCCATGTCTATCCTCAAGGAAAGCAATATCTTCGAGCGTGTCATCGCCATTAAGTATGATGTGCCCAATAACCGCCCGGACCTGTTCGACCGTTACAAGAAGGATATAGACGACTTCTACGACGACATCATCCGGCGAAATGCATAAAGCGAATAAAATTTTTTAAGGACTGCTGAAGTTATCCCGGGTCCCGTCCCATCGTCTTCCCGGGGTATTTCATGATTCGTAAGGAGAAAAAATGGCAGTTGAGTATTTAGGACTCAGTGAGATAAACGGACCCATGGTCGTTCTGGAAGGGGTTGAAAACCCTGCCTACGATGAAATCGTCGTCTTCATGGTAGGCGGCGCGTCCGGAGAAAAAAGATACGGCAGGATCATCGCATCCTATCAGGACAAGGCTCTGATCCAGGTCTTCGAAGGAACGGAAGGCCTGTCCATGCAGAACACCCGTGCCATACTGACCGGCAAACCCATGGAAGTCGCCCTCTCCGAAGAAATGCTTGGCCGTACCTTCAACGGCATCGGCAGGCCAATCGACGGGCTTGGTCCCATTAAGTCCGACGTTGAAAGGGACGTCAACGGGCTTCCCCTGAACCCTGTCATGCGCGTTTATCCCAGAAATTACATCCGTACCGGCATTTCAGCCATAGACGGCCTGACCACTCTGATCAGGGGGCAGAAGCTTCCGATTTTTTCCGGGAACGGACTTCCTCACGACCAGCTGGCAGCACAGATTGTGCAGCAGGCTTCTCTGGGTGACGATCCGGATTCCGATGAGAAATTCGCGATCGTATTTGCCGCTATGGGCGTAAAGTACGACGTCGCGGAATATTTCCGCCGTACATTTGAAGAAAGCGGCGTTTCCGACCATGTCGTCACCTTCATCAATCTGGCCAGCGACCCGGTTGTGGAACGTCTGATTACGCCCAAAATCGCCCTTACAACGGCAGAATATCTGGCTTATGAGAAGGGAATGCATATCCTGGTCATTATGACGGATATCACGTCCTTCTGTGAAGCTCTTCGTGAGGTATCCTCATCCAAAGGCGAGATTCCTTCCAGGAAGGGTTATCCCGGCTATCTCTATTCTGAACTGGCGACCCTTTATGAACGTGCCGGCATAGCCAAGGACGGAAAAGGTTCCGTAACCCAGATTCCTATCCTGACCATGCCAAACGATGATATCACCCATCCGATTCCCGACCTGACCGGCTATATTACAGAAGGCCAGATCGTACTGGACCGCGATCTGTCCGGACGCTCCGTCTATCCGCCGATTTCGATTCTGCCTTCCCTGTCCCGTCTGATGAAAGACGGTATCGGAAAAGGCTTTACAAGGGAAGACCACCAGGACGTCGCCAACCAGCTCTTCTCCTGCTATGCCAAGGTAGGAGACGCGCGTTCCCTTGCTTCCGTCATCGGAGAAGACGAGCTATCCCGGATTGATAAGCTTTACCTGCTCTTCGGAAATCTCTTCGAAAAGCACTTCATCGGCCAGGAAGCCGACGAAAACCGTACCATAAGCCAGACCCTGGACCTTGGCTGGAAGCTCTTGGGGCTTCTGCCCAAGTCAGAGCTTGACCGCATAGACACGAAGATCCTGGATCAGTATTACAAACCGGCCGTTTACGACGAAAAGACGGACGCGTTAAACTTTGCCGATACGGATTCTGACCGTTGATTCTGCTTCTGAAGCTGCCGATAAAACCGGGAATTCAGATGCATTTTTAAAATTTTTTTTGCAGCAGAGGATAAATGGATTCCAATACATTTCCTACAAAAGGCAATTTAATAAAAGCCAGGAATTCTCTTGCGCTCGCCAAGCTTGGCTACGACCTGATGGACCGCAAGCGCAACGTCCTGATCCGGGAAATCATGGTCCTTGTCGACCAGGCCAGAGAAATCCAGGCGGAAATTGATTCCACCTTCCGCGACGGCTATCAGGCTCTGCAGAAAGCAGATATCGAGAACGGGATCAGCCTGGTCCAGGCCATGTCACGTTCCGTTCCCCTGGACGACTCTATTCAGATCAAGGTTCGCAGTATTATGGGTGTGGAAATCCCCAAGGTGGACGCAGATTCAGGCCCGGTTAACCCGACCTACGCTTTCTATTCCACACGCGAATCCCTCGATGCCGCAAGAGTTGCCTTCAGCCGGATCAAAGACCTGACCATTCAGCTTTCGGCCATCGAAAATTCAGCATATCGTCTGGCCCTTAGCATCCGCAAGACACAGAAGCGCGCCAATGCTCTCAAGAACATCACCATTCCTTACTACACCGCCCTGTCAAAAACCATCTCAGACGCCCTGGAAGAAAAGGAAAGGGAAGAATTCTCAAGACTGAAAGTCATCAAGAAGAGAAAAACCGGTTAAACCAATCCAAAAAAAGCTGCCATTGCGGCAGCTTTTTTCATGTGCTATAAAGTCATTTCACTCACAGGCAGCAAACCCGGGCAGGAAGCCTGCCATACGTGCTGGCTCCTTTCACACGCCTGGCGGCTTATGACGCCGGTTCCATGTATATGTTCGTATCACAGCAAATATTATATTTATTGTCTGAAAATTTTAAATTCTGAGCCGCAATTTCCGTTTTCATTTGCCATTTGTTTCACTTTGGTTTTGTCAAGCGATTTTGGCAAATTATCCACAAAAAAAGGTTTTTTGTGAGGTTTGCCAAAAATCATTTCCCTCTGTTTTCTTATGGTAAACCCCCTGGAAAAGGCCCCTTTTTGTGGATAAAGTGGATAACTTTGTGTATAACCCTTATTTTAAGCCTTTTCCGACCGGTTGATAATGTGGATAACTTTGTGTACTCTAAAGCCTGCAATTTTACGTAAATCTTAAAAAATCTTTATTTTTGTGCAACTTTTTTTTGACGAATTTTCTGAACAACTTATACAATTATTCATGTATAATATTCTGCTCATTTTCAGAATTCAGCCACGGGTCAGCCACTTCTTCACTTGCCATAGCTTTCTGCCAGGGCTTTGAAGGCAGGAAGGCTGCGTTTGATGAGCTCCGTTGTAACGCAGTATGCGATCCGGACATAGCCCTTGACGCCGAAGCTGTCGGATGGAACGAGAAGGAGATTGTAATCTTTTTTCGCCCGTTCTGAGAAGGCGACGGCATCGTCTTCCAGCGCCTTGACAAACATGTAGAAGGCGCCGTCCGGATAGACGCAGGTATAGCCGTACTCGGTAAGGGCTTTATAGAGCAGGTCCCGGTTCGTCTTGTAAACAGTCAGGTCCGCCACCTGGTCGGCACATTTTTCCAGCATGTGCTGCGCCAGGCTTGGCGGGCAGACATGACCCAGGAAGCGGGACGCTCCGGCAACTCCGGCATAGATGATCTGTTTATCCGGCAGCGTGTCCGGAAGCAGGACGTAGCCGATCCGTTCACCCGGAAGAGAGAGCGATTTGCTGTAGGAATAGCATACGATTGCATGCTCGTAATAGTTCGGCACGAAAGGTACAGCCGTTCCCTCATCATAGACAAGTTCGCGATAAGGTTCGTCTGTCAGAAGGTAGATGACATGGCCGTATTCCGCCTCTTTTTTCCGAAGCAGGCCGGCAAGCTGCTCGATCGTCTCTGTTTTATAAACAACGCCGGAAGGGTTATTGGGAGAATTGATCATGATTGTTTTGGTATGTTCTGTAATAGCCTGTTCCAGCTTATCCAGATCAATCCGGAAAGTCGAAGGATCCGTGGAAACCTCCACAAGTTTCGCTCCCGTCGTCTCTACAAAAACTTTATATTCCGGAAAATAAGGTGTAAATGCAATTACCTCGTCCCCCTCGTCATAGAGCGCGTGCAGGACTGCCTTGAGGGCTGCGCAGCATCCGCAGGTCAGGAAGAGATTATCGCCCGTATAGGAAGTTCCAAATCGTTCATTCAGGTTATCTGCGATTGCCCTGCGGCAGGCAGCGTCACCCTGAGCGGACGTATAGCCGTGAAGATAAACGTCATCTTTCGTCTCAAGCAGACGGATATATTCTTTATTGACTGCTTCCGGAGCCGGAACATTAGGATTTCCAAGGCTAAAGTCAAAAACCTTGTCCTCTCCGATCTCAGCTTTTTTCTTATTCCCATATTCAAAAAGTTCACGGATCACGGACCTTGTCTGCCCGAGCGCCACCATTTTCTGATTCATGATAAAAAATCTCCTTTCCGAAACCATACGGTTTTATCACATTTAAGCTCTATACAGAAGTTTTTGCCGCATGTCGTTTTTCTGATCTTGTGTACGGCTTACTTCAGCTGCTTTTATACAGTATACTACTGAAGCAAAATTTTTTTTCATTTTTTTAATAGAATGATGGGGTGCCAAACTATGATGCCGGATTGTTCTGCATCTCGCTTTGGACGGCGCAAGGGCGGTGTCTGCCGGACACCGGCCCCCGCTTCTTTCTTTTCGGATTAAAATTGGCTATAATGTGACTGCAGGTTTCTATGACTCGCGTCCCGCGGATATAAAGGAGAAAAAACGTTATGACGCCTTCTTGCGGTATCAGCCGCAGACAATATCTTGAACTTAGCGTTCCCAGTGAAGAAGACAGCACTCCCTATGACGAGCGGATCCTTCAGGCTCTGGAACAGGGACAGGAGGCTTCTGATGAAGCCTGTGTTTTTTCTCTCCCTGCGCTGAGAAAGCTTTATCCTCTTCTTGACCGGAGCGGCTTTAAGGTTACCGTGTCCCTGGCCTTTGACGGCTCGAAATGGGTGATAACAGACCTGGAAGCAGGCGATACAAGGAAAGAGCATTACGGAATTGCGCTGGACCTTGGCTCTACCTCCATTGTTGCCGACCTGGTTGATTGCTGTACGGGAGAAGTCGTCCGCCAGGTAAGCGCCTACAACGGCCAGATTGCTTTCGGAGAGGATATCCTGTCCCGTATCTTCTATGCAAAGGATAATCCGGACCATCTGGAAGAAATCCGTCTGGCAACCGTAAGGTCTATCAATAAGCTTCTGGCACTTCTGGAAGAGGAAACCGGCGTACGCAGGGAATCGATTATTTCCATGGTCGCTGCAGGCAACACAACCATGATTCACTTCCTGCTGGGCCTGGACGCCTTCTGCGTCTTTCAGTCGCCCTACGCCGTCCGTACCCTGGATCCCGGCTTCATCCCTGCAGGAGAACTTGGGATTTCACTTTCCGGCTATGTCTACTGCGTACCCGGCAAGGCCAACTATCTGGGCGGCGATATCTTAAGCGGCATGATTGATACCGGATTTTACAAGGAGGATAAGATTTCTCTCTTCTTTGACGTCGGAACCAACGGCGAGCTGGTCGTCGGCAACCGGACCTTCCTGCTCTGCGGAGCCGGCGCTGCCGGCCCGGCCCTGGAGGGCGGAGTCGTTCAGACCGGCATGCGCGCCGCAAAAGGAGCGGTCCAGGGTGTAAAGCTGGAGAACGGCACCTTCCATCTGGATGTTCTAACGGATGATTTCGGAAACAGCAGGGAAGTAATTTTTCCCGGCACAGAATCCGGAAATATGTCTGACTGCCGTTCCGGCTGTCTGAAAAACAGCGCTGCTGTCGAAGGCATCTGCGGTTCCGGTATCGTTGACCTGATCGCAGAGCTTTTCCTGAACGGCTGGGTTGATATACGAGGCAGGTTTAATCCGGACAGGAGTTCCCTGATCTCCATGCAGTACAACAAAGGTTTGGAACATGAGGAATATGCCGTCCTTTACGCCGAAGGACTTTGGTTCTATCAGAGCGATCTGGACGAATTTGTCCGTACAAAAGCTGCTGCCTATACTATGATAGAATACATGCTGACAGAAATCG
The DNA here is from genome assembly GCA_036308545.1 of Eubacterium sp. Taxonomy (GTDB): domain Bacteria; phylum Bacillota; class Clostridia; order Lachnospirales; family Lachnospiraceae; genus Bilifractor. The sequence continues at coordinate 51,336 of JAXJVN010000073.1, read as the reverse complement.
GCATTGGCCTGGACCAGGTGGATCATTATTACATGGCCGGTGCCTTCGGCACCCATGTAAATAAAGAATCTGCCGTTACCATCGGCATGTACCCGGACGTTGACCGGAACCGGATTATATCCGCCGGAAATTCCTCTCTCAAAGGAGCAGTGAAGATTTTACTTCATAAGGAATATATCGACGACCTGAAGGACATTCTGGATCTGATGAGCTACGTCCAGTACGGTGCAGTCGACAACTTCCTGACGATCATGGAGGCGGCGACAGCCCTGCCCCATACTGACATAAGCCGATACCCCAGCGTACTTGCCCGCTTAAGAAAAAACGGCGTCATGAAATAGAAGACGGCAAAACGGCTGTGCTATGCTGCCTCACATCTACTTTGCCGCCTCCGCAGGACACCGCCTCCGCAGGACACCGGGGCCTGTCACTTTGCTGCCGGGGCACCGGTGCCTGTCACTTTGCTGCCTGAAACGCATTCATAGAAAGTACAAGATTGAAATTTTATGAGCAACGCAAGAACAGATAACAGAAAAACAGATTACAGTGATTTTACGACAGGACCTATAGCAAGCAAGCTGGTTCATTTCGCCCTCCCGGTCCTTCTGGCCCTCTTTCTGCAGAGCATGTATGGCGCAGTAGACCTGCTGGTCGTCGGCCATTTCGGGACGTCCGTCGATATCTCAGCCGTTTCGACCGGATCCCAGATCATGATGATGTTCACAAACCTGGTAAATGGTTTTTCCATGGGTATTACCATCATCCTGGGACAGCAGATTGGAATGGGGAAGAAAAAGGAAGGCGGTCAGACGATAGGCGCCGGCATTTTTCTTTTTATATGGATCGGTCTCGCCTTCACTGCCCTTCTGGTCCTTGGAGCCGGCGGGATTTCCGCTATCATGCAGGCACCGAAAGAAGCCTTCGCGACTACTGCCGCTTACGTCCGCATCTGCGGGGCCGGCATGCTGGTCATCACAGCTTATACCCTGATCGGATCCATCTTCCGCGGCATGGGTGATTCAAAAACGCCTCTGATTGCCGTTACAATTGCATGCGTCTTCAATATTTTCGGTGACCTCTTCTTCGTAGCGGTCCTGCATATGGGAGCGGCAGGTGCTGCCCTTGCCACCGTGCTCGCCCAGGCGATCAGCGTTGTTCTGTCCCTTCTATTAATCCGCCGGCAGCAGCTTCCCTTTGAATTTACTGTTAAAATGATCAAAAAAGATGCGGATCTTATCCGACGCATTGCAAAACTGGGGGCCCCTCTTGCCTTGCAGGACCTGCTGGTGGCGGTTTCCTTCATGGTCATCCTGGCAATCGTAAACTCCCTGGGACTGGCTGTGTCCGCCGGTGTCGGAGTTGCTGAAAAAGTCTGTGCTTTCATCATGCTGGTACCCTCTGCCTTTGCCCAGAGCCTGTCCGCTTTTGTAGCCCAGAACGAAGGGGCCGGCAAAACGGACCGTGCTGTCAGATCCCTCTACACAGCTGTCGGTCTGTCGCTGGCGGTCGGTGCTTTTATGTTCTATCTGAATTTCTTCCACGGCAGTCTACTGGCAGGCATCTTCTCAGCCGACCCTGAGCTGATAGAGCTTGCAGCCCAATACCTCAAGGCTTACGCCATTGACTGCCTGCTGACTGCCATATTCTTCTGCTACATCGGCTTTTTCAACGGAATCGGCAGTACCCGCTTCGTCATGATGCAGGGGCTCCTCAGTGCCTTCTTGGTAAGGATCCCGGTATCCTGGGCAATGAGCCGGATCCGTCCGGTATCCCTCTTCAAAATCGGTCTCTCCACGCCCTGTGCGTCCGCGACCCAGATCGTCATGTGCCTGGTCGCCTTCGCAGTCATCATGAAAAAGCGGAATAAAACAGCGGGATAACATTTTGGCATAGCAGCATTTTGACATAGCCTGCGCGCAAAAAAACTCCTCCTGATGTTTCGGGTTCCAGCTATGGAACGCAAAACCCAGAGGGAGTTTTTCTTTGCAGATATAAAACCAGCATAAAGTGACTGTCACTTTGTGCCGGTTCCAGGAGTGGCAAAGTGACAGGCACTTTGCCACCTTCACAGAATAGGTGCGATCATTTTTGCTATGGCTCCATTCAGCCTGGATATGATTGAGTCTTTCTTCAGGAGCTCCGGCGTGACTCTGACGCACCTGAAACAGGTCTGATCGAAATCGTCCTTTATTTCCTCCACGCAGGGCTGGTCCACCATGTAGACGGCATCTTCAAAGTGATGATACAAGGACCTGTAGTCCAGATTGATAGTTCCGACGACAGCCTTGCGGTCGTCGCTGACGAATACCTTGGCGTGAACAAAGCCGGGCTTGAAGAAGTAGATCTTTACTCCGGATGCCAGAAGAGACCTGCACTGGTTCTTTGCAAGATCATAGACCAGCTTTTTGTCCGGAATTCCCGGAAGGATGATCCTTACGTCGACGCCGCGTTCCGCCGCAAAACGGAGCGCCGTCTCCAGTTCTCCATCCAGGATCAGATAAGGCGTCATGATGTATACGTAATCTTCCGCCGTATTAAGAATGTCAATGTAGACCATCTCACCGACCTTATAATTGTCCAGGGGAGAATCTCCGTATGGGATTACAAATCCCCTGCTGTCCGCCGGTTTTTCTGCCAGCATGGTCTCCTCCATATAGACCTCGAAATCCTGAGAAATACCGCTGGCTGCATACCACATGGTCAGGAACATATAGGTGAAGCTCATGACTGCATCCCCTTCGACCCTGACCGCCGTATCCTTCCAGTATCCAAATTTAGACCCTCGGTTGATATACTCGTCCGCCAGATTGACGCCGCCGGTAAAGGCGACTTTGCCGTCAATTACCACGATCTTACGGTGGTCCCGGTAGTTGTAGGAGGTCGTAACGACCGGTACGATAGGCGCCCAGATCAGAGCATCAATGCCAATTGCCTGCATCCTTTCCTTATAATCCATGGGAACCTTGGAGAACTGGCACATACCGTCGAACATGACGCGGACTTCCACGCCCTCTTTGACCTTTTCGTTCAGGACCTCCAGCACCTTGCCCCACATGAAGCCTTCCTGGATAATAAAGTATTCAAGGAAGATAAACTTTTGCGCTTTCTTCAGTTCCAATATCAATGCCTGGAGCTTCTTCTCCCCGTCCGAATAGTAAGTAACCCTGCTGTTTTCGTAGGCAGGAAAATTTCCCGCCAGCATGGTATATCTGGCAACCGAAGCCGAATCCCGGTCTGCCTTCATCAGCCGGTCTGCTGTTTCCGGATTCTGAACCAGCCTGCCCCGGGAACCTTCTATCACCTGGTCCAGCCGCTTCCGGGTACGCCTGTGTCCCAGTTCCAGCCTTGTCCAGAAATAAAACATCGATCCGAATACAGGAAAAACCGCAATGACCAGCATCCACGTTATTTTTCCGCTGGTGTCCATATCCGTATTCAACAGGTAGATCAGGACGACAGCTCCGAAGATAGTCTGACCATATGCAGAGATCTTAGAAAGGAGTTCGCCGAAGAATCCCCATACCAGAAGCAGGAAGAGCGCCTGGATGCAGAAAAGAACCAGCATGATCGTAAAGCGGCTGAAGATCAGGGAAAAAATCCCGCTCTTCCACCGGCTTGCCAGGCTCATGCCGTTCTCATTGATGATGACATGGATTTTTTTTCTCACTTTTTTCAGCTCTGCCATTAAACTTCGCTCCTGTCTCTCTTAAACCAGCACAAAGTGACTGTCACTTTGTGCTGGTTACTTTACTTCGATTGCCTTCCCAAGTCCAAAGGAATAGAGCTGCATTTCCTTCACCCTGGCTCCTGCCAGCTGTTCCAGTGCCTTTCTGTAATAGCGGAACTGGTCATGGTACTTGCGGATCAGGTCACTGCCGTCCTCTGTGTAGACGTGGTCGGTCTTGTAATCGACCAGAACAATTTTATCGCCTTCGAAGAACCAGGCGTCTATTACGCCCTGGACCAGGACAGACTGGTCTTCCGGCCATTCTTTGCGTATAGTATGGGCATTGACTTCCAGGACAAATGGCGCTTCCCGGTGCAGCTGTCCTCGCCGGTCCGCCTCCGCCATACGGCGGCCCAGATCAGAATCAAGGAAAGTTACAAAGTCCTTCCTGCGGATCAGATTAGCATCTTCTCTGGAAAAAACTCCATCTGCGACCAGTTTCTCCAGCTGCGCCCGGATCCGGTCTTCTTTTTTCTGCTTTTTTAAAGCTTCACCGGCAGAACCTTCATCGGTACCGGCAAAGCCTTCATCGGTACCGGCAGAACCTTTATCTGCAGCAGTGTCTTCAGCTGCACCGGCAGAATAGTCCAGATGTTCCATAAAAGCATGGTAGATCGTTCCTCTAGCCGCACCGGCTGAAGCGCCTCTTGAACGTTCTCTCTTTATAAGAGAGGCGCCGGAATGTTTTCTGCCGCCATTGTCCTGATCTGCCGTGGATGCTGCGGGATTTTCTGCGTGCCCCCTCTCATTGTCTGCGGCAGGGTCTTGGCCTTCCTGCTCCATTCTGCGTACAAAGGTCGGAACATAAAAGTCGGTTCCTGCCTCCGAATAGCTGTTTTCTTCCTCCGGAAAGCCGTTCTTTCCCTCCGGAATTAGATCCTGGCCTCGTTCTTCTACATCTCCTAAGATTGCCGCAGTCTCCGCATCATAAGCGGTCTTCTTGATCTCGGAAACCGTCATCTTTGCCGGCAGTTCCAGCAGATCCTTATATGGATAAGAATATCTGCTTCTCTCTTCCAGAAACTTCTTTACTTCCGGGTCAAAGGTCCGATCCAGCGAGAGCTGTTTTTTCAGCTCGTCCAGCTTTTCCTCTATTCCCTGTTCTGCCTGTTCATGCACCTTTACAAGGTGTGCCGCATCGGCAGTCATGACCTTTATGGGCATTCCATACGAATAAGCGGCGAGGATCCAGTCCAGATAAGAGTTTGCGGAAGTCAGGGTCCCGTAGTCAATGGGACTTGTATCCCATCCCCGGCTGTCCCCTTTTTTCTCATCGCCGCCCTGTTCCTGCTCTTCGCCTCTTTGTTCCTGCTCATCGCTGCCTTGTTCCGGCTCTTCCCTGCCTTGTTCCGGCTGGCCGCCCACTGCGGTTCCGGCTCTTCTGTCTCCTTCCGCAGCTGTTTTTTCATACTCGGAGGTACGGACTGCCCTTGCGATGTCTTCCGGCAGTTTGTCCAGGTCCTTGACTGCTCCAGTCATGATCAGCTTTTCCTTTGCGCGGGTCATGGCTACGTAAAGAACGCGGAGTTCTTCCGCCAGATTATCCATAGCGGCAGCCCGTGCCAGTACAGCCCTGCGGATCGTTGTCCGCTTCAGTCTCTTTTCCGCATCGACCGCATCGAGTCCGATTCCGAGCGACGGATGAAGGACCATGGCTGCTGTGGAATCCTGCCGGTTGAACTTCTTGCCGCAGTTTGCCAGAAAAACAACCGGAAATTCCAGTCCTTTGCTCTTGTGGATAGTCATGATCCGGACAATATCTTCATTCTCTGAATAGAGATTGACCTCTCCGGCATCAATCTGATATTTATTCTGTTCCTCAATCGAACGGATAAAGGCAAAAAGCCCATGCTGGCTGCCATCCTCGAATGCTGCCGCCATATCGACCAGCATCTTTAAGTTTGCCTCACGCTGCGCCCCTCCCGGCATAGCCGCGGCATAACTTCCATAGCCGGTATTTTCCAGGATTGCCTCAATCAGCTGATGGACCGGCGTATCCGCTGCTGCCTTGCGGAATCGGTTCAGCTGCCTGAAAAACTCCTGCAGTTTTGCCTTAAGGCTTCCTTCCTGTCCCCATTCAAGAAAAGCAAAAACTTTCTGATAGAAGGTCTTCTGCTTTTGTTTTTTCGCCTTCCTTTCGGCACCTGTTTGTTCTTCCGGAAGCTTCTGTCCTTCTTCTGCAATTTCCGCCAGCTCCCCGGCAGTAAAGTCTCCTATAGGTGAATGCAGAACGGAAGCAAGGGCTTCATCCTGCCTGGTGTTGTCCACCAGCCTCAGGTAATTCAGGACGGTCTCTACCTCCAATGTTGAGAAATAGCCTTCTTTGGAAACAGAATATGCCGGAATTCCGGCATCTTTCAGCGTTTTTACATAGATGTCCGCTGCGGAAGCGGTGCTGCGAAGAAGCACGACGATGTCCCGATAATGGACCGGACGCAAGGCGCCTGTGTCACGGTCATAAACCTTGCCGTCTTTCATCAGGGAATGAATCCTGCCTGCAATAGCCAGAGCTTCTGCTTCCGCCGCGCTGATCTGGGTTTCCGCAAGAGCAGGGTCGCCGCTGTCCAAAAGAAGGAGCTCCGCCGTATCCACGCCCCCTGCATCCGGATAGTCTACGGCACCCAGGTGAAGGGCCTGGGAATCGTCATAGAGAATGCCGCCCAGCGATTTCTGCATCAGCCGCCGGAAAAGAGCGTTCACCGGGTCCAGAACTTCTCTCCTGGACCGGAAGTTCTTATCCAGATCGATTCGCCGGCAGCCTTCCTCTTTATTCTGTCTGTCCTCTTGGTTCTGTCCGTCCTCTTTATTCTGTACTCTTCCCTCATCTTGTTCGCCATAGCGATAATATTTTTCCAGGAAAATCTCCGGTCTGGCGAGACGGAAGCCATAAATCGCCTGCTTCATATCACCGACCATAAACCGGTCGTGCCTGCCTTCTTCCTCTCCGGATACTGCCTGGAGAAGGGCCTCCTGAATGAGATTGCTGTCCTGGTATTCATCGACCATGACTTCCCGGAAACCGGCTGCCAGTTCCCGTGCCGCTTCTGTGCGGACAAGAGTCCCGTCTTTCTTCTCCAGCAAGATTTTCAATGCGTAATGCTCCAGATCGGAAAAGTCTGCCAGATTTTTACTTTTCTTAGCTTCTATGAAACGGGTAGTAAATTCCCGCGTCAGGCGGACCAGTTCTGCCACGAAGGGTTCCAGGAAGGAAAGATCTTCCAGAATTTCTTCCTCCGTGTCGCAAAAATACTTTTTCTGCCAGTCCGACAGAGACTTTTTAAGTGCATCCCTGCGCTTTTTTACCAAGATTTTGAGATCCGGGTCCTCCAGGGCTGCTTCTGCTTTGCTGCTTCGACCCAGCTTCTGAAATTCCAGTTCTTCGAAAGCTATCTGCAGATCTCCGAATGTATCCACCCGGCACAGGCTCTGTATTCCGGCAATGTCGCTTTCAAGGGCTGCCAGATAGCCTGACGGTCCTCCCGGCTGTTTCGCAAGTGCAAGTGTTTTTTCCGCATAGCCAAGGGAGCTTTCCAAAAGAAGGATCGTATCGCCGGTGATCCGCTTCATCCATGCGGAATTTTCCAGCTCCGCTTCCGTCCTGATCCGGTAATCAGCCAGACAGGAATCCAGCCAGGCATCCGGATCCGGATTGCTGATAGCTTTGTTATAAAGACTTAGGATCATTTCCGGAATCCGGGCGTCGTTTCGCCCGGGTGAATAAGCTTCGACCAGCTTTCCGAACAGGACATTGCTGATACCTGCAGTTTCGGCTTTCTCCGATGCGGAATCCTTAAGGTTTCCACTTTCAGAGTCTACGACGCTTTCCTTACCGGAGTCCTCCTGTTTTCCCAAGAGAAGAGCATACTCATCTTCCATCAGCCGGTCCAGGATATCCCCTTTCATCAGACGCAGCTCACTCTCCTGGGCAATCCGATAGGAAGGGTCCAGATTGATGCAGTGGAAGTAGTTTCTGATCACATGCTGGCAAAAGCCATGAATGGTATTAATCTGGGCATTATGAAGAAGCACCCCCTGCTTCTGCAGGTGGTCGCTGTCCGGATCTTCTTCCAGCTTTTTTTCCAGCGCTTTCCGAAGCCGCTCTTTCATCTCTCCGGCTGCCGCGCGTGTAAACGTGACGACCAGAAGCTGGTCCACGTCTATAGGGTCCTTCGGGTCTGTGACCCGTTCAAGGATCCGCTCGACCAGAACAGCCGTCTTTCCCGAACCGGCTGCCGCGGAGACCAGCAGGTTATGATTGCGGTCTTCAATGACCTGCTTCTGTTCTTCTGTCCACGTAACTGCCATTTATTCTTCTCCCGAAATATCCAAAGCGGATTTAAGTCATTTCCAGCTTTTTTTGACTTCTGCCTTAAATTTGCGATACACCCGCCGGCTTCCCCTTGTCTTCTATGGGTAACTGTTTCTTCTAGCTTCATGTCTTCATGTCTTCGTGCCTAAGATGTTCTCCGGCTCTTCGTTGAATTCTTTCATCTTTGCCAGAAGCTGATCCTGGGACTGCTTTCCTCCCAGGTCCCGGTAGAGATACCCCGGTATTCTCTGGTCAAATCCGCAGATTGATTTATATGTGCAATAGGCGCACCCGTTCTGTTTTTCATAAAGATAGGGGCTGACCCGGATATCACCGCCGGTCATTTCCTCACCCAAGGTTCGAATCTTGTTTCCGGTAAAGGTCATCAAAGTCTGAAAACCGCTTCTGTCCGTAACGTTCGAATGCGAATCCGGTATTCCTTCTTTTGTCAGTTTCACCGGAATGACCTTGGATCTTACGCCGGCTGCCAGCCCCTTATCCATCATCTGAAGGATTCCGGAATCACTTCTCACTAAGCCTGCCGGTCTTAAGTCCTCCAGGAGGCTGCTCTCAGGATTGCCGTTCGTACGCGCATCTACGATCGGGTCGTCTACATGATAATAGAAGACTCCTGCCGGTTCCGCCGGCCCCTCTGCAGTCAGACCCGCCATAAGCAGCTCAGCCTCTGGCAGGTCCGGACTTTCCGGTGCCGCATTCCTTCTCATCCGGTTGACCAGCTCCAGGCTCTCCATCATATAGAGCATCAGCTGAAGCTGCGTTCCATTGTAAAGCTCATTCAGATCCAGCTCCTTCTTGCCGGTCTTGTAATCAATAACCCGAACATACTCTCTTCCATCAGCCTTTGCCGTATCCATGCGATCGATACGGCCATGTACATACAGCCTGCTTCCGCCTTTCAGTTCAAAACGGGAAGCCAGAAGACCGCCGGTAAATTTTTTTTCAAAAAAGAGCGGCTGAAAGATTCCATGGCGAACCTGCTCCGTCAAGGCCCATACCGACCGGTGCAGAAGCTCACGCATTCTGGTTAACTGGTAGGAATTTCGACTGCTGCTGGCAAGGATTGTATTATTGTAGTCACCGGAGACCTGATTCAGCGCTTCATCAGCGACGCGGATCTGCTCTTCCTCCGTGACCTTCTGCCAGGCAATGCCTTTTTCGTCCAGAATTTTGGCATAAGTCTCCAGGGCACTGTGGAGAATGTTGCCGGTATCGCGCAGGTCCAGCTGATAAGTTTCCCGCTCAGTCAATCCCAGCCCGAAATCCAGGAAGTGACAAAATGGACAGGCTGCGAAACTTTCCAGGCGGGTCGCGGACATATAAATTTCGCTGCCATACAATTTCTGCGCCAGCGGCCTGCCGATCGTCGACTCCCTGTTGGAAAGAGCAGCCGCCTGCAGCAGTCTTTTTACTTCTCTTCTTCCCGTCGGATCGGACGCCCGGTCTCTGAGTACTTCCATTCCGGCTGCCGGCAATTTTGCATCTCCCAGGGTCTGCAGAAGATCCAGAATGGCCTGGTTCCTTCCCTCATCGGTCTCCAGAATCCCTGCTTCTTCCGGCTCAAGCTCCGGAAACATTCGGCGCAGCAGGCCGATCAGATAAGACGGAAGCAGGGACTTGGCGTCGCTTCCTGTTCTGGCATAAGACAAGCAAAGTTCTTCCGAAGGTTTCGTCATAGCCAGGTATAAATAAAAACGCTGGCGGTACATGTCCTCTCTCGCTGTCGGAGAAAGTTCGATTTTCTGTTTTTCCAGATATTCCCGGTCTGCCTCGGACAGGAAACCGACATTGGCTGCAGACCGGGGAACAATCCCCTCGTTGACTCCTGCGAAGAAGAGTACCTTGATCTCTTTCAGGCGTGTCCTTTCAATATCGCCGATCAAGACCTGGTCCTCTCCCGGCGGGATCAGACCGATGCTGCATTCCTGAAAGCCTGCCTCCAGAATCTCCAGAAAGTCACTGCGGCGGGTCCGTTCTTCTCCCAGGACCGCCTCCAGTTTCTCCAGCAGCATCATAACAACCGCCCAGATGCCGCCATATTCTCTTGCTTTCGCGGGATAGCCGGCTTCTTCATAGCTTTTTGACAGCTGTTCGAGTTTGGCCGGAATCCTCCGATCGGTCAAAAAGCCATAAAGAATCCGGCATTTGCGGGAAGTTGTGCTCCTTCGCTCTCTCATCCCTTCCGTAAAAGCACGGACACGGCTGACGAAGACTTCTCTTAATTGGTTGAGTCCCGGAAGCTCTTCGACGTCAATCGTTCTTGATGCGCGGATCCATGGTTCCTGATATTTTTTCCATCCATGGATTCCCAGCGCCAGAACATAGTTCTCCATGCGGTCGATCTGATCACCTGTAAAGTCAGACAGGCCGCTTCGCAAGAATCGAAATACGCTTCGGTAGCTGAAGTTCTGCTCCACCATGTCGATTGCGGAGCAGATGTATTCCACCAGCGGATTCTTCATGATAGGCTGCTTGCGATCCAGAAAGTATGGTATCTCCTCCCTTGCAAAAACACTCTCCGCTGCTCTTCCATAACTCTCGAGATCGCCTGTTACAATGGCAAAATCTTTATAGCGGAAGCCGCGTTCCCGCACAAGCATATTAATACGGCCTGCTATATTCAGCACCTCACGGTATGGATTATCCGCTTCCGAAATATGAATGCTGCGGTACTTTGCTAAATCCTGCGACACTCCCGTCTGGTCATGGGACAGATTTTTCTTTGTGGACGGCAGATCTTCCTCTATCGCTAAAGTGGCTGATTCATTTTTCGGATAAGAGAAGACTGCTCTGCTCGTACGGAAGATATTCCGTTCCAGGAACAGTAGATCTTTATGCCCGGCAAAGCGACTCTGCCCGGCCTCTTCCACTTGAATGACCGGCAGGATTTCTGTTTTCGTTTCCCGCGCCAGTTCCAGGAGCTTCTGAGCCATGGTCCGGCTCATGGCGAAAAGCGTGTAGGGTCTGCCTTTCGCATAAAGGCTTTCACTGTCATCAATGGTTATCGTAACGATCAGCCGGTCGGCAAGAACCATCAATTCCCTCAGGACCTGATGCTGTACCGGTGTAAACCCCGTGAATCCATCCAGCACGATCGTGCTGTTTTTTACCAGTTTTGACCTGCCTATTACACGGCAGAGAGCTTCCGGCACTTCTTCCGCCGTCAGGAAATGGCCTTCTATATAATCCAGGAAGCCCTGGTAAATAACCCGGATGTCCTCAAGCTTGAGGGACAGCATCTGCCTTCTCTCATCGCCTGCTGCCCATTTTTCCAAATCATCCGGCTGAATCCGGTACTGCATAAGCTCTGAAATCAGAGATTTCATCTCAGCAATGGCGCCGGTCTTATCCAGGTCCCGGCCCAGGATCTTCAGCTGGTCTTTTCTATCCTCTATCACCTTGCGGATGATCAGGCTCTTGCCCGTTTCTTCCAGGAGAGTCCGGTCGTTTCCGCCCACTTCTTCAAAGACCCGGTAGGCAAGGCGGTTGAAGGACAGAACGTCTATGTTCAGGATTCCGCGACGGGGATGAAGGCGCACGATATCCTTCTGGGTCTGGAGCGTAAACTGCTCCGGCACCAGAATAATATACTGCCTGTCCGGGTGATTCATAGATTCCCGGATGACCTGTTTGAAAACGGTATGTGATTTGCCCGCGCCGCTGCGGCCGGTAACAAACTGAAGAGACATGTTCTGTCCTTTCTCATGAGGTGGCAAAGTGCCTGTCACTTTGCCACCTGGCTTTTGCTCCTTACATGGAGTCCAGCATCTGCTGCAGTTCCCCTACGGTGAAGACGTATTTCTTTCCGCAGAAGTGGCACTGGAGTTCCACCGGCTTCTGTTCAGAGATCATGTCCTGCATCTCCTTCTTTCCTACGGTCATGAGAGCACTTGAGACCCGCTCCCGGCTGCAGTCGCAGCGGAATGCAGCCGGCGTTTTTTCCATGATCTCCAGCCCCATGTCCGGCATGATGTGCTCCAGCATCTGTTCCGGCGTCATGCCTTCCTCCAGCATCTGCGTAACGGATTTAATCTTTCTGAGATTATTCTCAAGCTTCTGCTCCGCTTCCTCTGAACAGCCCGGCATAAGCTGGACGATGAAGCCGCCTGCCTGACGCACGTTCTGGTCTGTCCCTACCAGGACGCCTAATCCAACAGACGAAGGAACCTGTTCGCTCTCGGCGAAATAATAGGTCAGATCTTCTGCGATTTCCCCGCTTACCAGGTTAATCGTACTGGAATAAGGCTCTTTTAAGCCAAGATCCCTTACAACCGTCAGGGTGCCCTTTCCGAAACCGCCTCCTACGTCCAGGTGCCCTTTGGATTTGGGCGGAAGGACTGCATCCGTGTTGTATACGAAGCCCTTGACGTGTCCATGCGAGTCTGCCGTAACGGTTACTCCTCCTAAAGGTCCGTTCCCTTTCATGATAATCGTCAGCAGGTCCCTGTCTCCCTTCAGCATGGAACCCATCATGATCCCGGCCGTCAGGGTGCGCCCCAAAGCTGCCGTCGGCAGAGCTGCGGTATGATGAAGCTCATGCGCCTTCTGGACCAGGTGTCTGGTGGTCGCTGCAAAAACGCGGATCTCGTCGTTCATAGCAGTTCCCCTTACCACATAGTCCATATTCTGTTCTTTCCATGCTTCCATGTTAATAATTTTTCCTTCCATAATTATGTAATTCCTTTAATCTAATTATGTAATCCCTTTAATCTGTGAATCATTTTTGTTAGTACTTTTCCGTTCCCCAAATACTGATCATTTCAATGAAGGCCGAAAACATCCAGCCTGTCTACATGATTCTGCCAGGATTACAGAAGTCTGATCAGCCCGTCCGTCTGTTCGTCCGTGGTCGCCCAGGATGTGCAGAAACGGATGACGATCCTTCCGTCTGCCAGTGTCTCCATAAAACCGTAGGAAACTTCTTTTGCAAGTTCTTCCGCTTTTTCCTTTGTCACCACAGTAAACTGCTGGTTTGTCGGCGAATCAATATAGATCTCATAGCCCTTCTCCTCCAGGGCTTTGCGGATCTTCATAGCCTGGCGGACACCATTTTCCCCCAGTTTCCTGTACAGATCATCCGTGAAAAGTGCATCAAACTGGATTCCGGTAATTCTCCCCTTTGCCAGCATGGCTCCGTGCTGCTTGGACATGGTATAGAAGTGAGGGACCAGGCCCGGCTTTGGAAAAACAACCGCCTCCCCGAAAAGCGCTCCCACTTTTGTTCCGCCGATGTAAAAGACGTCCGTCAGCTCTGCTATATCACGAAGCGTCACATCTGTTCCGGAAGCAGCAAGTCCATATCCCAGCCTTGCCCCATCCAGGAAAAACTTCAGTTTATATTCATCGCAGGCTGCCCTTAAATCTTCCAGTTCCTTCCTGGTATAAAGGGTTCCGTATTCGGTCGGATGGGAAATATAGACAGCACCCGGCCAGACTTCATGCTCATAGTTTGCGTCCGCAAAAAACAGTCTGCAGTATTCTCTTACATCCTCTCCGGAAAGCTTCGCGTCCCTGCCTTCCAGCGTCAGTACCTTATGGCCGCCGTGTTCGATGGCTCCTGCCTCATGGGTATTGACGTGGGCAGTCTTTGCCGCAAGGACGCCCTGATAGGGTGCCAGTATAGTAGAAAGAATCGTTTCATTTGTCTGCGTTCCGCCGATCAAAAAGTAGATTTCCCCATCCGGAGCACCGCAGGCAAGGCGGATTTTCTCTCTGGCGGAATCACTGTAAGGATCAAGCCCATACCCCTCTGTCTGTTCCAAATTGGTTGCGGCAAGCTTTTCCAGAATTTCAGGGGCTGCCCCTTCCATATAATCACTTGTAAAATGAAGCATGTGGTTCTCCTTTCTTTATCCTCCTTACATCAGCATTCTGATTTTACTGTGCGGTAAGGGCTTCTATAATATTATTACTCTCCGGCAAGGGTTTCTGTATATTGTTACTCTCCGGCAAAGGTTTCTGTATGTTGTTACTCTCCGGCAAGGGTTTCTGTATATTGTTGTTCTCCGGCAAGGGCTTCTATAAATATCAGGCTTATTTATCTCAGTTTCCCAGGCTGGCCGGGAATTTTATGAATTTCTCTTGCTGCAATGCAGATCCTGTCGCTGTCCTCCGATACCGGTTTATGGGTAAAGGCTTCGATAGCCCCGATAAATTCCAGGCCTGCCTGCTCCACCAGCTGCCGGATTTCTTCTGCCGACCAGGCACGCTCGACGTGCTGTTCCTGATATTTTTGATATAGTGTCAGACCTGTTTGCTGCTTCTTTCTATTGCCGGAATGGTTCTCGTCCAAATCCGCTCCGACTGCTTGTTGTTTTTTTTCGTCCTGAGGCAGGAAGAGGGTCAGGTCATATTCGTTGACTTTTTCTTCTTCATCGTAAAAATTATCCCAGATGAAGCTTCCTTCCTCCCGGTTCTCCGCAACTGTGCTGTCTCCGATTTTCCGGAAGTAGTTCTCTGTGTTCAGATCAAACAGAAAAACGCCGCCCGGATCCAGATAGTTGTTGACCAGCTTCAGTACCTGCAGCATGTCCTCCTCTTCCAGGATATAACTCATGCTGTCACAGACACTGACGACCGCGCGGACTGTGCCATACAGCTCAAACTCCCGCATATCCTGACAAAGATATAGAATATCATGGCTCTTATACATGGCTGTGTCCATGTCCGGCATGTCCTCATCGGATATCCGATCCTGCCGTGTTTCGTCATTCACCTCAGGCGAATGCACCTGCTTTTTCTCCTCTGCGATATTCAGCATCTCGATTGAACTGTCGATGCCGATCATATCATAGCCGGCTGCCGCAAGCCTTTCTGTCATGCTGCCGGTGCCGCAACCCAGTTCGCATACCAGTCCGTCATCCACGCCAAACTTTCTCAGTGCTCCGACCAGGTCGCGGCACCAGGCGTCGTAATCGATATTATCCATAAAAAGGTCGTAAACCTTTGCAAAGCTTTCATATTCACTCATCTATGAATCAAACCCCAACTTATCTTTTTTATCCGGCAGATTTTGAAAACTTCAGGAAAATTTACAGTAGAAATCTGAATATTCCCAATCGTACAGCCGCATAAAATCTCTTTTTTTAAGAATAGACAGCCAATACGTTGACAAACTTATATAGCTTCCTTATTATAGCAAGAGTTCTGCCCTATGCAGGAAAAAATCTGCGTTCATACTCTTTGGCACACGCATCGAAAATTATCCACATATTCATCATATTATCCAGAGGATTTATTATGTCAGAACAAATCAAAGAAAACAAGATGGGGACCATGCCTGTCGGCAAACTCCTGGTCACGATGTCCCTGCCTATGATCATTTCCATGCTCATCCAGGCGCTTTACAACATCGTAGACAGCATGTATGTATCAATGATCGGGGAATCCGCCCTGACTGCCGTGTCACTGGTTTTTCCCATGCAGAACCTGATCATCTCTATCGCATCCGGTACCTGCGTCGGAATTAACGCTCTCCTGTCACGGGCTTTGGGTGAAAAAGAATTCGGCAAGGCGGAAAGCGTCGCCCAGCACGCCCTTTTCCTGGGCGTTATAGTCAGCGTGATCACATCCTGCGTCATGCTCCTCATTACGAAGCCTTTTGCGGCTGTCCAGACTTCAGATCCGGATATTTATAGCGGAACCGTATCCTATATGCGGATCTGCTGCGGTATCTGCATCGGCATTTTCATGCAGATTACTATGGAGCGTCTCCTTACCTCTACCGGAAAAACCATGCTGACCATGGTCAGTCAGGCTACCGGAGCTATTATCAACATTATTCTGGACCCGGTCCTGATCTTCGGCTACGGACCTTTCCCCGAAATGGGTATAGCCGGTGCCGCAGCGGCGACTGTTTTTGCCCAGTGCTTCTCAGCCGTCCTCGGTATCTTCCTCAATGTACGTTATAACAGGGAAATCAGCCTGAATATGAAAGGCTTCCGCCCGGAAGGAAAGCTGATTAGCGAAATCTATCGGATCGGTATTCCTTCCATCATCATGATGTGCATCGGTTCCGTTATGACTTTCGGAATGAACATGATCCTGATCCGTTATCTGGCATCTTCCACTGCGGCCGCTGTCTTCGGCGTTTACTTCAAGCTGAACAGCTTCATCTTCATGCCGATCTTCGGTCTCAATAACGGAATGGTACCCATTATCGCCTATAACTACGGAGCGAAGCACAGAAAACGAATTCTGCACACGTATCGCCTGGCAGTTGTTTTTGCCGTCGTCATCATGACCATTGGCATGCTCCTTTTCTGGATCATTCCGAACGTTCTTCTTGGCATCTTTAACGCTTCCGACCAGATGCTCGAAATCGGCAGGCCGGCCCTTCGCATCATCGCGCTGAC
This sequence comes from Eubacterium sp., assembly GCA_036308545.1. GTDB lineage: Bacteria > Bacillota > Clostridia > Lachnospirales > Lachnospiraceae > Bilifractor. The sequence goes on along the minus strand of JAXJVN010000073.1, from coordinate 34,928 downwards.
CTTCCCAGTTGCAGGATATGCCATCGTAACAGGTTCCATTATGCAGGCCATGGGAAGATCCATGCCCAGTATGATTATTTCCCTGACCCGCCAGCTGATCGTTCTGCTGCCTTCCGCTTTCATCCTGGCAGCAGCAGGCGGCCTTCATGCAGTCTGGTGGTCCTTCGATATCGCGGAGGTCGCTTCGGTCCTCCTGACCATCTTCTTCTACGGCAGGGTCCATAAGGAACTCATTGCTCCGCTGCCGGAATAAAAAACCAGCCAAAGTGTCTGTCACTTTGGCTGGTTTTCTTTACGCATCTTTTTATGTGCGGCTTTTTCAATGTACATTGCCCTGTCGACACGCTTGACGAAATCGCCGGCGCTTTCACCTGTTCCATGATGGTAGATAGCGGACCCGATGGAGATTTCAAGCCGGTAGGGCAGACGGTTCAGCCGGTTAAAGGATTCGAGAGACAAGCGGAGTTTTTCAATTTCCGCATCCAGTTCCTCCTGGCTTTCCGTGTAAACGACCACGCAGAACTCGTCTCCTCCATACCTGGCTACCCTGTTGCTTCGGCCGAACCGGTTCATTAAAAGAGAAGCCAGAATCTGCAGTGCCATATCTCCCTGGGCATGTCCATAAGTATCATTAATCTGCTTAAACTGATCGACATCGATCATTAGCAGTCCAAAATCTTTCCTTCCTTCTTCTATATGCTTATCCAGACGGATGTCCAGAATCCTGCGGTTTCCGCATCCGGTAAGTGAATCCGTGTTGGAGTCGTGATCCTGAACGAAAATATAGAGGGTCAGAAGAGCGATGACCATTCCCACATTTTCCAGCGCCGGGAAGTCCGGAATTGCCGCCTGAAAGATCCCGCCAATCATGGGAACGGCCGGGAAGAGCACGAGCCACATAAAATTCTGTACTGTCAGCCTCTTGCGGAAATGAAAAAGGAAATACTCAACGTACGGCACGATCAGGATCATGATTGCTGCACGCACCAGGAAGTACGGTCCCCTTGTCCCTGCATCATCCGTAGCGACCTTGTAAATCCACCCGGTCCGGATATTTAGAAAGATAACAACAATGTTTGAAAGTTCTACAATTCCAACCGGCCAGATCCATTTCCTGAGATTCTTAAAATCCACCTCAATCTTGCTGGCGGCGTAGAGCAGCCACATAAACTGCACAAACGGATCCAGCAGAAAGAGGATCAGACGCGGCAGTTCTTTGTAAGCTTCATATTGATCCGGCAGAAAGTTCGGACTGGCGATGACATTGCAGATTTCAATAATAAGCAGGACAACGATCGTCCAGACAAAATAACGGGAGCTTCGGTCACGTGCCAGGGTTTTGCGTGTCGCGGATAGAAGAAGGATGCAGAGGATGACGATGGAATAAATGTCCAGTCCCATACCGGTCTTATAAAACATTCCCGACACCTCCTGCCTCTGTCATCTGTCGAAAAGACTTTTTTCAGCTATGTTTATAGCAAAAAATTTTTTCATTGAGATTTAAAAAATTGCAAACAAAGTGAATTTCTGTAAAAAAGCAAATTTAATTAGAAATAGCATGCGCGGTTCAAAAAAATAAAACCGGTCTCGTAAAACGCACACACATTTATTCTACTAAATTGTCAAATGACTGTCGAGGGTAAATCCTTCGGGCTTCAACGGCTGACCGGCGGCTGTTCTTCCAGGAATGCTATTCCCCCGGAATATGGTTCGTACGGAATTCGGTTCATCCGGAATACGGTTTTCCCGGAATATGGTTCGTACGGAATACGGTTCACCCGAAATTCGGTTCGTACGGAATACGGTTCACCCGGGATTCGGTATTAAAACTGTAGTGCATGGGTATAGAACATCTTACAAAGTGCCTTGTAAAATTTTGACACGTTCTGTATTATTAGTTTTGTAAGATTTTTCAAGGCTGCTGTAAAAAGACCACATGAAGAGTGAAAAAAAGCCCTGTAAGCTTTTACATATACCGTTTTGCAGCAATCCAGACGATATCGGAGGTTTTTACAATGAAACTCAGTATGTGGATCCTGAATGACTTCCTTAAGGAATATCATCCGACTCCGCAGATTAAGTCCGGAAAGATGGAACTCCGCGGGGTACGTTTTTTCTCCGACTCCGTTCTGAATACCGGAACCAATATTTATCTGGGACGCGCCGGCGATTTCATTGACAGTGAAGACAATAAGATCATCTGCGTTCATAATCAGGATATTCTCCTTCTTGAAACAGAAGATCTTGATGACGTGTTCAACCGGGTCATGGACTGCTTCGACTTTTACAATATGTGGTCAGATTCCTGCATACGCAAGATTAATGAGGGCTGTACTCTGGATGATATCCTGGAGCTGTCCCGGCCGATCTTCCGCGACAGCGTGGAAATCGCCGATAACAGCCATATCATTATGGCAAAGCTGCAGGTTCCGTTTCCTAGGAGTTTTCCTGCCAATGAAGACGAAAAAAAAGAATTGAAGCTGGCAAAATACATTGCCCAGCACAATTCCCTTCCACTCCACTTTATCGATGAAACGCACCGGGCGGCGCAGATCATATCGCACTCTCGGGAGACCTATACTTCAGAGCTGAAAGGGATAAAAGCGACGACAACCCAGCGCAATCTCTTCTGCGGAGGTGCAATCTGGGGCTGGATCATTCAGCAGAACTTCAATGAACCGGCTTCCCCCGGCAAAACGCAGCTTCTGGAAGAGCTTGCCAGCCTTGTAGAATTCTGGCTGGCAGAAAACAGCGAAACGGATAGAATCCGCGACTTCTCAGAAGTCTTTCGCGAAGTTTTTTCCAAAAAAGGAGAAATTGCAAATCTCCGTTCCCATCTGGGCAGTCTTTCCTGGAAAGACTCTGATCGAAAAATCCTGCTTATTCTGGAAAATGAAGAATCGGACACTTCTACCTTGTCCAATATCTGTTATCGGCTCAGTATGGAACAGGGCTGCCTGACCGGGATCGTAGATGAAAAAGCGGTTCTGCTCTATAACGTAGAAATTTCCAAAAACAGTCCCGCAGCACAGGATTTTCCTGAAAGAGTCAAGGATATTCTTACGCAGGGGCACACCCGTGCAGGAATCAGCTACGAATTCATAGAGCTTAAGGAAATCTGCGACATGCGGCGGCTTGCCGAAGCCGCTTTGGATTACGGGGTCCGGAAGCCCGGGGCCATCAACCGCTGCGAGAATTATATCCTTCCCTATCTGATGAACCTGGTTGAACGGAACAGCACCATCAATTTTTATCATCCCGCTGTTACGCAGCTTGAAACCTACGATTTCACGCATGGCACAGATTTCGGCAAGACTCTTTTCACCTTCCTCAAGGAAGAGCGCAATTACGCAAAAACTGCCGCGGACCTTTACGTTCATCGTAATACAGTCCAGTATCGTGTGGAAAAAATTATAGAGCTCACCGGGCTGGATCTGGAGAATTATGCCACCCGGCTTCATCTCCTGATCTCCTTCGGCATGAAAAACCACACCCAGTTTGCTCCCCCGGCAAACTGAGGAGCCAAAGGTCCAATAGTCCCCAATTTTTGCACTGCACGCATCATGTCATGTGAAACCTTTATAGGAAAAAAAGAACCACCGTCCTGCCGCATCTCGCAAACGAGCATGCGCAAGGCTGTGGTTCTTTTTATGCGGGCAGCGATCCGAGCGGACATGCCTGCATGTACACTCGACGAACGCCGCTCGTTCTGCTTATTCTACAACTTCTGCTTTCGGCTTTATGACAGCCTCCAGCTCCCCGTTTACAACTTCCATTTCAATGGTGTCGCCTTCACTGACGTCAGATTCCAGAATGAGTTTCGCTGCTGCGGTCTCAACGCTCTTAGTCATATAACGCTTAAGCGGACGCGCACCGAATACCGGATCATATCCACGGTCGATGATCAGCTGTTTTGCCTCGGGCGTAAGTTCAATCTTCAGCTGCTGGAACTCCAGCCGTCTGTTCAGATCCTTTACCTGAAGGTCAACGATCCTGCCGATATTTTCCTTTGTCAGCGGCTTGAAGCTGATGATTTCATCCAGCCTGTTCAGGAACTCCGGACGGAAGTGGGCGCGAAGCTCCTTCTGTACAAGGTCCTGGGCTTGCTGACTGATGCTGCCGTCTTCCTGAATGCCATCCAGCAGATACTGAGATCCCAGGTTAGAGGTCATGATCAGGATCGTGTTTTTGAAATCAACTGTTCTGCCCTGTGAATCGGTGATCCGGCCATCGTCAAGAACCTGCAGCAGGACGTTAAAGACGTCCGGATGGGCCTTTTCAATCTCATCGAAAAGGACAACGGAATAGGGTTTGCGGCGGACCGCTTCGGTCAGCTGGCCGCCTTCTTCATATCCTACATATCCCGGAGGCGCTCCGATCAGTCTGGACACGGAGTATTTCTCCATGTACTCACTCATATCGATCCGCACCATATTGTTCTCATCGTCAAAAAGTCTTGCCGCAAGCGCCTTGGCCAGCTCTGTTTTTCCGACACCGGTAGGTCCAAGGAAGAGGAAGGATCCAATTGGCTTGCTGGGATCTTTAATTCCGGCTTTCGAGCGGATAATGGCATCCGATACTCTCCTGACCGCGTCATTCTGACCGATGACCCTCTTATGGAGTTCATCCTCCAGGTGAAGAATCTTCGTCTTCTCGCCCTCAGTCAGCTTTGCAACCGGAATACCGGTCCAGCGGGAGATGACGCCGGCGATTTCATCCTCTCCGACGTTTTCGTGGACCAGGGACAGGTCTTCGGATCCGACCTTGGCCTCTTCTTCCTTCAGCTGATTTTCAATCTCCGGCAGCTTGCCGTACTTAAGCTCGGAAGCCTTATTCAGGTCGTAATCACGTTCTGCTGCCTCAATCTCTTTCTTAACCGTTTCTCTCTCTTCACGGAGCAGGGACAGGCGGTCGACTGATGTTTTTTCATTTTCCCACTGAATCTTCTGGGCATTGAATTCGTCTTTCAGTTCAGCAAGTTCTTTCTGCAGTTCTTCCAGGCGTTCCGCACTTAAGCTGTCTTCTTCTTTTTTAAGGGCGGTCTCCTCAATCTCCATCTGCATGATCTTACGGCGTTTCTCGTCCAGTTCAGCCGGCATCGAGTTCATTTCTGACCGGATCTCCGCGCATGCCTCATCGACCAGGTCGATAGCCTTATCCGGAAGATAGCGGTCCGTAATATAGCGGTTTGAAAGCGTTGCCGCAGCTACCAGTGCTCCATCTGTAATCTTGACGTGGTGGTAGTTCTCATAAGAGTCCTTCAGACCTCTCAAAATGGAGATGGTATCCTCAACGCTGGGCTCGTCGACCAGCACATGCTGGAAACGTCGTTCCAGGGCGGCATCCTTCTCAATATATTTACGGTACTCGTCCAGAGTCGTAGCGCCAATGCAATGCAGTTCGCCTCTTGCCAGCATAGGCTTGAGCATGTTGCCGGCATCCATTGCGCCGTCGGTCTTGCCTGCTCCTACGATCAGATGCAGCTCATCAATGAAAAGGATGATACGGCCTTCGCTCTTTCTTACCTCATCCAGGACGGCTTTCAGCCTTTCCTCAAACTCACCCCTGTATTTTGCTCCTGCTACCAGGGCACCCATGTCCAGGGAAAAAATCGTCTTGTCCTTTAAGTCTTCCGGCACGTCTCCCTTGACAATACGCTGGGCAAGGCCTTCGACGACCGCAGTTTTACCGACACCGGGTTTACCGATCAGGACCGGATTATTCTTGGTCTTTCTGGACAGGATACGAATTACGTTGCGGATCTCATCATCACGGCCGATGATCGGGTCCATCTTCTGCTCTCTTGCCTTCTCAACCAGGTCCTGACCATATTTTTTCAGAGAATCATAGGTTGCTTCCGGATTATCCGTTGTAACCTTCTGATTGCCGCGGACCGATGCCAGCGCAGTCAGGAAAGCATTCCTGGTAACTCCATTTGTCCGGAACAGCTCTTTGAGAGCCGGTGTCGGGTATTTCAGCATAGCCAGGAAGAGATGTTCGACGGAAACGTATTCGTCTCCCATCGCCTTTGCTTCATCCTCAGCATAATTTAAAGCCTTGTTCAGGTACTGGCCGATGTAAGGCTTGCCGCCTTCCACCTTAACCTTATTTTTAATCAGCTGCTCCACCTGATTAAGGAAATATTCCTTCTGCAGCCCCATCTTCTCAATCATTTTGAGGATCAGACTGTCCTCCTGACGGAGAAGATTGTATAAGAGATGCTCTTCTTCAATCTCCTGATTGCCGAAATCCAAAGCGGTCTTCTCAAGATCCTGAACCGCCTGAATGGATCTCTGCGTCCATTTATTAATGTTCATACGCTCACCTCACTTTCGCGTGTCTTTCCTCGTCCATGGCATAAAAAAGATTGCTTTCATTTCTCACCTGTTTTTTCCTCAAAATGGACTGGATCATACAAATGCAGATGGTAAAAGAAGCGGCTTTCAAAGCCGCTTCTGTACGTTTTCTTTATATGAAAAACCATCTGATTAAACGGCTTTTTCTTTGCTGCATGTTTAATATAGCACTTGTTGTTAGCACTGTCAACAGTTGAGTGCTAATTTTATGCATAAATCCTATTTGCTGCGGCAAAATGCGCTGCAAAGCGGAGCCTTGCATAAGCATTCAGACATGGCAAATGATAGCAGAAATGAGCATGGAGCGCTGCCCTGGCAGACTGTCACTTTGGCTGGTCCCACCCCTGGATTTTGTCCAGCACGTCATAGAATTCCAGATATTTCTCCCGCGTCAGGTAGACCATCCTGCCTTTTTTGTTGGGTGCGCCGAAGGTTTCAATCTCTTCGATGCTGTCCACCGGTTTCCATACGGGTAGCTTCTGCCCTTTCATGGTCGTTCCGCCGCTGTCGCTGCCATAGGCATCTACAATTCCGCTCTTGTTTGGATCTCCGGTTCTCGCGAAATTGACCCAGTAAGTCAGCATAAGATCAGAAAGGCTGCGGTCATCTGTATCATATAAACCGGAGTCATCCGGAATATTTCCATAGCAGTAGACTTCCTCACCGCTGTGCCAGGACCCCAGACGCCCGTTGTCCTTGGTGAAATAATACTCCCAGACCGGAATGTCATTAGCCAGAGCCTGGCGGGTCAAGCAATAATGTCCGTAAGAGAACCAGTCCGCCGTAAAAATATCCCTGTAATTCCTCTTTGCCTCATCATCCGTATCTGACGGAAAAATACCCTGAACCTGATCCGCATAAGGACCGAATGTTTCCTGTAGTTTTTCCCCGTAATTTTCTTTTGTGACATGGTCAAACAGAAGGAAGGGTGCACTTTCTTCTTTATTGTATCCGTGAAGCAGCGCTTCTTCGTTATGCTCCCCGTCCTTATAGGACTGGCAAGGCGTTTTTTCAAGGGCATAGCCATCTATGGTAATGTGGTGATCAATCGCCGCATACCTGGCCAGCTTCTCTGCCGGAAGCTTTCTAAGCTCAGCGATGGTACTGCAGCCGGTTTCCTCTTTTACCTTCTTGCCATCCTCAAGAGCCTGGTCCATCAGACGGTAAGAATGAGCAGGTTCCGGTGCCGAGACCGTGGAGCTTTCCAAAATCGCACGGCGGAAAAGTCCCTTTGCCAGCGGCGAAGTGCAGATTGCGCTGACGCTGGCTGAGCCGGCAGATTCACCGGCAATCGTAATATTGTCCGGATTGCCGCCGAAAGCGCTGATATTCCTTCCGACCCATTTGAGAGCCTGGATCTGGTCCAGCAGACCGTAATCGCCGGTCGTTCCATTTGGCGATTCCTTTGCAAGCTCCTCATCCGCATGATAGCCGAATACCCCCAGACGGTAAGCGCAGTTTACGACCACGCAGCCCCTGCGTGCAAGCTCCGCGCCATTGTAATCCTGATACCAGGGCTGGCCGGTCTGAAGCGATCCGCCATGAATATAAAGGATAACCGGCGCATTGGAAATATCGCCTGCAGGTTTCCAGATATTGAGATAAAGGGCATCCTCGCTCATGGGTGCCACAAAGTTGTCAGAAAGGGAAATTATATAATCGTGATAGCCGATGATCTGAGAAAGAGAATCATAGATAACCGGATGAGAAGGCTGCATGAACATGGGTGCGAAATGGTCGCAGACCAGTGTGCCATCCCAGGGAAGAGGTTCCTGCGGTTCCTTCCAGCGAAGATCGCCGACCGGAGGCTGGGCATAGGGAATACCCGCATAGACTTCAACCTTCTTATCTTCCGTATAGACGCCGGTCAGGCTGCCCTGGGCGATAGTAATTTCGCCGGTTGCTTCAGGATGCGCAGCATCCGAAGCCGGAACCGGACGGACCGGCGGCACCGATACTCTGTTCGCCAGGATTACAGCGGCAAAAAGTCCCAGCCAGGCTAGCCTTCTGGTCTTTTTTGTCTCCCGCCAGAAATATTTTTTTCTCAGAATGCCGAAGGCAGTCAGCACTCCTGCCGTCAGGAACCAGCCCAAAAGAGTATGCTTTCCCAGCTCCAGGACTACCGCTGCCAGGATCCCAATTAAAATAAGAACTGCCATATCTTAATGTCGCTTTCCTTCAATTTCATCCGAAGCTTTTTCAACTATTCCAATATTATACATAAAAAGCGAAGACTTGTGAACACAAGAAAAGCCATGCATCTCTACGTATAGAAATGCGTGGCCTTAGGAATAACAAAATAAAAGTTTACTGCCCCGTCAGGTACGGGAAGAACACCTTGCTCTTATGCCTCCGGTCGAACATGTTGTTGTACTGGAGGATTTTATACTTTTCAATCCATTCTTTTTCTTCTCCCGGCGCATCTTCATAATGAATAAACTGGCTGTAGGTCTTAGAGTAATACCCCCTGAAGTTCATGGCAGGGATAACCTCGTTCAGATCTTTTAGGAACTCATTGTAAGCCGGAAGATCCTGGTAGCCCGCTCTTTCCAGCGCCATGGTTGACAGGAAGTTGAGACTGGTCACGTCGACAGTCTCCGATTCGGTCTCATAGTTCGTCCAGATGAAGAAGGGAACCTTGAAAAAATTCTCCAGTTCGTCCATGGTCAGTCCGGACATGCCCTTGCCATTTAGGCGGTAATAGAACATTTCGTTCAGGCTGGGCTGGTGATCGCCGAAAAATACAATTTCCACCGGTTCGTCCACATCCTGGAAGTAATTGATCAGATTGCGGACCGCATTGTCTGTTTCATGGGCAAGACTCAGGTACTGGTTGGCGTCATAGGACGCAGGGCTGTTGTACTGCGTAATGCTATTGGTGAAGCCCGGGTAGAAATCGTTATATCCGCCGTGATTCTGCATGGTAATGCCCATGAGGAAGAGCTTTTCACCCGGCTGCTTCTGTTCAAAACGGGCAATCATCTTGTCGAACAGTTCCTGGTCGGTGATATATTTTCGCAGGATCTTTGTCTCATCGAAATAGCCATCGTCCATGAAATGGGTCTCGTCAAAGCCAAAACGAGGATAGAGGGTGCTGCGCCTCCATCCGGCAGCGAAATATGGGTGCATGGCGACTGTAGTATAACCGTCGTTCTTGAGATCGGAAACCAGAGAAGTCGGACGCTTCTTTATATACTGCTGGTACACCACCGATCCTGACGGCAGGAAAGCCATGGAATTTCCTGTCAAAAACTCCCACTCGGAATTCGGTGTTTTTGCCCCGAAAACAGAGGAAAGCGCATAGCCCTTGACCGTATTGTCCGACATGGAATGAATAAAGGGCATGACGTCTTCATTTGTCTGCAGATTGCCCAATACCGAAAGGTCAGCAAAAGACTCATCCATGATAAAAATGATCGTGGGATTTTTATCACTCTTGCCAATAGATGTGGTCGCGTCCGTTCCGTCTCCGTATTCCGCTTCCAGAGCGCTTACAGCTTCCTCCGAATAGCCGTCCGGAGCCTTGATAAAGGTGTCGCGGACGCTGAGGTAATAATTCAGAAGATAGCCATTTTCCTTGCTCCCCTTCTGCTCCCAGGTCTGGGTTTCCATTTTTTCAGATTTTGCTCCGACGATAAGAAAAAGAACGATGATGACCCCCAGATCAACCAGAGGACGCCATTTTTTCCGGAAACGGATTTTAAACTTGCGGATAAGCGCTACGAAGAGAATGCTGATCAGGATGGCATACTCTCCCCTTTTATACATATAAAGATGATAGTTAAGCGCCACCGACAGACCCGTTCCTACTGACGTCAGGTCCGAGAACATGAACTCATTCTGGCGGAAAGCATAAACATAATTGTTGAGGAAGGCTACACTTACCAGAAAAATATGGGCAGTCATTGCCGCAATTCCCGGATTTCGTATAAACAAATGGAAGGTGAAATAAATGGCTGCCGCAATCAGAATATTCAGGAAAAGGATTTTTTTCGTCGTTTCCGGAAAGAGCTCATTATCCAGAATGATGTGCTGCATCAGCCATACCGACAGAAAAGAGCCGGTGCCAAACAGAATGGAAGTCCACAGCCAGGGAACCTTATCATAAAGTTTGATATCCAGACTCTTGATCAGATAATAGAGCGCTCCGAACATGATCAGGACCATGAGGGGGTAATGGTTCCAGATGTAGAGAAGGATGGCGATTGCCATCATTACGATAAAATATATATTGTTTTTTTTCTGATATTTCAGACGGATTCTCATGCGATTTTCTTTTCAGTTCCCGGGATAATTTCCTTCCGCTTTTCGAATGCTTCCGTTCTCCCTTGTAATTTCCCACTTTGCTGATTCTTAACGTTACAACTTTTTTTATTAATTTGACAAATATTTATTGCTTCTATCGTCAAAAAAAGTTTGTAAAAACAAATTTACAAAAGAGTATTCTAGCACGCTTCTCTATAGAAAGAAAAGGGGGTAAAGAAAAGCCCCCGGTACTTTTTTCAGTACTGAGGGCTTTAACTTGCTGAATCTTCTCAAGGAATTTCCTTATCGGATTCCCTTGCTGAATTTCTTTACCGGATTTCTTTGCCGGTAAGCAGGTGATATGCTTCTTTATATTTGTCGATGGTCTTATCGATGACATCCTGGGGCAGGTTATAGTCGCTGTCGGGATGTGCCTTCAGCCAGTCGCGGACGAACTGCTTATCGAAGGACGGCTGTGAATGTCCGGGCTCGTAGCCTTCTACCGGCCAGAAACGGCTGGAATCGGGTGTGAGCATCTCGTCTGCAAGAACGACATTTCCGTTCTCATCGAGACCGAACTCAAATTTAGTATCGGCAATAATGATGCCATGCTCCAGAGCGTAGTCGGCGCATGCTTCATAAAGCTTGATGGTATAGGTCTTAATGCAGGAAGCGTAATATTCTCCGTGGCCGGGATATTTCTTCTCCAGAACTTCCACGCAGCGCTCATAGTTGATGTTCTCGTCGTGGTCGCCAATCTCGGCTTTGGTAGACGGGGTAAAAATAGGCTCCGGCAGTTTATCGCATTCCTTAAGGCCGGCAGGAAGCTTGATTCCGCAGACTGTTCCATTCTCTTGATAGCTTGCCCAGCCGCTTCCTGTGATATAGCCGCGGACGATGCACTCAATCGGAAGCATCTCCAGTTTCTTGCAGAGCATACTGTTTCCATCGAACTTTTCCTGGCGGAAAAATTCCGGCATATCATTTACATCGACGCTGACCATATGGTTTGCGCAGATGTCTTCGGTATAGTCAAACCAGAACCTGGACATCTGGGTAAGAACGGTACCTTTCTTCTCAACCTTGTTCTTCAGAATTACGTCAAAAGCAGAAATTCTGTCGGTCGCAACCATGACAAGCTGATCGCCGATGTCATAAATCTCACGTACTTTACCCTCTTTAACCGGAGCATATTCCTTCATCTTGTGCGTCTCCTTTCACAGATTCAAATGGTGCATTACCTAGTAAGTATAAAACAAAATTTTGATAAGTCAATTCGCCAAGAGGGAATCTTTTGCAAAGACGCAGGCCTTGCATAAAGATTTGGGTCTGCGAATGACAACAGAAATTATCGTTCTTCTGCTTCGTCCAGGATCTTCCGCAATGGGATTCCGGACTGTTCCGCCGCCCGTCGCGCGCTTTCATATTCGGCGGCTGCTTTGACAGATCCATCCGGAAGGGTCGTGATCTTCCTTTTTACTTTCTGTCCGACGATTTCACAGGTGTCGAACCTTCTGGAGAGAATGGTCCGTTCCATGCGCACTCTTCGTATTCCGATCGTGCTCGTTTCGCGAAAAACAATCTCCTCCAGTTTTTCTCTTGTTTCTTCTTTACAGATAATATTCAGCTGCCAGGCAGGACGGCCTTTTTTCATATAAATCGGCAGATAGCTTACGTCAAGGGCTCCTGCATCCAGAAGAAGATCCATGCAGTAGGACAGGACTTCTCCCGTACTGTCATCGATGTTGCTTTCCAGCTTCCACACGACGTCAGACTGTACTTTGCCGCTTTCCGTATGGTCCAAAGGTTCCTGCCTTTCCCTGCCATTCTTTGCCCTGACATTTTTTTCATGCTCTTCTATCATAAAAATCCCGTCTCGGTCATCCCCTATGGGGCTGCAGTTTCATAATTATCAGCTGCCGCGATCCGTAAAAGGAACGCGGCTTCAATTGAATGAATAAATACAAAAAAAAATTGTTCTGCTCTTCCTCACTTATGTTATACTTTATTAAGTATTTTTGACAAGTACATTCCATTTTGAGGGAGGTATACAGCATGAAATTTTTCGATGAATTCAAGAAATTCATAAGCCGCGGAAATGTCATGGACATGGCGGTTGGTATCATCATCGGCGGCGCCTTCACAGCGATTGTTAATTCGCTTGTTGATGACATTCTGAACCCGATCATCGGTCTTGCCGGCGGTGCGAACCTGGATACGCTGAGCATTTCTCTGGGCGGCGCGGTTACCCTGAATTACGGTAAGTTCCTGTCCGCCATCATCAATTTTCTTCTGATCGCCCTGGTTCTCTTCTGCATCATCAAAGTGATCAACGGTGCAAAAGATAAACTTGAAAAAAAGAAAGACGAACCGGAAGCAGCGCCGACTACCAAGATCTGCCCCTATTGCAAGAGCGAAATTCCGATCGATGCCACCAGATGCCCGCACTGCACATCTGAACTGAAAGCAGATAAGGAAGCCTGACTTTTCAAAACGTTCTATCACAGCAGTATAAAATAGCTTCTGCAAATCTAAAAAGTCCGGGAAGGATTGAAAAATCTTTCCCGGGCTTTTCATTTCTGAGCCAAGGTACCAGGGCATCTTGACTTCTCCCTTATATGTTTTTTTATTTTACACGGCGGATGGTCTGAATAGGCTCATAATCTACAGGCGTATAGCAGATTCCCCTTGCCGGGTTTGCCGCATTAATGATCTGACCGCCTCCGGCATAGATTCCTACATGTCCATCATAGACTACAACGTCTCCCACCTGAATATCTCCATAGGAGACTTCCGTTCCCGCGCTTGCCTGTTCATAACTCGTACGCGGAAGGTTGACCCCGAAATTCTTATAGACCTGCTGTACATAACCGGAGCAGTCAACACCGGAACCCAAAGTGGTTCCGCCCCATACATAGGAACCGCCCAAAAACTGCTTGGCATAATCAAGTACCGCATTTCCGGACGAACCGCTGCTGTCTGCAGAGGCAGCTGTGCCGCCGGACGCATAGGTCGCTGATGGCGCCGCCTGCTGCTGGGTCGCCGCTGCCTGCTGGGCTGCTGCCTGCTGCTGGGCCGCTGTCTGCTGGGCCGCTGTCTGCTGGGCCGCTGCCTGCTGGGCCGCCGCTGCCTGCTGGGCCGCCGCTGCCTGCTGGGCTGCTGCCTGCTGCTGGGCCGCCGCTGCCTGCTGGGCTGCTGCCTGCTGACGCGCTGCTTCTTCTGCCGCTGCGCGCTGCTGAGCCGCAATAATAGCAATCTGTCTGTTCTGTTCGTTTACAATAGCCTGATATTTTTCTGCAACTGCATATGCATTCTGCAGTCTGGCATCTGCGTCGTCATACTGTGCATTCAGCTGTGCTGTAAGGGTATTCAGGTAATCCTGTGCCTGAACCAGCTGGTTCTTCTGTTCCTCCTGCTCAGCCTTCTGGTTGGTCAGCTGATCTTTCAGTGTCTGTACTTCTGCAACCGTTTCCTTATACTCATCCTGACAGTCAGAATCGTAACTGTACATTTCCTGTGTATATTCGACACCCGTCAGAAGAGTATCAATATCATCTGATCCAAGGACAACTCCGCCCCATCCGGCATTTCCGCCGGTCTCATAAACAAACTGGATTCTCTTCTTCATCGCTTCGTACTGGGTGTTCATCCTTTCCGTAGCGGCATCCAGATTCGTCTGGGTCGTATCGATCTGGCCTTCCAGTTCGGTAATCTGCTCATTTACAGAATTAATAGACGCAACCGTCGTAACTAGCTGTGCCTCAACATCATCCATCTGGCTGGTAAGTGCCTGTTTTTCACTCTGCAGGTCATCAACCTGTGCCTTTGCGTTCGCGAGCGCAGCTTCTGAGGCTGCATCCGCTGCGCTGACAGGTACAGCAGAAACCATGCCGACCGTCATTGCAGTCAAAAGTGCAAAAATTTTTGCACGCTTCATATACATTCCTCCAGTATTGACCAAACAGGAAAAACTATCCGGTCATATAAATCAGCCGGTCAAACCCGGTTTTAATCAATTTATTACATTCGAAGATTTTATTTCGAAATATTTTTGAAACAATCTTCTCAGTTGCTTAATAGTTTAACACAGTAAGTAAGCTAAAACAAGTTTCCAAATCCATTCAAAATGTGAAGATTTTCTGAACATTTTACAGATAAGACCGCCACCCGTCTCCTGTATGTAATAATACAAAATATAGTAAGGCCGCCCAAATCCTTCTCCTATTTCTTGTATGCATAACGGTTCTAAAAAATATTGCAATATTCGCATTCCTTCATCGGTCTTTGAATTGTGTCTTTATTGTTCATCTGAACTGCGGCTTTCATCTTCCTCATCATGTACAAAGAAATTGTAAATAATGTAAAAGGGGTGTTTACATAAACGGTTTTTGCATCCTGTTCTGCCGCAATCTTTATGAAATATTTTTATCTTGCGGCATAAACATGAAACTGTTACAATAGATAAGCAATTTTTGGAGAGTTATCGAAGTGGTCGTAACGAGCCGCACTCGAAATGCGGTTGTCCTTTTTTGGGCACGTGGGTTCGAATCCCACACTCTCCGCTTTTATAAGAGCATCTAAAAAAGAGCCGGAAACGGCTCTTTTTTATTGCAGATCAAAAAGACTCATCTGATGATATTGTTCCTGTCCTCCGGCACCTGCTGTGAAGGAACCGCATCTTTTTTCGCTTTTAAGCGACATCAGTCTGCGCTCCACCGTTCCTCCGTCCCTGTAAATTTTCAGGTTCTCCGCAGCAGTCCGCAGCGTGTCATCATCATAGTAATAACGGCAGCACACTTCGTTTCACGCTTCCTGTCCAAACATGGCGCAGAGAAGTTCGCAGCCCGATTTTGTCCGGAAAACTTTTTTTCGGAAGAAGTCCATCTGTTTTCTGAATTTTGGGCTTTCTCCTGCGTTGACCAGATAATCCGCCTCCAGCAGAATCTGATAATCCATTCCTTCCACGTTCGTATAAGTATGATGGTGTCCGACCAGCCAGATTACTCTGTCCTTCCACGCCTGCGGCAGGTCAAATTCCTGTAAAAACGCTTTCGCCAGAGGCATGCCTTCCTTCTGCTGATATGCTCCGTCTGTATTTCCGTACTTTTCCCTGCAGAGCGGGCAGGCAATGTCATGGAGAATCGCGGCAATCTCCAGTACCTGCTGAGTCTCATCATTCACACCCTCCAGGTGCCCGATTGTCTCCGCGAAAGCGTATACCTTCATGAAGTGATCAATATCCCTTTGATTCTGGTCAGGATCTGCAATCAGCTTCTGCATAACCTTTGCAATGGCTAAATTCATAGTTTCCCTTCTTCCTTGCTGTCTCATATAATTTTTTAATCAATTCCGCCTTGGCTTAAATTGCGCCCGGGCACGCAACGCGAAGCGTCTTCTTCTGCGTGCCCGTGGCATCCGCCGGAGGCTTCAAACTTCGTCGCGTGTTTGTATCACACGACTACGTATATTTGTTAAGTTGCGCTCCTCCCACGACTAAAGTCACGGGAATCCGCGCGACGAAGTTTTGAAAGATGCACCGTCCAAAAATACGATGCCGGATATCAGGAAGCCCTGTCATAAAATAAGGCAAGAGGCTTTCATACTTTTTGATTGTACGACAGCCTCTTTCCTATTATAAGTACCTTTATACAAGATTTTTTATCCGATCAGGCTTTCTTTTTTTCCTTCTCCGTCTTAATCTCAACCGGAGCTTCTGCTTTTCTGTCCGCCAGCAGTTTCTGGCAGGCAGCCAGCTTTGTTGCCAGGCAGAGCAGATGAGTCGCAGTCTTGAGATCGTTAAGCGGCGGGAAGGAGGGGGCGATACGGATATTGGTATCGTGCGGGTCTTTTCCGCCCGGCCAGGTTGCGCCTGCGGGAGTCAGAATAACGCCTGCCTTTGCGCACTTGCGGACGACCTCCTTGGCGCAGCCTTCCATCGTATCGAAGGAAATGAAGTAACCGCCCTTGGGTTTTGTCCACTTTGCAATGCCCAGTCCGCTGAGTTCCTCGTCGCAGATCTGCTCTACTGCTTCAAACTTAGGTCTGAGGATATCGGCATGCTTTCTCATATGCTCAACCATTCCGTGAATATCCTTAAAGAAGCGGACCTGGCGGAGCTGGTTGACCTTATCGTGTCCGATCGTCTGGATGGAAAGCTGCTTGCGGATATCCTCCAGGTTGTTGAGGGATGCTGCCAGTGCAGCGATACCGGACCCCGGGAAGGATACCTTAGACGTGGAAGCGAACTTATATGCCAGGTCAGGGTTGCCGGCTCTCTTGCATTCCGCAAGGATCTCAAGCAGGTGATCCTGATCGTGGTCATAGAGGTGATGAATAGTATAAGCATTGTCCCAATAGATACGGAAGTCATGGGCTGCCGGTTTCAGTCTGGCAAAACGACGGACCGTCTCATCGGAATAAGAGTTTCCTGTCGGATTGGAGTATTTCGGAACGCACCAGATTCCCTTGATGGAATCATCGTGTGATACCAGATCTTCTACCATATCCATATCCGGACCGGTCTCCAGCATTGGTACCGGAACGTTTTCAATCCCGAAGTATTCAGTAATCTTAAAGTGGCGGTCATAGCCCGGAACAACGCACAGGAATTTTACCTTATCCAGCTTGCACCAGGGAGTATTGCCCATAACGCCATGGGAATAGGATCTGGAAACCTGATCGTACATAACGTTCAGAGAGGAATTTCCGTAGATAATCAGGTGATCGTACTGAACCTCCATCATATCGCCCATCAGTTCCAGAGCTTCCGGAATGCCGCCGAGTACACCGTAGTTGCGGCAGTCCTGGCCGTTTTCACAGGTGAGGTCTGATGTACTGGACAAAACATCCATCATGCCCATAGACAGGTCAAGCTGCTCAACGCAAGGCTTGCCGCGGCTCATGTTCAGTTCCAGTCCCCGGCTCTTTACTTCACGGTACTGAGCAACCAGCTCCTTTTCCAGAGCTTCCAGTTCTTCATTGGTCATCTCCGCATATGGTTTCATGCAATCTCCTCCCCGATTCATTTTTGACTAACCGTCACTTTATAAATTCACTGCAAAAATGCACACAAACGTATTATAAGCATTTCCAGTGGGTTTTGTGAATGCTATTTTTTAAAAAAATGAATTTTTTTTATACATTTCCTGCATTTTACATCCGTCTCGCCGCCTTTTGCAGGCTAAATTGCAGGAACAGTCTTCTAATCTTCCATTCAATCATCTGATTTCGTTTTTCTGCTGACCTTGAAAAAGCAAAAAAAGACCTGCCTTGAGGAATTGATTTGAATATTCCCAAAGGCAGGTCTCCCTTTCATGATCTAAAGCTCATGCCGGAAAAGCTGATTTTTAAAAAGCCGGTTTTCTGAAAACCGGTTCCGGAAATATGGCTTCTGGAAATGGCGATTCAAGAAATGTGACTTCCGGAAATGCCGGTTTAAAAATAGGTAATGATTCCGTACAGTGCCAGGAATCCGACCAGGACCGGAAGCACATATTTGAAATACCAGGACAGCTTTTCGGTCATCTTCAGCCCGTTGCCCGTATTCACCTCGCTGATATAGTTTTTGAATCCCCATCCGTACTTCATGGAGCAGAACAGCGTGAAGATGAAAGAGCCAACCGGCAGGCAGATATTGCTGACGAAGAAATCTTCCATGTCCATGACGGTGTTGCCTGCTCTCAGCGGCTGGAAGGACGACCACACATTAAAGCCAAGGGCGCAGGGTATGGAACCGATCGTAATGACCGTGCCAGCAATCAGTGCTGCTTTCTTCCTGTCCATTCCCTTGAGGTCTATGAAAAAGCTGACGTCATTTTCGAAAACACCGATCATGGTCGATTCCGCAGCAAAGAACAGGAAGAGGAAGAAAAGGGAGCCCCAGATCCTTCCGCCCGGCATGGTGCTGAAAACGCGCGGCAGGGTCAGGAAGATCAGACTTGGTCCTGCATCCGGAGAAATTCCATAAGCAAAGCATGCCGGAAAAACAATGAGTCCGGCAACGAGTGCAACGAAGGTATCGAGTGACGCAACGATAACTGCCTCTCCTGTCAGACTGCGTTTTTTGTCAATGTAGCTTCCGAAAATCTCCATTCCGCCCATACCGATACTAAGCGTAAAGAAGCTCTGGTTAAGGGCGGCATAAACGACATTCCAGATGCCTGCCTTTTCCATGTTTTCAATGCTGGGTTTCAGATAAAAGGAAACACCCTCCGCTGCTCCCGGCAGGGTCAGGGACCGCACGCCCAGAACAACCATGAGGAGCAGAAGTGCGATCATCATATACTTTGATATTTTTTCAACGCCGTTCTGCAGGCCGCCCGCACAGATTGCGACAGTCATGACCATAACAATGAGCATGCTGATGATAAGAATATGCGGGCTGCCCATCATGGTGTCATAGGTTTCCTGGATCGCATCTGTGTCCATTCCGGTGAAGGTGCCCTTTACCATCAGATAAAAATAGTAAAGCAGCCAGCCGGCTACTCCCGAATAGAACATGAGGATGACGTAGTTTCCTGCCATGGCGACATAGCCCCAGAGGTGCCATTTGCTTCCTTCCGGCTCCAGCTTTCTGAACGCCGGCAGGATACTCTTTCCTGACGCCCGTCCGACCGCATACTCCATGGTAATGATCGGCACGCCCATGATAACCAGGAACAGGATATAGATCAGGACAAAAAAGCCTCCCCCGTACTGTCCGGTGATATAAGGAAAGCGCCAAACATTTCCAATTCCGATTGCGCAGCCTGCGGAAAGCAGGATAAATCCCAGCCTTGAGCCAAGACTCTCACGTTGTTTCATTGTAATACCCCTCTCATTCTTTTCGATAGTGCTTTTAAGCATTAAAGTATTCAGGCAAAAATATAACGGCGTCAGCGTGACGCCGCTTGCAGTTTTCTCATGCGGATAAGCACAGAAATATTATACAATTTCCGCAAGGAATTACAAGATTTTCTACGTGATATTGCTTGAGCAATATTGTTTTTTGCATTGCAGGCGAGTTCTGTTTACAATATGATTGTGACTGGTTTTTCCGTTTGCATTGAAAAAAGAAATTCTGTTCCAAAAGACCCGTGAGGATTTTAAATTGAGATTATCCGTATTGACCATTTTTCCCGAGCTGTTTGACTCAGTAAGGAACGAGCCGGTTCTATGCCGTGCCCTGGACAAGGGAATCGTCGAACTCGAGATTGTAGATATCAAGAAATTCGCCGGCGGCAGCTTCCGCCATATCGATGACAGTCCCTTCGGCGGCGGCGCTGGGATGATCCTGCGGCCGGGTCCTGTCCTTGATGCCCTCGATTCCGTTCGGACACCGGAATCCTATGTCGCCGCTCTCACCCCTTCCGGCAGAAAATATGACCAGAAAACTGCTCACAGCCTCGCTGCCTGCTCTCACCTGATCCTGATCGCCGGTCATTATGAGGGCTTCGACGAGCGGATCTTCAGGCATGTTGATGCTTTAATTTCCATCGGCGATTACATTCTGACAGGAGGTGAACTGCCTGCCCTTGTCGTCATAGATTCTGTCGTCCGCCTGCTGCCAGGCGTGCTCAGGGCGGAAAGCACAAAAGAGGAATCTTTTGAAAACGGCCTGTTAGAATACCCTCAGTACACGCAGCCATCTGATTTTCGAGGCGATAAAGTGCCGGACGTCCTGCTCTCCGGCAATCATGAAGCAATCCGTAAATGGCGGCAGAAAGAATCCCTGCGGATAACAAGAGAGCGCAGACCTGATCTGCTGCCTGATTTGCTTCCTGATTTGGAAAAAACTGTATAATTTGACAGATGGGCAGGTCTTATATATATGATGTGTGCGCCAAAAGTATGATTGAAAAGCGGTATTAAGGATACTTTTAGGATTAAATGAAACTGCTTGAAATGAGAATACATGATAAGCATTAAGTATTAGATAGCGTTAGATTAAAAAATGGAACTGAAAGATTTTTGAAGTACAGGAGGCTTGCTATGATCCGCAATATAATTTTTGACATTGGCGACGTACTGTTCGAATACCGCTGGCGCGATATGCTGAAGGACCACGGGCTGAGCCCTGAAGATGCTGAGAGGATTGGCAGGCATATGTTTATGAGCCCCTACTGGAATATTCTGGACCTGGGTACGGAAAGTCCGGAAGAAATCCTCGGTCATCTGTCTGACTGCTACCCAAAGGAGGAAGTCGAAATCATGGACTGGTTTCTCCACAATGCCCAGCTCATGCATGTCGCGCGGCCCAAGGTCTGGGAGGAGCTGCACCATCTGAAAGAAAAAGGATACGGCATCTACCTTCTGTCCAACTATTCCAAAATTCTCCTGGACAAGCATCTGGAGGGCGCGCCCTTCCTCTCCGATATCGACGGTGCTGTCATCAGCTACCAGGTTCACCGGATCAAGCCGGACCCGGATATTTATAAAATCCTTCTGGACAAGTATGATTTGAAGCCGGAAGAGTGTTTCTTCTACGACGACCGCCCGGCAAATACCAAAGGTGCCGAAAAGCTCGGTATTAAAACCTTCACGGTACCGGGACAGGAGGAACTGATCGAGCATATGAAGACATGGCCCAGGTTAGAGAATTGCTGAATATTCCGTAATGGACTCGCTTTCTCTGAAATTCCAGTGTTATAAAAAAAGCAGAGAAAATGTCAAAACAGGCATTTTCTCTGTTGTTTTTTTTCTTATTGCTTGTTTGTTTTTCAGGCTTTCTATCTGCGTATTGTTTCGCCGGCTGATACAATCTTGTCCGCGATCGTCACGATGACTGCTTCCCGGCAGGTGGGAAAGTGAAAGAAGGTCAGCGGCCACATGTGGCTGCGGATAATGCTCTGCTCTTTGTCACTAAGATTGAAATCTCTTGCCGCATTCTCCGCCGCTATCTCCGGATGATGATAGCCGTGCAGATG
The DNA here is from genome assembly GCA_036308545.1 of Eubacterium sp. GTDB lineage: Bacteria > Bacillota > Clostridia > Lachnospirales > Lachnospiraceae > Bilifractor. Next base: position 13,423 of record JAXJVN010000073.1, on the reverse strand, counting down.
GTCTCCGTGGGAATGCCAGTCATAGAGATAATAATCGTGCAGGAAGGACGAGCGGACCAGGCTCTTCCAGTCCACTTTAACATGCAGATCTTTTGCAATCCTGCAGCTCATCCTGGTCACAGCGAGGCAATGATCGTAGGTCGTCACGTGGCCATGCTGGATAAAGTGCTTCATCCGCTGCGCACGGCGGTCAGCCGATAATCTCGAAAGCAGTTCTTCTGCCGCTTCCTGCTGTTCCACTTTATGATTGTTCATTTTTTCTTCCTGTCTCAATTTTTTCCACGGTTTCTGTCTCGCGTTTTTTCAAATCCGCAAGGGCATCCTTGATCCGCTGGCCTACTTGGAAGCGGTGCCTGCCGCGCGGCAGAGGACGGAAGCTTTTGATACTGTTCAGAATATATTTCTGACGATAGCTTAAGCCTCCGGCGAAAGCATGCGCGCGATTGGAAAGTTCATCTTCCATAGCGTGGATTTTGTTTTCAATCTGCTGGGGCGTACTGCTGACCAGCTGATAAGCATCCTCTGCTCTGGAGGTAAATTCCTTCTCCGCATTTTCAATCCGAGCCAGAAGTGGTTTCAAGCTGGCTTCCGTCAGAGCGAAATCCGCTCCAAAAACTGCCATCAGTCCCAGGGAAAGCCCTTCAAAGACCAGAGGCGGTATTCCGCTTTCCATGCCGCTGATCGCCGGAAGCAGGTAGCGTACAATAACGACGCCTGCTGCACCGAAGCACAGGGTAACCGGCAGACAAATCCGCCCCTTGATGTTTAAGGGCAGAGTACTGTAATCCCACCACCTGGCGTGAAAACGTTTTTCCAAGTACCAGGAGGTCCCGTATTCGCCGATGGCGCTGCCGACTGCGCAAATCAGGAAAAGCTCCCACAGGGGCATGGATTCATTGACCCAGCCGTGGGCAAAACGATAAAGCAGCTGCACGACGATCACGCAGGACCCGTAAATCGGGCAGACCGGCCCGAACAGGAAGCCGCGGTTGGCGAAATGCTTCTCCTTAATGGTGCAGTAAATCGTCTCCCAGACCCAGCCCAGGAAGCTGTAGAAAATAAAATAAACAAAAAACTGTGAAAGAATCATAGGCTTATAAGTTGAAATGACCAGCCCATGGGGACAAGCAGCACAAAGTGACTGTCACTTTGCGCTGTTCTTTCCGTCCGCGGTGCGTGCGCGGCACAACTGTCCCTATAGCTGGCTGTTGTTTAACATTATCAGAATCCCAGGTCGTCATTGACCAGAATGACGTGGATCCGGTCTGCGTGTTTGGAGTAGCGCGTGATCAGGAACTGGCAGCAGATGGTGTCCGGAGATTTGCAGTCCATGCAGGTACCTGTCTTAGAGCAGGGTGTGCTAAGTCCGAAACGCATGGCGTTGATGGGTGCCGCTGTATTTCTGGCACGCTTGAGGGCGCTGTCGACATCCGGACAGACCTTGTTCAGGCCGACGATGAAGAGCACTTTCCTGGGGCCCTGGGCAATAGCAGATACCCGGTTGGCGTTGCCGTCGATGTTGACCAGAATGCCATCGTTGGTAATAGCATTAGCGCTTGCCAGATAGAAGTCCGCGTCATATGCCCAGAGCATAGCAGCCCGCTTATCCGCAACTTCGTCGCGGTCCAGGAATTCATAATTCCCCTGTTTCAGGGCATCCGGCAGTCCGATCTGGTGAACGCTGGCGCCGCCGCCCATCGTAACTTTAGATCCTTCCGGGATCAGGGCAAGCGCCTGTTTTAAGGCATCTTCCTTGTTTGCGGCATAATAGCCGGTCATATTTCTGGACTTCAGTCCTTTGATCACCGTCTGCGCAAGTAATTCGTTTTTCTTCGTTGTCATTTCATCCATCATAATGAATCCCTTCTTTCACATATCCTCTTACTATTGTGACTCAAAATTTTTTTTATCTATTTATCAGCCTTATCAGCCTCGGTTTTTTCAATATCTTTGGTCTTTTCCCGGAGCCAAAGTGCCTGTCACTTTGGCTCCTCCTGCCCCGTTCCTTCAATCTCTTCCGATTTTTCCTTCAGCGTTTCTGCCAGCTTCTGAAAAGCAGGTATAAACCTTTCCTGGATTAAAAGAACCAGTTGATCTATTTCCTCTTCATTATACAAGTGAACTGCACTGTTCCTTTTTTTCAAAATCAGCAGCCACACCTCCTGATCTGAGAGAAATCCTACCTTATATGCCATCTGAAGGATTTCACGGGGAGATCCTGTTTCTGCGCCGGCAACGCCGTGCAGTCTCAAAACCTCCTGAAGTGCTTTCCATGCAAGTTCAAAAGTCAGATTAAACTGACCGACAATTCCGGTTCGATAAATTTCGTCTTCTGCTGCTTTCCGGAAGTCAGCCTTTGCCAGAACTTCCAGGCAATGAATATAATTATCGATTTTTTTCATAGATAATAATCCCATCCCTTTCTATCTCATCCGAAAGTTCCGCAGAAATTCCTTTGTCCAGCTCAACAAGATCAAACATGAGAAGCGTATCCGCCTTTTCCTTTAGATTCCAGTAAAAGCTGTCAAAATCACCGCCGGTCACCGCAAGGTCGATATCGCTCCGCTCCGTATTGGTTCCCCTGGCCCTCGATCCGAAAAGGATGACTTTCCGGATTCCGGCTTTTCCGGCAAATTTTACGATATCCTTCATCACACGTTCAGGTATTCTTTGCTCCATATCCGTTTTTTACCCCAAAAAGACTTTGCGTCTGCTTCTGATCACCAGGTGGCAAAGTGACAGGCACTTTGCCACCTGCTTTGGCTCCTCAATAGTTGAATTTTCCGTCGTTTTTTTCTTCTATAGCATGGATCATGTGGAGCATGAACTCATTATATGGGGTGGGAATTCCAAGTTCTCTTCCCATCCTTACAATAACTCCGGCAAACATATCAACCTCCGTGTGTCTTCCAGCGTCAAGGTCCTGAAGGGTGGAATAGCGGGCGGACTTGGGAACCTTGGATCCTTTCATGGAACTTCCGGCTGCAAGCGTGATGTCGACGCCCTCTGCTCCCGCAATCCGGATGACTTCCTCTCGCAGCTTCAGGCGGAGGAAATTCACATGTTCGCTGTCCTCATAAGCGCCGACACCGCAGCCGATGACCGCCTGCGGAAGGTTATTGCCTACATTCAGCAGAAATTTGCTCCAAATCTCGCTTTTGATGACACTGCTTTCCCAGTAATGCAGTCCTGTTCCTGCAAAAAGCCGGTCCAGCGCCTCCATTCTGTCACGGGGTCGTTCCCGGTCAATTTCTCCATATATGATGCCAATGGTTGTCTCCGGATCAAAATGAATGCTGCTGCCCTTTCTGGCAGAAGCCACCTTAATCAGGGAATATATGATCTGAGAGGATGGAATAACTTCGCTTATAATCTTTTCGCTATCAACGCCGTTCATCAAACTTATCACATCCGTATGATTATCCGCAACAGTCCGGATATCATCCAGTGCTTCCCGCAGGGCTCCGTACTTCAAAGCTATGATCAGGAGATCTGCGCCGTGCGCCTCCTCCGGAGTCTGAACTGCAGGTTTGTAAAGCCTGTCGTTAATCTGCAGCCCCTGAGAACGCAGTTTTTCCGCACGTTCTCCTTTTGCGATAACCGCAAGATCAATACCTTTTTTCTCTGAAAGTCCCCAGATTACGTAGGAACCGACAGCTCCCGCTCCGAGGACAGCAATCTTTTTGTATTCCATTGTTTCCACAATCTCCTTCTCGAGCATCTGAGCCCTGTATGTAATATGATAAAATGATCGCCATATTTAACAATCGCTTCCTCTTTGGCAGATTCAGGCATGGCATTTTTTGTCTCTTTTGCGGATTCAGTCTCTTTTGTGGATTCAGGTGGCATTTTCTGTTTTTCTAATTATACGCATACTGCACAGGAATTGCATTCCCTGAATTTTCAGCGAGTTGAAAATCAGCTGAATCAGCAAAACACTCCTCCAAAGCTTGCCAAAGTGACCATAGCTTTAAATCAAGTTCTTCGAATTCTCGATGATGCGCGATTCCCTTCAAAAAAAGGCTCCCTGTCACCGTTTTTCAGGCAGCCGGGAGTCTTTTGATGAATTGGTCGCCGCACACTCGTGAATTTATTCATGAGGGTGAATTGCAAACTTAAGTTCCAGTTTGCAATTCACCTCTTTTTACAATACAGAGCAGACTTCTGAATAAACCGGCTTGCCGTCCTTAAATGTTGTCTTCATAAGCGAAAGCTTTGTTACTTTCATTTCCCCTTTCGGTGCGGGAATTTTTTTCCAGTTTCCGGAGACTTTCCGAACGATGGTAATGTGCGGCGTGAATTTTTCCCGGTCATAGCTGATTCCCACCGCATCCAGCGCGCTGCGCACAGCCTTTACCGCTGCGGATAGACCCTGATTGCCCTTCGCACCAACCCACAGCAGATCACCGAAAGTTCCCATATCAGAAAGAGACAGCCGGAAAGGTTTACAGGAGACTTTCTGCAGGGCTGCTTTTACTGCTGCCGGATCATCTGTCTCGCCAATAAAGGCAATTGTCAAATGAAGATTCTGGGCAGGTACATAATTGCCCCTGATTCCCGCTTTCTTCAGATCGTGCATCGTTCCGGTAATTGCTTTTTTCAGTTCATCCGATAACTGTATCGCCACAAATAATCTCAAGAAACTTTCTCCCTTCTTTTCAAACCAGTCAGCCCAAGCGCCTGCCAGCCAAAGTGACTGGTCTCGTCTGCCGACTCGGTCGGTGCTAAACGTCGTCCACCGGATACCAGCACCACCTTCTGCTGCTTTACGTGCGCGGTGCGCGAGGCACTTGTGCCCGCGATGCGCGCGACACAACTGTCACTTTGGCTAGTCACAGGAAAAACTGCCTCATAATCCTGACCAGGTCTTCCGTATCCTTTGTGCCTGCTGTCTCGAACGGCGAATGCATGGCAAGCTGAGGCAGGCCGATGTCTGCGGTGGGTATGGCGACCTGATTGTTTGAAATATTGCCCAGGGTAGAACCCCCTGCCATGTCGGATCGGTTGGTAAACGTCTGGACTTTGCACCCTGCTTCTTTGCAGATTTTGCGGAAGAGTGCCGCAGAATAACCGTCTGTACAGTATTTCTGATTTCCGGCGAACTTGAGGACTACGCCTCCCCCAATAACCGGCCTGTTGACCGGATCTGCCTTGTCCTGATAATTGGGATGGACCGCATGAGCATTATCGGCGGAAATCATAAAGCCCTTTGCCAGGTCTCTCTTGTAATCTTCGAAACTCATCCCCAGCCCATCGTAGATTCGGTGCAGAGTATCTGCCAGGAAGGTTGACGCCGCACCCTGACGGGTGGAGGATCCGACTTCCTCATTATCCAGCAGGGCAAAAACTTTGACCGCGTCTTCTTCGGAATCGAGTTCCGCATCTGCTTCTGCCGCTGCCAGAAAGCCTGTCAGGCAGGCAAAGGTACATTGCAGATCGTCCAGCCTGGGCGCGGACACAAATTCCCCTTCCGGTCCCCAGATGGTGCCGGGCTGGTGATTATAGACATACAGATCGTATCCAAGAATATCCTCTCTGCTGACGCCTGCAATCTCTGCTGCTGCGTCAAGGAAGCCCTTATGTCCGCATTCTGCATCTGGCATATGACTTTGTTCTGGCACATGACTCTGCCCTGCTGCCTGATTGCAATTCGGAGTTTGGCCTGGTTCCTCTATTGTGTCCAAGCTGCCGCTCATCTTTTCGGCAGTCTCCGTGTTTTTTCCCTCATTTTTATTTTCTCTTGATTTGAACAGGGAATAAAGCGGCAGCATATCTGTCTGAGGATTTAGCTTCTTTCCATTATTGGCTTCCCGGTCCATGTGAATAGCCAGTGAGGGAATCAGCAGCATATCCCTATCAAAATCAACCAGGCGTGTGCTGATGCCGGAAGGTGAGTCCGGGTCACATACCAGCAATCTTCCTGCCACGGATAATGGGCGGTCAAACCAGGGGCCCATCAGCATGCCGCCGTACTTTTCCACATTCAGGACCGTGTAGACACCTGCTTTCTCCATCTCCGGATTTTCCTTGATTTTGAAATACGGCGAATCAGCATGGCTGGCCGCAATACGGATCCCTGATGTTTTTTCCGGCAGCGAAAAAGCCAGAAGAGCTGCATCATTGCGGACCACATAATAGCGGCCGCCCTTTTCGAGGTCCCATTTTTCTTCTTCCCTCAGTTCTTCAAAACCGGCGTTCTCAAGCATGCGGGAACATGTATCTACTGCCTGATACTCGGTCGGGCTTTCCTTAATAAAGCGGATCAGATTCTGACTGATACTCATTTCTGCACCTCTCCTGTTTTTCAAAAAGTGATCTTTCTGCAAGGTTTTCGTCTTATTATACCGCAGCATTGCCGGATGGTGCACTGCCAGTCTTGCTGTTCTTGTGAACCTCAAGTGTCAGCCCGAGCAGGCATAACCGCCGTCTACTCAAAAACCAGCACAAAGTGACTGTCACTTTGTACTGAAAAAAGCCGCCTGCCCTTTTACGGGTAAGCGGCTTTCCATGTTTTTCAGATAACTGTAATATGACTTCTCCGTAATTCGATTACATCAGCTGACGGAACATGTCTTTTACCTGGTCCAGGGTAGCTTCACGCGGGTTGCCCGGATAGCATGCGTCTGCCAGGGAGTCTTTTGCGAGCTGATCCAGATCTTCCTCACGGATGCGCTCGTTCTTTGCCGGGATTCCGACATCCTCGGACAGTTTTCTGACTGCGTTAATGGCAGCGTCACGATACTCTTCCTGAGTCATTTCATCAACGCCTTCAACGCCCATAGCGCGTGCAATTTCTCTGTAGCGCTCGCCGGTGTAGTCTCTGTTGAACTCCATGACGATCGGCAGGAACATAGCGCATGCTACGCCGTGCGGAGTATCATAGTGAGCGGAAAGGGTGTGGGCCATGGAATGGTCAATGCCAAGTCCTACATTGGAGAAGCCCATTCCTGCGATGTACTGAGCCATTGCCATTCCCTCACGTCCTGCCGGCTCGTTGTTGACAGCGGCTCTCAGGTTCTGGCTGATCAGCTTGATGGCTTCCAGATGGAACATATCGGTCAGCTCCCATGCTGCCTTGGTGGTGTATCCTTCAATTGCGTGAGTCAGGGCATCCATGCCGGTTGCGGCGGTCAGTCCCTTGGGCATGGAGGACATCATATCCGGATCAACAACCGCGTACTCGGGGATATCATGAGTATCAACGCAGACGAACTTTCTTTCCTTCTCCGGATCGGTGATAACGTAGTTGATTGTAACCTCCGCTGCGGTTCCTGCTGTAGTCGGAACGGCGATGGTCTTTACAGCGTGGTTCTTAGTCGGTGCAACGCCTTCCAGAGAACGGACATCTTCGAATTCCGGATTGGTGATGATAATGCCAATTGCCTTAGCGGTATCCATAGAAGAACCGCCGCCGATGGTGATGATGGAATCAGCGCCTGCTTCCTTGAAAGCCTTAACGCCGGACTGAACATTCTCGATGGTGGGGTTGGGTTTGATATTGCTGTAAAGAGTATAAGCAATGCCGGCTTCGTCCAGAAGAGCGGTAACCTTGCCGGTAACGCCGAATTTTACAAGGTCCGGATCAGAACATACAAAAACTTTGGTGAATCCTTCGGTCTTTGCGATTCCCGGGATTTCTTTAATCGCGCCCTTGCCATGATAAGAAACTGTGTTCAAAACGATTCTGTTAGCCATTTCTCATTCTCTCCTTTTTATTGTCTTGCAAAAATACCCATCTTATGAAGTGCCGCTATCCTCTCTCTATGGATTTCCTTCGGGATTTTCTTAAATTTTGAATTTCCTTCAGATCTCCGGGTTGATAGTACATTTCAATTTTGAAACCGTTATTATTTTAACAAGCATCGCACAATCGGTCAATATATTTTTCCAATATTCTCAACCAACTACAGGAAAAACCAACAAATACAAAGTTTGTTCACTCTTCAGGGATTTCACAGATCCACTATACACAGCAAAAAAATAACGCAAAAAAGGCCGGAATCGATTCTTAGTCTGCATCGTTTCCGGTCTTTTCTGCTGTTTTGCCAAGTTGTGCTGCTATCAGTGAATCGGCAAGTTTTTACTGAACTTCCAGTTGATGAATGACATCCCAATCCAGTTCAATGCCAAGTCCGTCTCCATCAGGCACATAAAAATTCATCTGATCATCTGCCTCAAGCGGCGCCTTGGTAATCCCCGTCTTCAGCAAATTGGGATTTTCCTCGGACTCAATATACCATGTATTTCCAAATGATGCAGCCAGCTGCAGACTTGCCGCGAAATGAACAGCTGATCCGAACGAATGCAGTGAGATGGGCTTATCATTAGCCATAGCCAGTGAGCCGATTTTCTTAAGCTCGCTGATACCGCCGCCCCATCCGATATCCGGCTGTACGATATCTACCATCCTGTCCTGAATCAGCTTGGCAAAATTCTTGCATCCCTGTTCCGTCTCAAAGCCCATCAGCTGAATATCCGGCATAGCTGCAAGCTTCCGGCATCCTTCCCTGTCTTCAAAGACAATCGGCTCCTCCAGACAATCCAGTCCTGCATCTTTGAAATCCTGAATTGACGCCAGTACCTGATTTGATGTCCAGGCTGCATTGATATCTGCCGCCAGGAATTTTCCTTTGCCAAACGCCTCTCTGGCAATAGCAATTCTCTCCATATCCTGATCATAGCTGACGCCAAAATCCTTATTAGACATATATCGGATAGAATTCATCGGCATGTCCGGGTTTCTGCCGATCTTGATTTTGGCCGCCTGATATCCTTTTGCGACATACCCTTCAACTTCCTTCTTGTAAGCATCCATATCCTTTTCGGGTGCGTAAAATCCGCCGCTTGCGTACGAAGGGATTTTATCCAGGTGCTTTCCCAGAAGGACAGATACCGGCTTATGAAGCGCTTTTCCAAGCAGATCCCAGAGTGCGATATCGATACCGCTAATACATGCCATCACGACGCCCCTGCGGCCGTTGGCAATCGTTCTCCAATACAAGGTCTGCCAGATTTTCTCAATATTTTCCGGGTTCTCCCCGATAATATGCGGCGCAAGCTGTTCTTCCAGAATAGCTTTTCCAACGTGCAGCGGACTGCCATAGCAGAAGGCTTCTCCAATACCATAAAGTTCCGTATCGGTCTCAACCTTTACAAGAAGCGCCTGTCTCTTAGTATTCGGAGAGATTGCGTCACTCATCAGGGAGCAGTCCCATTTGATCATAATCGCCTTAACTGCAGTAATCTTCATTGCTTTTATCCTCCATCAGATCAGTCCGATTACATTGAGTACGAACAGAATAATAAATCCGATAATACCTGCCAGGGAAGTAAGTGCTGTAACATACTTAAGGTACTGCGCCGGTTTCAGGTTAAACATCTCACAGCACATCCACATACCGGAGTCATTCACATGGCCGAACATAAGAGAACCCATGCCAATCGAAAGTGATGTAGCGACCGGAGAAAGGCCCATCGAAGCCATTAAAGGAAGGCAGATGCCAGCCGCCGTCATTGTCGCTGTCGCCATGGAACCGCAGGCTGCACGCATTATTGCCGAAATTGCGAACGGAATGACGATCATGGGAATACCACTGGCAACAACTGCTCCTGCAATTTCCTTTACGGCAGGGTTAGAGCCAAGAATCGTACTGAAGGCGCCTCCCATTCCGGTAATCATGATAACCATAGCTGCTACCTTAATACCACGCTCAATCCAGTTGCCGAATCCCAGTTCCAGGAACGAAGGATTATCGCTTACCGCGCAGCCAGAGGCTTTAGCAGATTTGACAAGTTCTTTCTTTCTCGATACACAGGTTACAAGTAGAATGATCACGCCGATAAGCATCGCTACCGTCTTCTCACCGATGAGATTCGTAAAAGCAAGCAGAGGAGAGCCTTCGGGAAGAACCATCTTGCCAAGAGAGCCAACCGTGATCAGAAGCGCCGGAACAATCAGCGGAAGGAACGCCGCGAATGTGCCAAGGGGGTGTTCATCCTTAATCATAAGTTCTTCCACACCGGCATCCTTCCGGGGAGTTTATTAACAACATTTCATAAGGAGTCTTTATGGATATCCGTTACCTTAATTATTTTCTTGAAATTGCCAAAAACAAAAACCTATCTCGTGCATCTACCTATCTCTTCGTCTCGCAATCTTCCCTCAGCCAGTTTCTGGCGAAAGAGGAAGCCGAACTTGGGGTAAAGCTTTTTATCAGGGGAAAGAAAGAAATGAAGCTTACTTACGCAGGCGAGCTTTACAAGAAGGCCTGCGAAGAAATGATTGCGACAAGAGATGAGTTATATCGGAATCTATCCAGCCTGGCACAATCCAAAACCGGAGTCACAAGACTTGGGATCACGCCGCAATGGGGCGGCATCGTTTACTCCAAAATCCTTTCCGACTATCAGAAAAAATATCCTCTTAATAAAATTATTCTGACTGAAGATATTGCACACCCTCTTCTTGAGTCTATTTCAGAAAATACTCTTGATATGGCGCTGCTAGCATTAAATGAGGACGAGCCCCCTCAATCCCCGATCATCCCCATTGCACAGGAAGAGCTCCTCCTTGCTGTCCCCACAAGTCTTTTTACAAACGGCGTTGATAAACCAATACAAAAACATTTACATGAGATTCGTTCCTCCGGAGAAATACGAATGGTCAGCCTGTCTGCCTTCCGGGAAGAACCTTTCATCCTCTCAAAAGAAAGAACCATCATCCGTGATATTACAAACCGTATGTTCCGCTCTGCCGGTTTTACACCATCCATCCTCTGTGAGATCAACAATCACCCTGCCTCCCTTGAAATGGTATCGAAAGGTCTTGGAATCACCATTCTTCCGGCCAGCTATGTAAAGAACGATCCCAATATCACCTACTGCTCCGTCAATCCGCACTGGTACTGGAATATTTCAATCATCACAAGAAGAGATTACGTTTTAAATCAAAGTGACCAGTATCTCCTGTCACTCATACGGAATTATTATTCTAAAAGGGACAATCTAAAGCCCTTTCTGAAAATCTCTGCAGAAGATTTCAAGGAATGACAGGTTTCGGATCCGTTCCTTTGTACTTTTTTGTTTTTTTCGCATTTCTTACACATATTGAAAGGGAAAATCGATTATAATATCTTTATCTTCATTTTTCTGCAGTTGGATAAGGACCGGTGCCCAGATGGAAAAAGGCTGTTCTCAGATTGTTGAACGGTTTGTTTACCTGTTTTTTCCGCTTCTGCCCTTTTCTCAGCTTCTGCCGGACAATCCCTGCACTATTAACAGGAGGATTCTCTATGGAAATCACAAATGACATTCGTTATGCAGGCGTTAATGACCACCAGGTAGACCTCTTTGAAGGCCAGTACAAGGTTCCGAACGGCATGGCTTATAACTCTTACGTAATCCTGGACGATAAGATTGCCGTCATCGATACCGTCGACGTTCACTTTTCTTCCACGTGGCTGTCCAATATCAAGAACATTCTGGGAGACAAGAAGCCGGATTATCTGATCGTCCAGCACATGGAACCCGACCATTCAGCCAGCATCGAAGCTTTCGTGCGCACCTACCCGGACGCCACGGTCGTAACAAACGCCCAGGCTGACGGAATGATCCACCAGTTCTTTGAGAACATTCCGGATTATAAAGTTAAGCTGATCGCGAACGGCGAAAGCCTGGAGCTTGGAAAGCATAAGCTGACCTTCGTTTTTGCCCCCATGGTCCACTGGCCTGAGGTTATGGTCACTTATGATTCCTATGACAAGGTTCTGTTCTCGGCAGATGGCTTCGGCAAATTCGGTGCCAACGACGTGGACGAACCCTGGGACGACGAGTCCAGGCGGTACTTCATCGGCATCGTAGGCAAATACGGCAAACAAGTCCAGGACCTGCTTAAGGTCGCAGCCACGCTGGATATCCAGAAAATCTGCCCCCTGCACGGCCCCGTGCTGACAAAGAACCTTGGCCATTATATTGGTCTCTATGACAAATGGTCTTCTTACACGCCGGAAGAGGAAGGCATCGTCATCTGCTATACCTCCGTCTACGGCCATACAAAGGAAGCAGCTTTAAAGCTTGCCGAAATGCTGAAAAAAGACGCCCCCAAGGTCGAGGTCTATGATCTGGCCCGCGACGATATGGCGGCTGCTGTCGCGGCAGCCTTCCGCTACAGCAAGATCATCCTTGCCACAACAACCTACAATGCAGGCATCTATCCCTTCATGCACACCTTCCTCTTCAACCTGACCGAACGCAATTTCCGGAACCGCACCGTCGGCTTCATTGAGAACGGAACCTGGGCTCCGGCAGCAAAAGAGGAAATGATGAATATGCTGGCTGGCTGCCCGGACCTCCATATTCTGGAAAATAACGTCACCATCAACTCTGCCCTGAACAAGGACTCCAGAGACCAGCTGGACAAGATGGCAGCGGAGCTCACCCGTGAATATGTCGCGGCATCCGATCACGCGGACAAGCAGGACAAGACCGCTCTCTTCCGGATCGGCTACGGTCTTTACGTCATCACCGCAAAGGACGGCGATAAGGACAACGGTCTCATCGGCAATTCCGTCATGCAGATCGCGGATAATCCGACCCGCATCGCGGTCAACATTAACAAAAACAATTACACCCACGACATGGTAAAAAAGACCGGCAAGCTCAACGTCAACTGCCTGGACGTCACGGCTCCTTTCGACCTCTTCACCCGCTTCGGTTTCCAGAGCGGAAGGAACGTCGACAAATTCGATGGTTTTGACTTTGCCCGGACCGACAACGGCATCGCCATGCTGACAAAACACGTCAACGCCGTAATCAGCCTGACCGTAAGGGACTACATGGACATGGGCTCCCACGGCATGTTCATCTGCACCATCGACGAGTCCCGGACCGTCAACAATAACGACACCATGACCTACACCTACTACCAGAAGAACGTCAAACCCAAGCCTGAGAAAAAAGTCACCGGCTGGGTCTGCACCGTCTGCGGCTTCATCTACGAAGGCGAAGAACTTCCGGAGGATTACATCTGCCCCATCTGCAAGCATGGTGCAGAGGTTTTCGAGAAACTTTAAACTTTTATTTAATGAAATGTTACGCGAAGATTCGTACAAATGCCTAGCAGGGGGCCTGCGTGCCGGTGGCACGCGTTTAGGCCCGACCGAGCCGGCAGGCGAGACCGCTCTCGCTTTGTTCGGCTGGTAGCGGTTCTAAGGGTGCAGCGTCTGCAAACAGACGCTGCGCCCTAAGAACCGACCGCCTCGCGAAACCCTGTACGGCATATTGTACGAATCTACGCTGCAGTTTCACAGGCGGAGGGAGTGCGGCTGCTGCCTGATGCATTTCGCATCCCGAAACTTTAATTCTCATGGGTCTCTCGAGACAATTTTTCTATATAGACCCGGGTAAAAATTTCCGCCGGGTCTGT
>JAXJVN010000072.1:0-3862 GCA_036308545.1 Eubacterium sp. | reverse complement strand
CTAAAAGAAATTTTTCTTCCCCTTATATGTAACAATCATACCGGCTTCCTAGCGTTCAGAATGTTTTCTGCTGTCTGCTGTGGTGTTTGGTTGGAATTGTCCAACCAAAAGCCGATCCGTGGTGTTGTCTGCATTTTACAAAATACGGATTTGTTGATTTCTATCTTTCTTTTTGTTGAAACTTCGCCAGTGTCTCCAACATGTGCTTTCCGATCGCTTCTGGATCATAATCGAACCCTGCGCAGACAAGCCTTAGCCCATCCGGAGTTAATATCCTTCCGTGATCCCGAGCATAGCACAGCCGCTGATACTCTTCATATTGTTTATCGGTAATTTTATGCATTCCTATTTCTCCGAATATAAAAAATGCGTCGATTTGCGGAAAACGACACCCCTGCAAAAACGACACCCTTTTTATGAAAGCGATACCCCTTAATCAGGCGACCTTAGATTGTATAAAATATCGAGTCTTGTTTTCACATATTAAATCATCAGGCGTCGGCGCCAGAAGATTGACCATCATATCACGGATATGTTTCGGAGTACGGAACTGTCCGTTTCTTCCAGCCGTTGAAAGTTTATCCAGCATATACTCATACAGATCACCCTGCATATCCAAATCGGCGATATCATTTGTATAAAGGTCATCCAAACCGGTAATAATTTTCTGCAGAACCTGAGGCGTTGGGATCAGGAATGTTGCATCTTCCATATATCTGCTGAAAGCGGTTCTTATCTGGTCATCTTCATCGCCTGATTCTGCTACCGGTATCATTTTTCCAGATTCATCGAAATCCGGAAGCTGTCCATTCTTCATTGCCTTGATTGCCGGAAAAACCCTTGTTGAAACAATATTAAAAATCTCTCGGGCATCACGGTTTTTAAAGTGGCTCCAGCGCATAGACTGACCGATAGGAGTCTGTGGAAAAATGCGGTCCGATACAGTTCCGCTTAAACTGTCAACAGACTCCATCTCTGTTTCCTTCTCATCCAAGGTCCGGATGAACATGAGATAAGTGAGCTGTTCAATGACCGTCAGAGGATTTGTAAGTCCGCCTGCCCATATATCTGTCCAAATCTTATCCACTTTATTTTTGATTGTTCCTGTAACCATGGTAACCTCCATGTTTTGTCAGACTTTTACTTTCTATATTTTACAATTTTACAGCAATAATATCCATAAAAAATAAGGAGCCGGATTTCTATCCGACTCCAATTCCTGCAAGTGTCAACAGGTCCAGAAGTGACAGTCACTTCTGGACCATAGGACAAAAGTGACTGTCACTTTTTGTCCCTTTTTGTCTTCATAGATATTTCCCCGTCAGGCTGTCCTGTGATGCCTTCAGTTCTTCCGGCGTTCCTGAGGCTACGATCCTTCCGCCATGGATTCCGCCTCCCGGCCCCATATCGATACAGTAATCCGCGTTTCGGATGACATCGAGATCGTGCTCGATCACGATGACCGTAGCGCCGTTTTCTGTCAGATGCCGGAATACGGACAGCAGAGTTTCCACGTCCAAAGGATGCAGTCCGATCGTCGGTTCATCGAATACAAAAACCGTATCGTCCTGCCCTTTTCCCATCTCACTGGCAAGCTTCAGCCTCTGCGCTTCTCCGCCGGAAAGGCTCGGCGTTTCCTCCCCCAGCGTCAGATAGCCCAGACCGAGGTTATGAAGCGTCTCAAGTCTTCTGTAAATGACCGGAAGGTCCTTTGCTGCCTTCATCGCTTCATCCACACTCATGTCCATAAGCTCAGGCAGGGAGTATGCTTCACTGCTCTTCTTTAACGGCCGCCGGATCAGCCAGGCTTCCTTGCTGTAGCGGGAACCCCGGCATTCCGGACAGGGAATCTCCACATCCGGCAAAAACTGGACGTCGAGGCTGATGGAACCGGTGCCATCACAGACCGGGCAGCGAAGATTTCCTGTATTATAGGAAAAATCGCCTGCCTTTTTCTTTCGCTCCTTCGCGTCTTTTGTACGCGCGTAAACCTTCCGCAGTTCGTCATGAATATTGGCATAGGTCGCAACCGTAGAACGTACATTGATCCCGATCGGTGTGGCATCAATAAGCTTGACCTGTTTTATGCCATCTGCCCGGATCTCCGTCACATGCTCCGGCAGCTTCTGGCCCTTCGTCACGGCATCGAGCGCAGGGATCAGGCTTTCCAGAACCATGGTCGTCTTGCCGGAGCCGGACACGCCCGTTACTGCAATCAGTCTGCCTTTGGGGATATCGATGGTGAGCGGCTGCACGGTATGGATTGCTTTTGTAGACATATGGATTGTGCCCAGAGAAAACAGTTTCTCTTTCGTCAGCGACGCGCGCTGCTTTACGGCGTGCTGGCCTGAAAGAAAGCCGCCAATCCTGGAGGCAGTATTTTTTTCAAGATCCTCGATCGTTCCTTCCGCGATAACCGTACCGCCGTCTGCGCCGGCGCCCGGTCCCATCTCGATCATCCAGTCCGCATGGGATAAAATCTGTGTATCATGGTCCACAAGAACGACAGAATTACCATCTGCAATCAGATCGTCCATCACACCGGTTACGCCCTCGATATTTACCGGATGAAGGCCGATCGACGGCTCATCCAGTACATACAGCACACCGGTTGTACGATTCCTGACTGCTCTTGCCAGCTGAATTCTCTGCCTCTCACCAGTTGAAAGTGTGGAACCCTCCCTGTCAAGGGTCAGATAGGAAAGTCCGAGGTCCATGAGCCGCTTTGCTGTATGCTGGAAGGATTCACAGATACTTTCTGCCATCGGGCGCATCGCTTCCGGAAGCGATGCCGGAACTCCATCAACCCAGCTGACCAGCTCGCTGAGCGTCATCTTACAGGCCTCCCCGAGATTGATCCCCCGAAGCTTCGGTGCCCGGGCTGCCTCAGACAGTCTTGTTCCATTGCACTCCGGACAGGGACATACCTTCAGGAAGCGTTCTACCCGCTTCATGCCCTTCTCGTCCTTGACCTTTGCCAGTGCATTCTCCACCGTGTAGACCGCATTGTAGTAGGTAAAATCCATTTCGCCCGCTGTATTTGTCTTTTCGTTATGGTACAGCATATGATATTTCTTGGCCGGTCCATGAAATACAAGGTCTTTTTCTTTTTCCGTCAGATCACGGAAGGGCACATCCGTGCGGACACCGAGATTATCCCGCGCAATATCTTTCATGAGAGACCACATCAGCGTCTGCCAGGGCAGGACCGCGCCTTCATCGATCGTCAGGCTGTCATCCTGCACGAGGGTAGATTCATCGACGGTCCGAACCGTCCCTGTTCCGTCACATTTTTTGCAGGCGCCTGTACTGTTAAAGGAAAGGTCCTCTGCACCCGGCGCGTAAAAATGGGTACCGCAGACCGGGCATACCAGTTCCTTTTCGGCTGCCACATTCATAGATGGCTCAAGATAGTGGCCATTCGGGCAGCGATGAGAAGCCAGTCTGGAATACATCAGGCGAAGATTATTGAGAAGCTCCGACATGGTCCCGAACGTGCTCCGGATTCCCGGAACTCCCGGACGCTGATGCAGGGCAAGCGCCGCCGGCACATAACGGACATCGTCGACACTCGCCTTCTCAGCCTGCGTCATCCTTCTTCTGGTATAGGTAGAAAGAGACTCCAGATATCTTCTGGAACCTTCTGCATAGAGAACGCCAAGAGCCAGAGACGACTTGCCGGAACCGGACACGCCGGCGATTCCCACGATCCGGTTCAATGGAATATCCACATTGACATTTTTCAGATTATGGACCCTGGCGCCCCGCACCTCAATCTTGGCAGGCGTTTTCCTTGAATCCGGTCTCATAGTTTTCTCTCTCCTTTCAGAAGGTCCAGAAGTGACAGTCACTTCTGTGCCAT
>JAXJVN010000071.1:0-8825 GCA_036308545.1 Eubacterium sp. | reverse complement strand
TGACGGCCTCATTTCTGTGGCTGAATTCAACAAATTAACCGCCATCAATCGGGAAACTTTCTCTCCCTTGTTCGCGGAAATAATGCCGAAAATCCCTTGATATGTAGTCGCTTTAGAGTGATCAATCGGGAAACTTTCTCTCCCTTGTTCGCGGAAATAATGCCGAAAATCCCTTGATATGTAGTCGCTTTAGAGTGATCACCAATGAAATGGATTTTCACAGGTAGGAATGAAACTGTGGCCCTTATCCGCTATACTGAAAATACAGGGCAAGATCGACATACATCTGATTCTCAGAAATCGTGAGTGATCATGGTTCGATGTATTCTGGAGCACAGGAACATGTCGCCCTGATCTGCCTATGCATTTCAGGAATAGCACGCGTAGTATAATTCAATATCACCGGAGTACATCCGCCCTGTCAATTACACATTTGAAGGGAGGACCGTCTATGCAAAATCTTCTGGACATCTGTTGTGGCCTGGACGTTCACAAGGAAGTTCTTGTTGCCTGCCTGCTGAAAGGCAGACTGGATGAAGAGCCAGAACCTGAAATCCGTGAATTTCCAACACTGCTCAATGGTCTTGATGAATTCAAGAAATGGATCATTGAGAACAACTGTCGACATGTGGCGATGGAAAGCACCGGAGTCTATTGGTTTCCGATTTATAACGTGCTGGAATCAATTCTCTACGATGACGACGAGCAGAAAAATGTCAAAATCATTGTCGCCAATCCGCACCATATGAAAAATGTACCCGGCAAGAAGACCGATATAAAAGATGCTCACTGGATTGCAACACTCCTGAGGGCCGGTCTCCTGGCACCAAGTTATATCCCACCCAAAAAAATCCGAGAGCTGCGAGACTGGACACGCTACCGGGATATCCTGATAAAAGAAATGGTCGGACATAAAAACCGGATTGAAAAATATCTGCAACAGTGCGGGTTTAAACTTTCAACGATTCTTACGGATATCTTCGGAGTCAGCGGAATTCAGTTGATAAAAAGGCTTTGTGAAAAAGGAAAGTTAACGGCATCAGATGTTGATGAATGTTTGAAAGGTACTCTCCGGAATAAGATGGAAGATGTTCAGCTTGCTGTGGCCGGGCAGCTATCCGATCACGATCGACTTTTTCTCAAGAATCTTGTAAAGGTAAAAGAAAACTGCGATTCGGAGATTGAAGAGGTCGAAAACCGCATATCCGAATACGCTGGAAAATACGAACCTGCTTTAGAGTTGCTTGAAACCATTCCGGCAGTTCAAAGACGTGCGAGTACGATTATTATTTCCGAACTTGGGACAGATCTTTCCATGTTTCCAACTGCAGGACATCTCGTCAAATGGGCTGGGTTATGTCCGGGAGATAACGAAAGTGCCAAAAAGAAGAAAACAGCACGCCTCACGAAGGGAAATCCAAGAATTAAAAGCGTGATGGTGCAATGTGCGTGGGCGGCTACACGGTGCAAGAATTTCTTCTTACGGGACTGGTTTTACCGGCTCAAAGCACGCAGAGGAATCAAAAAGGCATTGATCGCTGTTGCACGGAAGTTGCTTGTTATTATCTGGAATCTCTTAACGAGTGGAGAGGAATACTCCGAGGAGCATTATGAGCAAACAAAGAAAAATCAAGAAGAGAGACGTAAGCAGAAGTTGAAATCCGAAGCCACCAAACTGGGATTTAAGCTTGTACCCGCTTAAGCATCTCTCTGAAATTTATCTTACATGGTAAACCGTAACCTTGCAAATGGTTAAGGTTAACTTTTTGCACCCATTTTTCGTAAAACATGGTCTTTAAAAATATCTCTTGACTGTTTTTGCCTGTAGAGCGTATATAGACGTACCTCAAAGGCTGGGGTTAGTTTCGTAGTATATATACAGTACCGAAAGGGAAAACACCTAAGAAAACGGAGGACAAGACCATGACGATCAACGAAGCAATGAGAACCTACAGACTGCCGAACCCGACCACAGCCGAGGATCTGGAGACCCGCTGGAGCAAAGTACTGAACTTTGGAGACAAGGTACTCCTCGCCGGATACTACTATAACGGAAAGAAAAAGCCCAGTTACTTCGCAGCGGTTTACGAGCACCTCGATGACGACCTTTCCTGCGAAGGAACCATTGGACTTAAGGCGGCAAGCGAGGTAGCCTTCACGGACGACGGCCACGCGATGGCTTGGGCGATGCAGCAGTAAAAACAAACGAAACAGAAAATGACCGAAAGGAAGCCCGCCGGGGCTTTCTCTCGTACGGATAGAAGATCATGACAGGGCCGCAGGGCTCTTTTTTGTTGCGTCAAAGGGGGTCGTATGAATGGGAAAGAACTATGTGATCGATCGGCGCACGCTTCCGTACGACGCATTTGTGCCAGATGAAAGCTGGCTGATCCCGATGGATGAGGAAGGAGGGGATTCCCATGGCGACAAGGGGCCGGAAACCGACGCCGACAGCAATCAAGGAGCTGGAAGGCAATCCGGGAAAAAGAAAACTGAACGAGAATGAGCCGAAGCCTAAGAAGAAAGCTCCCTCCTGCCCGAAGTGGCTGGAACAGGAAGCAAAAAAAGAGTGGCGCAGGCTCAGTAAGCAGATGGAACAGATCGGTATTCTGACTGAAGTGGATATGGCTTCCTTTGCCGGATACTGTCAGGCATATGCCAGATGGAAGGAAGCAGAGGAATTCATCACCCAGCACGGCACGATTGTAAAGACACCGAGCGGATATTGGCAGCAGGTTCCCCAGGTATCGATTGCGCAGACTTATTTGAAGATCATGAATCGCTTCAGTGAGCAGTTTGGTCTGACACCGGCGTCCAGAAGCAGGATCGTTGCAGATACAGGTGGCGGAGGTATGGCTGATGAGATGGAGGATATTTTAAATGGGTGATAACAGACCAGCAGGATATCCGAAACTTACAGACTACATTCCGACGAAGTTCATGCTGCCAAGTTCCCATTACGATGAGGATCGCGCTAACCGTGCTGTCCGGTTTATTGAGAACCTGAAGCATACGAAAGGCCGCTGGGCTGGGAAGCGCTTCTGGCTGCTTCCGTGGCAGGAGCAGATTATCCGGGATGTGTTTGGGATCGTCGATGAGAATGGTCACCGGCAGTTCCGGACGGCCTATGTGGAGATACCAAAGAAGAATGGAAAGCAATTAGCATTGGACACACCACTCCCGACGCCTGCTGGCTTTACGGCAATGGGGGATCTAAAGGTGGGCGATACCGTTTTTGACGAGAATGGCAAGCCCTGCCATGTGGTGGCTAAGAGTGAAGTGGATGATACCGAACAGGCTTATAAACTGACGTTTCGTGATGGGAGCAGTATTATTGCCGGGGAACGACATTTGTGGAACTGCGATTATATTTATGGGAAACCGCGCTCTGTGCTGTGGACGACGGGAGAAATATTCCGAAGGACACAAGCATTCAGAGACCGTCATAGGGATGATCCGAAAGAAGCACGGCGCTCTCTTATTAGAATCCCGGTAGCTGCTCCGCTGAAAATTCCAGATACCGATCTTCCAGTTGATCCGTATCTTTATGGGTATTGGCTTGGGAATGGAAACGCCATAAAGCCGGAGATCACAGTAAGGGATGAAGATGTGGAGGATATTATCTCATTCATACCTTATCAGCTTCACAATCGTTATCCGCAGAAGTGCGGTGGGAGCGAAGTTCTAAATTATACGGAACTGAAGCCCATCCTTTTAAAGTCCTTTCGGGATAAGGCAATCCGGGCTGAGTACCTGAGAGCATCGGAGGAACAGAGATGGGCGCTGCTGCAGGGTCTCATGGATTCCGATGGGTGCGTCGGAGAGCGAAAAGGACAGAGCGTATATGTGACCACCATAAGAGAACTTGCGGAAACCATCAGAGAGCTTCTCTGGTCGCTCGGAATCAAAAACGCTGTAAAGGCAGAGCCATCAACCAGATGCGGATGGCCGACGGGAGAGATCCTGTATGTGATCCGTTTTACGACATTTTCTGATCAGCCAACCACAAGGCTTGTGAGAAAAGCGGTTCGACAGCGGATTCGGATGAAGCAGACACGATCCAATTTTCATTATCTGGAAAGTATCAAACCGATCGATCATCCGGTACAAATGCAGTGTATTCAGGTTGACAGTCTTTCGCATCAGTATCTTGCCGGAAGATCGATGGTTCCGACGCATAACAGCGAGCTGGCAGCAGCGGTGGCGCTCTACCTCCTCTATGCGGATAATGAGCCATCGGCGGAAGTCTACGGCGCGGCGGCAGACCGGCAGCAGGCCAGCATTGTATTTGATGTGGCCCGGCAGATGGTGGATATGACACCGGCGCTTGTGAAGCGCTCAAAGATCATGGCTGCCGGAAAGCGCATCGTCAACTATCAGAACGCCGGATATTATCAGGTGCTATCGGCGGAAGTCGGTACCAAGCACGGCCTGAATGTATCGGGCCTGGTATTTGACGAGCTACACTCGCAGCCCAACCGGCAGCTCTATGATGTGCTGACCAAGGGCTCCGGTGACGCGAGGGAGCAGCCTCTGTACTTTCTGATTACGACTGCCGGAACCGACCGGGAATCGATCTGCTACGAAGTGCATATGAAGGCGCTCGATATCCTGCAGGGAAAAAAGATCGATCCGTCCTTTTACCCGGTGGTCTATGGCCTGCCGGATGACGCGGACTGGAATGATGAGGCAAACTGGTATAAAGCCAATCCATCCCTTGGATATACGATCAAAATCGACCGCGTCCGGGACGCCTATAAGGATGCACTGGAAAATCCAGCGGAAGAGAACGTGTTCCGCCAGCTCCGGCTTGACCAGTGGGTTGGGAGCTTAGTGGCATGGATTCCCGAGCATGTGTATGACAAGGGAGATATCCCGATTGATATGGAGAAACTGAAAGGCCGTGATTGTTATGCGGGACTGGACTTATCCAGCACGTCGGACATCACGGCTTTTGTGATGGTGTTCCCGCCGGAGGCAGAAGGAGAAAACTATATCGTTCTGCCGCATTTCTGGCTTCCGAGGGAGACGCTTAAGCTGCGGGTGCGGCGCGACCATGTGCCGTATGATCTCTGGGAAAAGCAGGGCCTCTTTCATATCACGGAGGGAAATGTCGTCGATTACGAGTTTGTCCGGAAAACCATAGGGGAGCTGGCGGAGCAGTACCATATCTGTGAGATTGGCGTTGACCGCTGGAATGCGACGCAGCTGATCACGGAGCTTGCCGGTGACGGCTTCACCATGGTTCCGATCGGGATGGGCTTTAAGGATATGAGTCCCGGAATGAAGGAACTGTATAAGCTGCTGCTGGAAGGAAAGATTACCCACGGCGGCAATCCGATCCTGAGGTGGATGGCAGGAAATGTTGTGGCGGAGATCGATGCGGCAGAGAATATCAAACCGTCCAAGAAGAAAGCGACGGAGAAGATTGACGGTATTGTGGCCTTGATCATGGGGCTTGACCGGTGTATCCGGCATGAGACCAGTGGCAGCGTCTATGATGATCCGGATCGCGGCCTGCTGGTTTTCTGATGGAGAGGAACATGATAACGCTAATGATCATTGGCCTTCTGGTAATCCGGGAGGCTGTTTCTATTATGGAGGAGATGTACTGATGGGATTTTTAAGCTGGCTTGGAATCAGCCCAAGGGATGCGCCTCATCTGCCGGAGATCACAGATAACGTCCGGGATTCCGGGCAGACCTTTGTGTTCGGACGCGCAGATTCCGGGGAACGGGTTGATGAAAAGAGCGCGATGCAGATCGCGACCGTTTACGCCTGTGTGCGGCTGCTTGCAGAGTCGGTGGCGGGCCTTCCGCTGCATCTATATCGTTTTACAGACACTTCTGAGAACGGGAAAGAAAAGGCAAAAGACCATCCTCTATACCGGCTGCTGTACATGCTGCCGAACCCGGAGATGACGAGCTTTTCCTTCCGGGAAGTGATGATGACGCATCTTCTCCTGTGGGGGAACTGCTATGCACAGATCATCCGGGATGGGAAGAACGGCATCTTAGGACTCTACCCGCTGCTGCCAGAAAACGTGGAAGTCGACCGGGATGAGAAGGACGAGATCTACTATATTTACCACGCTTACACCTATGAGATTCCCGGGGAGAACAATAAGGATATCTACTTCCGCAGGGATGAGATCTTCCATGTACCGGGGCTCGGGTTCAACGGACTCGTAGGATTCTCACCGATCGCCATGATGAAAAATGCGCTCGGCACGACGCTGGCTGTGGAGAAATACGGATCGGCCTTCTTTAAAAATGGTGCGCAGCCATCCGGTGTTTTGGAGCACCCAGGCGTCCTGAAAGATCCGGCAAAGATCCGGGAGAACTGGTCAGATGTCTATGGCGGTGCAAACAATGCGCATAAGGTGGCTGTGCTGGAAGAGGGGATGCAGTACAAAGCAATCTCCCTGCCACCGGAGGACAGTCAGTTTTTGTCTACCAGACAGTTCGGTGTCAATGAGATCTGCCGGATCTTCCGTGTGCCGCCGCACATGGTGCAGGATCTGGAACATGCGACATTTTCCAATATCGAGCACCAGAGCATTGACTTTGTGATGCACACCCTGATGCCGTGGCTCGTCCGTTTAGAACAGGCGATCATCAAGGATCTGCTGCTGCCGGAAGAACAGGAGCAGTATTTCCCGAAATTTAATGTGGATGGCCTCCTGCGCGGCGACTATCAGTCCAGGATGCAGGGGTATGCGACCGGCATCAGCAATGGTTTCATGTCGCCCAATGATTGTAGGGCACTGGAGAACCTTGATCTGATCCCGGCGGAAAAGGGCGGCGATGATTATTACTTGAACGGCGGCTATGTAAAGCTACAGGATGCAGGGATGCGAGTGACGCAGTCTACATCGGCACCGAATCCGGATCAGAAGGAAGAGCCGGATACAGAAGAGCAGCAGACGGATGAAAAACCGGAGAAAGGAGACGAGGAAAGTGCTGAAAACAAGAAACCTGAAAGGGCGAAAATTCGGAAATCTCGTAGTCCTACAGAAACATAAGCAGAGTCGTAATGGCGGTGCTTCCTGGATTTGCAAATGCGTGTGCGGAAGGGAGACGATTGTAAACGGGTATGACCTTGTATCTGGAAAAAAGACCACATGCAGTGCCTGTAACTATGGTAAATACTGTTTTTTCCCTGAATACGTTGAGTGCAAATTACCGACAGGGATGCGTTTTGTTATTGACCGAACTGATTATACTTTGGTCAGCCATTATAAATGGGTAGCAAATCGCGCAGGGTATTTTCTTGCTTCGACAGGTCAACGTGATGAGCACATTTTTTTGCATCGTCTAATAATGAATCCTCCGGCCGGGCTGTATGTTGATCACATTGATGGTGATAAGAGTAACTGTCGAAGGAGTAATTTGAGGATATGCACTAAGACCGAAAATAACAGGAATGTGGGCCTTACATCCAATAATCAAAGTGGTTATAAGGGCGTTCATTGGGCAGCAGACCGAGGGAAGTGGAGGGCGGAAATAACTGTAGATCGAGATCATATCCGTATCGGGTCTTTTGACTCTGCGGAAGAAGCGGCAAGGGCGTATGACGAATATGCTCTTTTTTGTTTTGGCGAATATGCCAAAACGAATAAAATGCTTGGACTGCTTCCGGATAAGGAGCTGATCGCTGTATGAAAGAGAGGTAGAAGTAAGTGAAGAAGTTTTGGAACTGGATTCACGATGACAGTGGAGGCAGGGTGCTCCGTCTTGAGGGGCCGATTGATGAGGATGACTTCTGGGGTGATTCTGTGACTCCGCAGGCTTTCAGGGATGACCTGATGGCCGAAGATGGGGATATCACTATCTGGATCAATTCGCCGGGTGGTTCCGTCTGGGCCGCTGCGCAGATCTATACCATGATCCGGGATTATCCAGGCAGGGTTACGGTCAAGATTGATGCGATCGCCGCGTCGGCAGCGTCTGTCGTCGCAATGGCCGGGGACACGGTATATATGTCCCCTGTTTCGATGCTTATGATCCATGATCCATCTACCATTGCCATGGGAAATGAGCGTGATATGGAAAAGGCTATCGAGACGCTGAAGGAAGTGAAGGAGAGCATCATCAACGCATATATTGCTAAAACCGGACTGCGGCATAATAAGATTGCGGAACTGATGAGTAATGAAACGTGGATGAACGCGAAAAAAGCGGTGGAGTTAGGTTTTGCAGACGATATCCTTTACGAAAACAGTGAACTGGAGCCGGAAGATGATGGCGTTACGGTGGAGGCAAAGCTCTTTTCTGCCAGACGTACAGACAGAGCGGTGCTGAACCGTCTGAGGATGGAGGCAGGGCCCGCCAAAGAGGAGCCGCAGGAGAAATCCCGGGCAGAACCCGGACTCCCGGCCATCGGCATGGATGGCAAAACCAAAGACGGGGCGATGCCCTATGAGATCTTACGAAACCAGCTGGACTTCCTGAAATAAGGAGCCCGGCTTTTTTAATGACGCCTATTTTGAAAGGAGCTTTTATGAGCAAGATTATCGAACTGAGAAATAAGAGAAACACCCTGTGGGAGCAGACGAAGGCTTTTCTGGAAGACCACAGGGACGAAAACGGTCTGGTGAAGGCCGAGGCCGTCGAGCAGTACAACAGGATGGCTGCGGATGTGAAGGCGCTGGGCGATGAGATCACCCGCCTTGAGGAGCAGGCCGAGATGGATGCAAAGCTCTCCCAGCCGACTTCCACGCCGGTGCACGCCGATCCGAAGGACGGCAAAAAGAAAAATGTCCGTCCGACGGCGACCGCAGAGTATAACGAAGCCTTCTGGGACATGCTCCGTGGCCGCATCAC
>JAXJVN010000070.1:0-32368 GCA_036308545.1 Eubacterium sp. | reverse complement strand
TTCTTCGACGGTGTAAGTGTAGCCCTGGCGATCGGTACGGCTGCCTTTATATGTTTTAATGTTACCATATGCAGTAGCTGCCATTCCAATGGTCGAATTGCCGCTGTGGCGGAAAAGCGCAAGGTAATGACCTATTTCGCCGATCGAGGTACCGTGCTTTGCGGCATATTCGTCGATTGCTTCAACCTGTTCGTCTGTCGGCGCGCCTGTGATTCCAAGCGCTGCTTTGGCTTTGTCAAACAGTTTCTTTTCGTCGGTGTAGAAAGCCCAGTCAGGGTAGTTACTGTTTGTAATGCATTCGACAGAAGTCGCATATAAAGTTCCGGCTGAATATTCGTGATAGTCTCCATTAGAGTCCGTATACGCAGGTCTTTCTGAATAGGCATGATTGAAGCCAAGCGCATCGTTCATCATGTTGGCTTCCTGGGCAGCTGCCATAACGGTGAAGCTGACTACTGATGCCGGCGTGTTCGGGAAGTTGTCGTCGTGCATAATACAGTTATTGATGTCTTTCATGTACTGGAAGACTTTGCTGATTTGACGGATGCTCGACGGGTCGCACTGATCGCTTGGCACAAGCAGTCTGTCGTCGTAATTACGATATTTGCTTTTCTTCCTGATCTCGGCTGTCTTTTTTGCCATTTCACCCTGGATGTCCGAGATATGAAGCTTCATGCCGTGTTCGATGATGGCTTTGGCCTGGTTGAGATCGGCTATCTGGCCTTCGGTCAGGCCGTCTTTGGACAGCATCCAGTCGATGAATCCCAGCATGCCCTGGTCGTACTTTTCCTGAGCCTGGTCGAGGGCAGTCTTTGCTGCGTCAGCAGCGGCCTGCTTTTCGGCTATGGTCTGGCCTGCGGCGTCGATCGCGGAATCGAATCCGTCGGAAACGTCAGTCTTAGCTGCGTTGGCAGCGTCTGATGCTGTCGTAACGTCGGAAGCGGCTGTGTCGCTTGCGGACTTGGCTGCGGTCACAGCAGTGTCAGCAGTGTTCTTGGCATTCGTCTTTGCGGTGACGTCAGCTTCTGCGTCAGAAACAGCAGTAGTCTTTGCGTCAACGTCGTTCTGCTTTGCTGTCTTGTCGGCGTCAGCGTCGGACTTTGCCTTGTTGGCGGCATCGAGATTGTCGGCTGCGGTCTTGGCAGCGGCGTTTGCGTCGTCAAGTGCAGTCTGTGCAGACGTTTCAGCGGTCTTTGCGTCAGTCAGCTTGGTGTCTGCTGCGTCAGCTGCGGCCTGGTCCTTGTCCCTCTGCGCTTTTGCTTCAGCATAAGCGTTCTGCGCATCGGTCAGGTCCTTGCCCTGCTTGGTGCTGTCACGATCGATCTTACCGTCGTGCAGATCCTTTGCGGACTGATAGTTTGCCTGTTCGTTTTCGAGATTTTTCTTTGCAGCGTCGACTGCGGCGTCGGCCTGGGACTTCTTAGTCTCGGCATCTGTCTTGGCAGTTTCAGCGGAAGCCTGCGTCTGCTTTGCCTTTTCAAGGTCAGCGTCAGCAGCTTCGGAAGCCTTGTTCGCTTCGTCAGAAGCCTGCTGTGCGGAGGACTGATTAGCTTCAGCGTTCTTAACGTCAGTTTCCTTATCGGAAATGACAGCGTCAGCTGCGTCTTTTGCTTCGGATGCAGCGGATTCCTGGTCGGAAACGGCCTTGTCGGCAGCATTCTTTGCGTCGGATGCGGCGTTTGCCTGCTCGGAAACAGCATTCTTAGCCGCGTCGTCTGCGTTGGAGACGGCCTGCTTCTGGCTGTCGATAACGCCGTTAGCAGCGGTTTTAGCTTCTTCTGCGGTCTTTTCGGCATCAGCAGCTTCACCCTTTTTTGTGTCAATGTCATCTTGAGTTACTTTGACGGCATCTTTTGTGTCTTTCAGATTCTGCTCGGCAGCGGCCTCTTCTTTCGGTGCTGCTTCGGCATTTTGCTTTGCAGTTTCGAGGTCAGCTTCCGCCTGGGTTTTCTTACTTTCGGCATCGTTAAGATCTGCATCAGCCTGTTTTACGTCATTGGCTGCGTTGGTCTTGGCATCGTCAAATGCCTGCTCTGCATTCTTATTAGCATTGTTTAGGTCGGTGTTTGCCTGAGAAGCTTCTGCTGCGGCTTTATCTGCTTCAGCCTGAGCCTTGGCAGTTTCGGCGTCGGCGGCGTCAGACTCTGATTTTGCTTCCTGGACCTGGCTTTCGGTCACGGGTTCTTGAGCGGTCTGTGTTTCAGCTTCTGTATTCACTGGCACATTGGATGGCTCAGTCTCGGCTGCCGAAACTTCGGTATTGTTTAAACCTACAGTTGCTCCCGCTACAAGAATTGCTGCACCTGCTGCAATGCCCAAATTCATTTTCTTTTTCATTGCTTCCCCTTTTCCTATAGTTATCAATAAGATATTTTTTTTCGCTTAAAGTGCTTTTCTTAATCTGTTTTGAAAAATTGATAAATTAAATCAATTTCTACTCCATCCCTACTTATATGGGACTAACAACAGATCAGAATATTAGCTGTCTTCCAATGTATATACTGGTTTTATAATACTACCCCCCCCTTGCCACAATTCAAGAGGCCATTTCCAAGATTTTGCAATTGTGCAATTAATTTAGCAATTGTGAATGGTTTTTGGGATAGTATCCCTTTTAGCTTCTATATTTTTCCTTCGAAGTTTGAATTATTTTTCAAAAAAGGATTTAAAAAAATGGCGTCAGGATTCGTTTCCTGACGCCATTCATTCGTTTCAACTTTATTTATTTCTCTGATTCCTTGATATCATAGTAGTCCTTGACATCACGCCCCAAGTTCACATAGGACTTCGACTTGTATTTTCGGTTGCTCAATACCAAAACAGTCTAGACATCCGCGGCAACCGAACGGCTGCTTATTATGAAATAAGTCACTTTTTTACTTGTCATATCCGTGCATGGATTTTGTGTAAATCGTGTGTAGTAAAGCACTCCTTCATGCCGCAAAGCCTTGATTTATAAGGCTTTGCTCGTTTATCTTAATATATTGCCGTGGCAAATTTACACAAGTTTTACCGGCAGACTATGAATTCTTTGCTAAACTTGGAATTCTTTGCTAAACTTGGCTATGGAACGCATCTGGATAACTCCATAAAGGATAGGAAAGAGAGAACGTTATGCTCAATGTTTCGCATGTAACGAAAAAATACAGGAAGGTTGAAGCTGTGAAGGATGTCAGCTTTGAACTGGCGGATGGCACGATCACGGTACTTCTTGGGCCAAATGGCGCAGGCAAGAGTACCCTCATGAAGTCTGTCATCGGCTTGTTGCGGTATCAGGGCCAGATCAGCGTTAACGGCATGCCCAATAAGAGTCTGGAGGCAAAAAAGATTCTGGGCTATATTCCGGAGATGCCGGCGCTTTATCCCAACCTGACGGTTTCCGAGCATATGGAATTTCTTGCCCGGGCTTACCATATGGAAAATTACAGGGATAAGGCCGACGCTCTTCTGGAGCGCTACCAGCTTGCGGACAAGAAAAAAAAATTCGGAGACGAGCTGTCCAAGGGAATGCAGCAGAAGCTCAATATCTGCCTGGGTCTCCTTACCCGTCCCAAAGTCCTGCTTTTGGATGAGCCTATGATCGGACTGGATCCTCATGCCATAAAAGAGCTGAAAAAGAACCTGGAAGAGCTCCGCTCACAGGGCTGTACCCTGCTGGTGTCGACCCATATTATCGACAGCGTTGACATGCTCTGGGACCGTACCCTGATCATGCAGGCAGGAACGATACGGGCAAATCTGACCCGTGAGGAGCTGGCAGAGAGCAAGAGGAGTCTGGAAGATCTGTTCTTTGAGGTAACGGAAGGATTACGGCCTGAGGACCATCTGGCGAAAAAACAGACTGCGCAGGCGGCCTCTGAAGATGATGGAAATGAGGTGGACCGATGATTCGCGCGCTTGGATATTATCTTTCCCGCACCTTTGTCAATCAGGTCAAAAAACTCTTCCGTACCTGGTTCCTAATCTTTTTTCTGGCATGCTGCCTTATGGGCGGGCTGATCGGTTTCGCCGCAGGTTCCCTTGCCGACAAGAGGGAATCGTTTTCCAGTCAGAGCCAGATTGAAGAGCTGACAGATGAGAATGCGGACAGGGAAGAAGCGGATACCGGCATATTCGCATCTGCCTTTGAAGGCCTTGACCGTAATGAAATCCTGGAGGCAGGCATGGGGCTTCTGACCCTGGTCCTTTTCTTTTATGCAGTTTTTTCCGCGGAAAAAAACGGTTCTTCTATTTTTCTGCCGGCAGATACTGCCCTGCTGTTCCCGTCGCCCTGGCGGCCGCAGTCTGTCCTGATGTTCCGCCTGATCTGCAGGATGGCCATGTATTTTTTCCTTGCCATCATCCTGATTTTTGACCTCCCGGCTTTAAACGATGGTCTGCAGCTTACAGCAGCCGGAACGGCAGCCCTGATCCCGGCATTTTTCCTTGTCCTTTTTTATGATCAGCTTCTGACGACATTCTGTTACTGCTGGGCGGCATCTGTGCCCGGCAGAAAGAAGAAGCTCAGAACTGCCGGATATATCTTTTGTCTGGCGCTTGTGGCAGCGTTCCTTGCCTGGACCTATGCAGAAGGCGGCAGCCCGTTAAAGGCAGCCGTACACTTTCTCTCATCACCATCCGGCAGATGGATCCCGGTCTGGGGCTGGCTTCGCGGGATGGTTTTCTGCGCTGCGGATGGAAAAATTGCCCTTGCCTGCCTGTTCGGTTGCCTTCTGGTCCTTGGATGCGTACTCCTGCTTGCCGCCATACGCCGCCTGCGTCCGGATTTCTATGAGGATGCCATGGCAAAATCAGAAGAGACCGCTGCAATTCAGGAACAGGCGCGCGAAGGCAGAATAGCTTTCCGAAAAGGAGATAAAAAAGACCGGTCCGATAAACTGATGCGGGATGGTCTGAAGCATGGCCGGGGCGCCTCCATTTTCTTCTGGAAGGAGCTCTATAACCACAGCCGTTTTGCTCGTTTCGGCATTTTTAACAAGACGTCCGAGACCTATCTAGTCATCGCCCTTGCCGCTTCCCTGATCGGCCTTCGGGTTCTGCCGGACCTGGCAGTCTATGTTCCTTTCCTTGCCCTGGCCGTGGTCGTCTTCTTCCGGTCCCTCGGGAACCCTCTGGAAAAGGACCTGGCAACAGCATATTATTTCCTGATTCCGGAAGCCTTCTGGAAAAAACTCCTGTTCTCAGAGCTGGGAGGACTGGCCGTAACCCTGCTGGACCTGCTGCCCGCCATGATCCTTTCGGCTGTTCTGACCCGCATGCAGATCATGTTTTTCTCAGGAGCGATTGTTTTTTCCCTGACCCTTTCCTACTACTGCATAAACACAGGCGCTTTTCTGAACGCAACGCTTCCCTCTGATGCCGGAACGCCGGTCAAGCAGCTGGTCCAGATCATGTTCGTCTATTTTGGACTGGTACCGGACATCGGCATCATTGCCGCGGGATTCTCAGGTGCGATAGACTGGCTTTCGGTCAGCCGCGGGATTCTTCTTGCCGGCCTGGTAAACTGCCTCGTCGGCAGCATTTTCCTGGTTATGATTCCTGCATTTCTGGATCCGGTCCCGGGCAGAATCCCCTATTCTGTGAATGAGCCTTCTATAGAGAAAAAAAAGCAGACAAGAAAAGAGATATCCCTTGCAGGCTTTGCCTGCCTCTTCGTTTTTGTCGTTGGCTCGGTTCTTCAGTTCGCAGCAGCTACCCTTTACACCCGCCTCACAGGCGTGGAGACTCCGGGCGAGACTGCTTCCTGGCTGATTACCTTCCTTCCGCTTTATCTGGCTGCTTTTCCTCTCGGAATCTGCCTGCTAAGGAAATATCCGGCTGATAAAAACGGCAGTTCAGAAGAGCTGTTAAGGGAAAGTCCAGCCGAAAAAAACGGCACCTCAGAAGGGCTGTTTAGGGAAAATCCAGCTGTAGAAAACAACATTTCAGAAGGAGAGACAGCAAATAAAGCAGCAAATAACAATTCCAACGGCCTGCTGCAGATGACCTGGAAGCGTTTTCTGGCTTTCTTTGTCGTTTCGGTCTTCCTCATGTACGCAGGAAGTTGGGTGGGGAATCTGGTCAACTTCTGCCTGAAGCAGCTGACCGGGGCATCCTCTTCGGATACCGCCCAGATGCTGGCGGGTATGGATTCTACGTTATGGAAGATTGTTTTTCCGGTGATCGTCGGACCTGCATTCGAAGAACTGTTCTTCCGAAAAGCCCTGATCACGCGCCTGCTGCCCTATGGTGAACGCTTCGCCCTGCTCTTCTCGGCTATAGCTTTCGGCCTCTTCCACGGCAATCTGGTGCAGATCCTGTATGCGTTCCTGATCGGCCTTGTCTTCGCCTATATTTACATCAGGACCGGACAGATCAGGTGGTCTGTTATGCTCCATATCCTGATCAATTTCATGGGCATCATCGTGGCCGGAAGTCCGCTGGGAGACACGGAAAATATGAGCGCCGCATCCATTGCTTATCTGGTCTTTCTCATCTTCTGCATGCTGGCAGGCATGGCGATCCTCATCGCGAAGGCACAAACCTGCTTCTTCGTAAAGCAAGAGAGGGAGCTGCCCCTGAAGACAGCAGGAAAGCTTACCATAAAAGCGCCGGGATTTCTGGCGTTCCTGATCGTGATGGCCGTAATGATCATCCTGAGTTTTTTATAATGTAAAATGTATACACGGTGCCTGGCAGATTGTATACTGTATACAAAGTGCCTGGCAGATAGTATACAATCTGCCAGGCACTTTGCAATCTGCTTTTTATGCATTTTTTACATAAGGAAGCGTATCAATCATTATTTGTTGAGGATTGCGAGAATCTCGTCGACCTTGGAAGCATCGGCACCACCGAACTGGGTGACTGCGCGCAGAGGCATGTACTTCATCATGGCCATCTGCATGTCAGAGGTGATTGCTTCCGATGCGGCATCACCGGAATCCTCACTGCCGCCTAAGCCGCCCATGAGAGAATTGAAGATATCCTGGACTTTGGCAAGCTTGTCAGGATAAGCCATGAGGTCGCCGAATGTGGAGTTGGCTGTCCATACGTGAGGAACCTCAACCGTGGAGTCGATGTGGAGATCGGCGCTAAGGACGATGTCGCGGGAGGACTTGCCGGCCTCGATGACATAATCTCCGGTTACGACGTGGAAGTCATGCAGGGTCTCGTTCCAGTAGGAAAAAGCTTTTTTTGCAAGATCGAACGTTACAGTTTTTGTCTCGCCCGGCATGAGTTCTACTTTGGTGAAGGCTCTCAGCTCGCGGACAGGACGGACGATTTCCGGATCCTTCTGGCCGACGTAAATCTGGACAACTTCCTTGCCCTTCACATTTCCGGTGTTTGTGACCTTCATGGAGACCCGCACCGTGTCGGTGTCTTTCATGGAAGACTTGTCGAGCGTAAGATCGGAGTATGCGAACGTGGTATAGGACAGTCCGTAGCCGAATGGGAAGAGGACATCCATCTTCTTTTTGTCATAATATCTGTAACCGACGAAGACGCCTTCATTGTACTGGGCATTGTCATCATCATGATCAAATGTCAGGTAGGTCGGGTTGTCCTCGAGCCTCTTCGGGAATGTTTCCGCGAGTCTTCCGCTGGGATTGACATCTCCGTAGAGAATCTCATATTCCGCCTCGCCGGCTGCTTCGCCTGCCAGATATGCCTCAAGAACAGCGTCAACCTTGTCGATCCACGGCATCTCAATCGGGGATCCGTTGTGGAGGACGAGCACGGTCTTTTTCGCGACAGCAGAAACCTTCTCGATGAGTTCGCTCTGGCAGGGCGGGATAAGCATATGAGTGCGGTCATAGCCTTCAGATTCATACTTGTCCGGAAGTCCCACGAAGAGAACAGCGACATCCGCGTCTTTTGCGGCACCGACAGCTTCGGCTAAAAGCTTGGCATCCGACTCCTCCTGGCCTTCTTCAAAGCCTTTGACAAAGGTTACGTTTGCTTTATCTTTCGCTGCCTCGACGAAGGAGACAACATGATCTGTATTGATGTGAGAGGAGCCGCCGCCCTGATAACGGACATGCTTGGCGTAAGCGCCAATAGCGACTATATTCTGATCTTTTGAGAGCGGAAGAGTCCTGCTGTCATTTTTGAGAAGGACCATACCCTGCTCGGCAATTTTTTTGGAGACATCATGATCATGGACCCTGTCGAAGACAGCGTCAGCCTTATGGTTCTCTACGTAGCGCATGACGATGCGGACCACATTTTCCGCGGCCTTATCGACATCTGATTCGGCGAGCGTGCCGTTTTTTACAGCGGCGACAATTGCCTTGTCTCCCACGCCGCCTGTCGAAGGCATTTCCAGATCCAGACCGGCAGCGACGCCCTCCGGACGCTTGTTGACAGCGCCCCAGTCACTCACGACGAAGCCGTCGAAGCCCCACTCTTGGCGCAGAATGTCGGTCAGGAGCTCTTTATTCTCACAGGAAAATGTTCCGTTGATGCGGTTGTAGGATGCCATGATGGTCCAGGGCTTTGATTCGCGAACCATCTCCTCGAAGGAGCCGAGGTAGATTTCGCGGAGCGTACGCTCGGACATGTTGGAGGAGACGCACATTCTGCGGTGCTCCTGGTTGTTGGCAGCAAAGTGCTTGGGGCTTGTGCCGACACCGTGCTTCTGAACGCCTTTGATGTAGGCTGTGCCGAGCTTTGACGAGAGGGTCGGGTCCTCTGAGTAGTACTCAAAGTTGCGGCCGCATAAGGGGCTTCTCTTGATATTCATGGCCGGCCCCAGAATGACGCCAAGGTCCTCGGCCTGGCATTCGCCTGCCAGAGTCTCCCCCAGATCATTCAGGACATTTGTATCAAATGATGCCGCCGTGAGGCAGCCGGACGGGAAGCAGACAGCCTTGATGCTTTCGTTGATTCCCAGATGGTCGCCGCTCTGGTCCTGCTTGCGAAGACCGACTGGCCCGTCGGATACCATCATTCTCGGGATGCCCAGGCGCTTGATGCCCTTGGTATGCCAGAAATCATCACCGGAGAGAAGGGATGCCTTCTCCTCCAGAGTCATTTTTCCAACCAGCTCCTTGATTTTTGATTCTTCCAC
This sequence comes from Eubacterium sp., assembly GCA_036308545.1. Classification (GTDB taxonomy): domain Bacteria; phylum Bacillota; class Clostridia; order Lachnospirales; family Lachnospiraceae; genus Bilifractor. Next base: position 23,316 of record JAXJVN010000070.1, on the reverse strand, counting down.
CTTGTCCTCCTTAGAATAATTTGACGTATTTTCCTGGCTGCGCAGGTTCTTCACTTAGTAATAATATACACGTTACCAGTGCAAAAGTCATCACACGCGGCAAGCTTGCTTGCCGGCGGGACGCCGGTGTTCAGTAGACACCGACCTTGCGCCGACCGAGAAGATTGTATTCAGGGGGCCTGGCAAGTCACTTTGGCTGGTTTTTGCCACGGTCGAGGATGATGGATATGATTACTGCCGCCATGAGAGCGAAGGGATAGAACAGCCAGCGGATGATGGATACGCTGGAGATTCCGGCGAGCGACGACGCTATGAGCAGCTGAGCGCCATAGGGGATGATCCCCTGGGCGATGCAGGAGCATGTATCAAGAAGCGAAGCTGTCTTGCGGGGCTCGATGGAATATTCTTTGCTGATGGTTCTGGCTATGGGAGCCGCAACAACAATCGCGACCGTGTTATTTGCCGTCGCGACGTCCATGAGCACGGTAAGAAGTCCTATGCCAAGCATGCCGCCCCGTTTGCCGTGTGCATGCCGGCGGATAAAGGCAAGGATGAACGCAAAGCCTCCGTACACCTCAATGAGACCGCTGATGGAAGCGACCAGGATGGTCACGATCATGGTCTCGAACATGCCCGAAGTTCCTGCACCCATCGAGGCGAATGCATCAGACGCAGTGAGCCTGCCTGTTGCAATTCCCGCTGCCATGAACAGGATGATGCCTATTCCAAGAACACCGAAGACGTTTTTTCCCATAATGGCCAGCACCAGAACGACAAAGTAAGGAAGGGCCAGTAAAATGCTGTATTTATAATTCCCCAATGCGGCTGTGCCGCTCATGAGCGCGATGACGAATAAAATACCCAAAGTCACCACTGCCGCCGGCAGGGCGATTTTGAGGTTTGTCCTGAACTTATCTTTCATTTCGACGCCCTGGGTCTTCGTCGCCGCAATCGTTGTATCGGAAATGAAGGACAGATTGTCTCCAAACATAGCTCCGCCGACTACTGTACCAACGCACAGCGGAAGGTTAAAGCCGGCTGTCTGTGCCACCGATGCCGCAATCGGAACCAGCACAGTAATCGTCCCGACGCTGGTCCCCATAGACATGGAAATCAGGCATGCAATTACAAAGAGCCCCGGAATAGCAAATTTTCCGGGAACGATATTGAGCAGCAGATTTGCTGTGCTCTCTACTCCTCCTGCTTCTTTGGCAATTCCGCTGAACGCGCCCGCCATAAGGAAGATAAAGAGCATGATCGTAATGTTGTCGTCTCCGATTCCTTTCGCGCAGATGTGAATTTTCTCCTCAAACGACAGCTTCTTATTCTGCAGGAATGCCACGATGAGGGCGAGGCCGAACGCCACCACGACAGACATGATATAGAACCCCATCTGTCCTTCAACCGGCCGGATATACGTGTAGTAAATTCCCGGCACCAGGTACAGAACCAGAAAAACAAGAATCGGCAGCAGCGCTTTCGCATTCGGTGCCGGTTTGATCTTTCCCTTTTCCATTGACTTTTTATCCCTTTCCGTACAGTTTTTATACAGTATACACTATTATTCACGAAAAGGGACAGGCTGTATAAAGGAACATATTGCAGATGCAGCCCTTGTTCTTACAGTGCCAGTTCAAATCCATGGGCGCCACGACTCTGCCAGGCAAGCCAATATCTGCGCATCTATTTTCTGGGGGCGAGCGGTCTTCTCATCATGAAAAATATTTCTGCTTAATGATGTCTACGGGCATTTCTTTTCCGGTCCACAGTTCGAAGGAGGCAGCCCCCTGGTACAGGAGCATGTACATGCCGTTGGCTGTCTGACATCCTGCCTCTTTTGCTTCGCGCAAGAGGCGCGTCTCCCGCGGATTGTAAATCGCGTCGAATACGAACAGTCCTTTGTGGAACATGGAAGAGTCTGTGATGATCGTGTTCTCTGTATTCGGTGCCATGCCGACCGGCGTACCATTCACAAGGATACGGCTCTCGGCTATCGCCTGCCGAAGCCCATCCGAATCTGAATAGTCGTGCACAGTAACCTTACAGGACGTCCGTTCCTTCAGCTTCTCTGCTATCTCCTCTGCTCTTTCAAAAGAGGCACTGCGCCTGTTAAAAACACTTATTTCCGCAACGCCGTCCAGGGCTGCCTGGATCAAAATGGCAGAAGCAGCACCGCCCGCCCCGAGCAGGGTCATCTTCTCTCCTATGATATTCACGCCGCTCTCTTTCACTGCACGCATAAAGCCGATTCCGTCTGTCGTGTAGGCAGTCAGCACGCCGTTATCATTGACGATGGTATTGCAGGCGCCGGAAATCTCCGATGCCGGCGAGACCTTGTCGGCAAGCTTACACATGATCGTCTTGCCCGGGAAGGTGATGTTCCAGCCGCGTGCACCCATGGCGCGGAGTCCTTCAACTGCTTTCGGCATGTCCGCCTCAGGAACGTCAAATGCCAGATAAGCATAGTCAAGTCCCAGCTGTCTGCATGCCTCATTGTGCATAGCCGGCGAAATACTGTGTGCCACCGGGCTTCCTAAGAGACACAATAATCCGGTGCGGCCGGTAATTTCCTGTTCCATCTCAGATATCTTCTCCCTATAGAAAAAATGTTTCAATTCATCAAATGCGAAAAGCGACTCAGGACTGCAGTTTCGCATTTTGAAACTTTGTACATTTGCTGACGATTTCCTTACAGATCTTATATTTGCTCTTGCCATCCGTTTCAACTACGATATCTGCCGCCGCTTCATATTTTGGTCGACGCTGCTCCATCAGATCTGTGATATGTTCTATCGTTTTGTTATTTTCCAGAAGCGGCCGGTTATGGCTGTTCTTCACATGTTCAAAAATAGTCTCCGGCTGAGCAGTAAGCAGAACAATGACTCCGCTTTTTCGCATCTCCCTGACATTTTCCTCGCGCATAGGAACGCCTCCGCCGCAGGAAAAAATTATATTCTTCTTCGACTGGCTGTCGATCAGGAGCTGTGTCTCCTCTTTTCGGAAATATTCCTCGCCGTAAGTCTGAAAAATATCCGGAATGCTCATTCCATTCTTCTCAGCGATAATCTGGTCCATTTCCACAAGATCCATGCCAAATTTATAATGCAGCGTCCGGGAAATCGTACTTTTGCCGACTCCCATGAATCCGATCAGAAAGATATTATAATCTTGCTCTCCTATCTGTTTCTGCTTCCCGGTTAATTCACCCATATATTCTCAGTTCCCTTTTTGCATCTATTGCTTATGTTTTTATGCATCTGTTTTCCTGTTTCTTCCGCATGAAGCTTTCATCCATACAGAATGCAGTTTTTGTCTTCTTTCATGCGGTCGGTATATACTTAACATTTCCTGCACTGTCATCGTTCGATTCAACGGTTTCATGTGTTAAAGTAAACAATACATGATTCCTCTATAAAATGCAAGCAATGCCGAGCCTTTTCTGTTCAAAACGTTTTTGCTGCTTTTCTCTGTTCAAACTGCTTTTGCTATTCTCCTCTACTCAAATCACTTTTGCTGCTCTTCTCTGTTCAAACTGCTTTTGCTTCTCTGTTCATGCCGCTATTTTCAGTTCATGAAGAAGTCGGTTTCCGTCATTCCTGCTGCTCTTTGTAGCAAAAAATGTCATATCTGTGTTAATTGTCCATATTTTTATAATAATTTGTGACTTTTTTCTATTTAAACCCTTGACAAAGTAATAGCATACTTTATATCATACATTTAGAGGCAATTATTGTTTATTTTCACAATTGTATAAACATAAACGCAAAAATACTTAGACAGTATGTCTACCCTTACCCTTATCTGTCTTAGCATATTTGTTAATTGTCTATAATATTTTGTGCTTGTCATCTGTTATGACTTTTGGCACTGATGTTGAAATATTCTATTTATTTAATGAGGGGATTATATGTTCTTATCCGGCAGTTTCTTCTGCCGGGTCTTAAGCTGCATCAGCTGATTTAGCACTAGTCCTGTCAGTTGTAACTCCTGCTCCAATTTTCTTCGCCTGTCCGGCAGGCTTATTCGACTGCGGCTTTTTTACCGCGGCGGTCTGCTTTCGAACAGGTCAGCTTTTACAAGTCTGCCTTTTCATCGATTTGCCTTTTTTTTGCAAATCTAATGAATTGCGGCACCCGTCTCAATTTTTTGCCTGTTTGATCAGGTCACATCTACTTGTGGCTCCTGTCTGAAAGCCAGGAGCCGCTGTCTAAAGTGGCAGCAAAGAAAAGCTGCCGTCTATTTTCAAGGAGGTTTCTATGATCTACGACCGTCTCAAAGAAGAACAGAACTATCTGGCTAGCAAAATGGATTATCTGCAGTCTGAGCTATCCGCCATGCCGGCAGGAAAGCTGATTGCAGTAAAGAATGGGAATTATACAAAGTGGTTCCAGTCAAATGGATCCAAGCCCATCTATATCGAGAAAAAACAGCGTCCCTATGCCAAGGAACTTGCTTATAAAAAATTTTTAAATGCGGAACTGGCTGCCTCTCTACAGGAGAAGGAAGCCATCGATAAATGCATCAGTAATTTTGACAAGATAAACAACAAGGCGCTGGGAATGCTGGACGATTCCTCTCCCTACCGCGAACTGCTGGACGGCAGGGTCGTTCCCCAGCTGGATCATCTCAAAGACTGGGCTGAAGCAGATTATGACCGAGATCCAACCAACCCGGAGGAACTGATCTACCGCACTTCCGCCGGACTAAAAGTCAGGAGCATTTCAGAGCTCCTCATTGCCAACGCCCTCTTCTTCCACAAGATACCATACCGCGTAGAATGCGCTCTGCCTCTCGGTCCTTCCATCTTCTATCCTACCTTCACCATTCGTCATCCCTACACAGGAAAAACATTCTATTGGGAACACTGTGATTTCATGGACAATCCCAAGTACTGCCAGGCAGTATACAGCCGTCTGGGCATCTATTCCCTTCATGGCATCCTGCCTGGCGTCAACCTGATCCTGACCTTCGAAACAGACGGCGCAAGCATCGAGCACGCTGCCATCCAGCGAATCATCACCCACTATTTCTTCGACGACTTCTCCTGGAAAAAAGATAAAAAATAAACGTGCCCGGAGGCACGTTTTCAGCTCCGGCACTGGAGCTCGTGTTAACGAGCGGAAGGGTCCGTGGCTAAGCAACGATAATCATAAAAAAGAGAGTGCGGATGCACTCTCTTTTTTTATGATTATCGTTTGCTGAACTGCGGAGCTCTACGAGCTTTCTTGAGTCCGTATTTCTTACGCTCTTTCATTCTCGGATCTCTGGTCAGATATCCTTCTGCTTTCAGAGTCGGTCTGTACTCAGCGTCTGCCTCAAGCAGGGCACGGCTGATTCCGTGACGGATTGCGCCGGCCTGGCCGGTGAAACCGCCGCCGACTACATTAACCTGAACGTCGAACTTATCTACATTATCGGTAGCTACGAGCGGCTGACGAACGATGGTCTTCAGGGTCTCGAGTCCGAAATAATCGTCGATATCTCTTTTATTGATGGTAATTTTGCCGGTTCCGGGCATGAGGTATACACGTGCTACGGATTTTTTTCTTCTGCCGGTTCCATAGAATTTTGCAGCCATTATTCATTAACCTCCCATTAGAATGTAAGTGTTTCCGGTTTCTGAGCAGCGTGCGGATGCTCAGCTCCAGCATACACGAAAAGCTTCTGATACATGTCTTTGCCCAGGCGTCCCTTCGGAAGCATGCCCTTTACTGCATACTCAACAACGCGCTCCGGATGCTTAGCCAGAAGTTCTCTCAGGGTGCAGCTCTTCAGACCGCCAACATAAGCGGAGTGGCTGTAGTAAACCTTCTGATCCAGTTTCCTACCGGTAACTTTAACCTTGTCTGCATTGATGATGATAACGTTATCGCCGCAGTCCATGAACGGAGTATATTCCGGTTTATTCTTTCCTCTTAAAATCTTTGCCGTCTCAGATGCCAGACGTCCAAGAACAACGCCCTCTGCATCGATGACATACCATTTTCTCTCCAGCGTAGCCGGATTCGCAACATATGTCTTCATGGATGAAAACCTCCTGAGGATTAATACAAAATTGATCGATTCAGGAACCCTTGAAAAAAAAGCTCCCGCTGTCCTGAAATTTGGATTGCGAACGGCACATGTCCGGATGTCATTCACAAGAAGCGTTTTCACGTGGACAGTCTGGTAAAAAACGCGAGGGATTTCAGGATTTCCTCTGCCCTTTTTATTGGGAAGATAAAAACAGACAGACTCCTTCCGTCATCACAACGTCAATTATTTTATGACAGGTCGGGACAGATGTCAATACTATTCCCTGATTTTTATCGCCACAAAAGCAGGGTTGCGTTTAGTCATGCAAACTGGAACTTAAGTTTGCAATTCACCTTTTATCTCCACAAAATCAGGTTCCCATTCCGGGTATCTGATCTCGGCCAGGGTGAGCCCGCATGCCGGCGCTGTTGGTCCTGCCTGGGGCCGGCTCTTCGCTTCTATGATCCGCTCCATGTCTTCCGGCTGCAGGAAGCCTTTCCCAATATCGATCAGCGTCCCCGCTATGATTCTTACCATGTGATAAAGGAATCCATTTCCCTGTATGGTCAGACGCATCAAGTCGTCTTTCCTGGCCAGCTCCGCCTTATAAATAGTTCGGACCGTCGTTTCCTTGACATCTGAAGAACCGGAAGCCTGGAAGCTTGCAAAGTCATGTTCCCCAATCAAATAGGGCAGTGCCTGCTGCATCTTATCAAAATCAAGATTTCGCCAGCAGAGATAGGAATAGAGCCGTCTGGTCGGATCCGGAAAGCGGCGGTTCAGAATGTCATAAGTATAGGTCTTGACCGTATCGGTAAAGCGGGGATGGAATTCGCCGGAAACCTCCATAGAACCAACGCAGGAGATATCTTCCGGCAAGTAGGTATTGAGAGCATAGGAATACTTGTCTCCCGGCATTCTGGCTTCCGTGTCAAAAACAGCCACATTGCCCAGTGCATGCACGCCCGCGTCGGTACGGCTTGCTCCCATGACCCGAATATCCTCTCCCGTTACCTGCTTCAGAGCCTCTTCCAGGACCTGCTGGATCGAAAGACCGTTCTTCTGCACCTGCCACCCGCAGTAATTTGTCCCGTCATATGCAATGATCAGTTTGATTCGTTTTCCCATTTTTCTATATTCCGTTTGGCTTCACTTTTCTATTGCTCTAAGTTCCGTTTGGCTTTTCTATTTCTCTAAGTTTCGTTTGGCTTCACTTTCTTATTTCTCAAAAGTTCCGTTTAAGTTTTTTTGTATTTCATATCGTTCTTGTCCAATCATCCCACATTCATGCAGCTTTCCTGTGTCCCGGGCGTTATATATATCCTTTTTTTTAAGTATCTGTTCTATCGATACCATAAGCGTTTTTCATCTGTTATTTCGATACATTTCGCCTTATCTATCGAAAAATCAGATGGCAAGACGTTCTGATATCTGTTTTATCGATGGTTTTTAAAAGGATATATATAAAGGTACCGGCACTTCAGCTCGAAGAATAAGAAGTGCCGGTATATTAATTTTTGGATATGATCTTTGGAAAAACGTTCCGAATATCCAACGATTCTGATAATCAACATTATTGCTAATATTTTCTAGAATTTAAAAACTACGCGCAGAACAATGCTGGCTGCCAGATAAACAGCCAGAATGACGTAAGCCACATAATCACGGCCTGCATAGACCAGCGGCTTCATCTGGGTCCGTCCTTCGCCGCCGTGATAACAGCGGGCTTCCATAGCCAGCGCGAGATCGTTGGCGCGGCGGAAAGCAGATACGAAAAGCGGGACCAGAAGCGGAATCATTGCCTTAACTTTTTTCATAAGATTGCCGGTCTCAAAGTCGGCTCCTCTCGCCATCTGCGCTTTCATGATCTTGTCCGTTTCTTCAAGCAGGATCGGAATGAAGCGAAGGGCGATGGACATCATCATGGCGATTTCGTGAACCGGAACATGCAGGACCTTAAGCGGAGCAAAAAGTCTCTCCATGCCGTCCGTCAGCTTATTGGGCGTCGTAGTCAGGGTCATGAGCGAGGCGCCGAGGATCAGATAGATCAGGCGGATTGCCATTTTTGCCGCTGTGTACAGACCTTCCCTGGTTATCTTGAGGAATTTCCACTGCCACAGAACTTCGCCGGGCGTCAGAAGAATATTGAGGACCATGGTAAAAACGAGCAGGATCATAATGGCCTTCAGGCCTTTGACCATAAAGGAAAAAGGTACCTTGGAAAGCAAAATGACTGCTGCCAGAAAAACCGTGCCCAGGATATATCCCCAGCTCCGGAAGAGGAAAAGGGAAATGATATAAATGATTGTTCCTATGAATTTAACTCTGGGGTCCAGTCTGTGCAGGATGGAATCCGCCGGATAGTACTGGCCTATTGTTATGTCACGAATCATATCTTTATTAATCTTTCTATTTTACAGCATATGGTATCGCTATATATGAAGCATTAGATGCATTGCTTTTTATGTATTGCTTTCAGAATAGAGGCTTTCGCTTCCTCGATCGTGTCGCAGGTCACGTCGACGTCAAGTCCTCTTTCTTTCAGGGCATGCATGACATAAACCATCTGGGGCGCTGCAAGAGAGATTTTTTCCAGTTCCTTATAATGAGAAAAAACTTCGCGCGGCGTTCCATCGTAGGCTTTTACACCGTGGTTCATGACGATCAGACGCTCGACGTAGCGGGCAACATCTTCCATGCTGTGTGAAACCAGTATGACTGCAATCCCTCTCTCCTTGTGCAGCTGCTCGATCTGGTCCAGGATTTCGTCCCGTCCCTTGGGATCCAGGCCGGCTGTCGGCTCGTCCAGGATCAGTACGTCCGGGTCCATGGCAAGCACGCCGGCAATTGCGACGCGCCTCTTCTGTCCTCCTGAAAGTTCAAACGGCGATTTGTCATAGATGGATTCCGGAGCGTTCACGCTCTGCAGGGCTTTTATCGCGCGTTCCTTACACTCTTCCGGGCTCATGCCTTTGTTTTTCGGACCAAACTCTACATCTTCAAGGACACTTGCCTCAAAGAGCTGATGTTCCGGATACTGGAAGACAATGCCGACGTGGAAGCGGAGGTTCCTGCGGTCGTAATTATCTGCCCAGATATCTTCTCCATTGAAGGTAATGGTACCGGACGTCGGTTTCATCAGGGCGTTAAAATGCTGGATCAGGGTCGATTTTCCACTGCCGGTATGGCCTATGATTCCTGCAAACTGGCCGTCCGGAATTTCCAGGGATACGTCTTTCAGCGCATGGATTTCATAAGCCGTCCCCGGGCTGTATGTATAGGTCACATGATCCAATTTCAGAGACATGCTGCATGTACCTCTATTATTAATATGATATATCTGCCAAGCGTATGATACGGGATTGTTCCGTTATCACGTTCCATTATAAAATTGATCAGCCGTCTCCCATTACACAGAAACCACGTTCTCCGCAGAATCCACTGCCTTCGCAGAAGTCACTGTCTTCGCAGAATTCACTGCATCAGGAGCAATTTTCATGATTTCGTTGACTAACTCATCAATTGTGAGAATGCCATCAGGCAGGTCTACCCCGCTCTTCTTCAGTTCGTATGCCAGCTCAGTGACCTGCGGAACGTCCAGGCGATATTTTTTCAAGGTATCAACCTGGGAAAAAACTTCCCTTGGCGTTCCATGCATGACGACTTCGCCGGAGTCCATGACATAGACGCTGTCAGCATAAATAACTTCTTCCATGTAATGGGTAATCAGTATAATCGTCACCTGTTCGGCTTTGTTGAGTTCGCGTACCGCCTTCAGAACTTCTTTTCGTCCATTGGGATCCAGCATTGCAGTCGGCTCGTCCAGGATGATGCATTTTGGCTTCATGGCCATAACACCTGCGATGGCGACACGCTGCTTCTGACCGCCGGAAAGTTTATTGGGCGAGTGCTTGCGGTAGGCAACCATATCCGTCGCTGCCAGGGCGCGGTCTACCCTCTCCCAGATCTCGTCGGTTGGAACACCCATGTTCTCGGGGCCGAATCCGACGTCTTCTTCTACAACAGATGCCACAATCTGATTGTCCGGATTCTGAAAAACCATGCCTGCTTCCTGGCGGATCTTCCAAAGAGATTCATCGTCTTTTGTATCCATAGAATCCACCCACATGGTGCCTTCCGAGGGCTCCAGAAGCGCATTCATATGCTTGGCCAGAGTAGACTTTCCGCTGCCATTGTGGCCAAGGATTGCGATAAACCGGCCAGGTGCGATATCCAGCGTAACGTCCTTAACCGCATGATTGACAGAAGAGCTGTTGCCCTCGTCGTCATATTCTATATAATCGTAGCCGAGTTTTTCCGCCCGGATAATTCCCATTCTTTTATCCTCTGATAGTTCTTATTTTTCAATTTACAGGAACGTATTAATCCTCGCCAGAATCTGGTCGCGTCCGTCTTTTGTCTGGGCAGAGAAAGGATAGAGTTCTCCGTCCTCTCCCATTCCCAGACCTTTTCGTACCGAGTCCATCTGTTTCTTCAGCTGACTGCGCTTGATCTTGTCGGTCTTGTTGGCAATGACAATCGGACGGAAACCATTTCCGGCCATCCACTCATACATCATCCTGTCGTTGTCCGAAGGATCGTGCCGGATATCTACCAGCAGAAAAACTGCTTTCAGGTCTTCTGACGTATGCAGATAATTCTCCGTCATTCTGCCCCAGGATTCCCTGACGTCTACTGCCGCTTTGGTATAGCCATATCCCGGCAGGTCTACCAGATAGAAGGATCTGTTGATATGGTAAAAGTTTATGGTCTGCGTCTTGCCCGGCTGAGAACTGGTACGCGCAAGAGATTTACGGTTCATCAGAGCATTGATCAGAGAAGACTTACCGACGTTTGATTTTCCGGCAAAGGCAATTTCCGGCTGGCCTGTATGAGGCAGCCTGCTGGTCACGCCGCAGACAATATCCAGTGAGGCATCTTTAATTTCCAATTTTGACATTTTTCACCTGTTTTCCTGACAAAATGCAGTTTCCGATGAACCACGGATTCGATTCATTATTTTAATACGGATTCAAGTCCTTGTTTTACCCCGGATTCGAATCCGTATTTTCAGCTTGGTTTTGAATCCGTATTTTCAGCTTGGTTTTGAATCCATATTTTCAGCTTGGTTTTGAATCCATATTTCCAGCTTGGTTTTGAATCCATATTTTCAGCTTGGTTTTGAATCCGTGTTTTCAGCTTGGTTTTGAATCCGTATTTTCAGCACGGATACAAGCCATTATTATATAACAAATGTTCCGTGTCGGATTATACATAAGACACGGAACATTTTTCAAGCTTTCTTCAATATTTTCAGCCTTTTCAGCCTACATTCGTTCCGATATTTACCTTGGGAACTTTTTTCTTACGGCGCGGCATCGGACGGGCTTCTCCTTTTACCAGCATGGGCTGTTCTTTTCCTTCTACTGCCGCTTTGGTTACCTGGCATTCACGGATGGTATCGTCGGAGGGTACCTCGTACATGATATCCATCATCGTCGATTCCATAATGGAACGAAGGCCTCTGGCACCCGTCTTCTGGCTGACTGCCCGCTTTGCCATGGCATGCAGGGCATCGTCGTCGAAGCCAAGTCGGACGCCGTCCAGGTCAAGCAGCTTGGTGTACTGGCTGACCAGGGAGTTTTTCGGCTCCTTAAGAATACGGACCAGGGTATCCTCATCCAGTCCCTGCAGCGTTACAACAACCGGCATACGGCCGATCAGTTCAGGAATAAGGCCGAACTTGACCAGGTCTTCCGGAAGAACTTTCTTGAGTACTGCGCTGATATCTTCATCGCTGTGGTCGCCCAGTTCCTGTTCAAATCCGATTGCCTTGGTATCGGTTCTGGTCTCGATAACCTTCTCCAGTCCTTCGAAAGCTCCGCCGCATATGAAGAGGATGTTGGTCGTATCAATCTGGATAAACTCCTGGTGAGGATGCTTTCTGCCGCCCTGGGGCGGAACATTGGCGATCGTACCTTCCAGGATTTTCAGAAGAGCCTGCTGCACGCCTTCGCCGGATACGTCGCGTGTAATGGACGCGTTCTCAGACTTTCTGGTTATCTTGTCGATTTCATCGATATAGATAATCCCATGCTCTGCCCGCTGGATATCATAGTCCGCAGCCTGGATCAGCTTGAGGAGGATATTCTCGACGTCTTCGCCGACATAACCCGCTTCGGTAAGAGTTGTCGCGTCTGCGATGGCAAACGGAACGTTCAGCAGCCTTGCCAGCGTCTGGGCAAGGAGCGTTTTGCCGGAGCCGGTCGGTCCCAGCATAAGGATATTGGATTTCTGCAGTTCAACGTCGCTGCTGTCGGAATAGAGAATCCTCTTGTAATGATTGTAAACTGCAACAGAAAGGACTTTCTTCGCTTCTTCCTGACCGATGACGTATTCGTCCAGAAATTCGTGAATTTCCCTGGGTTTCATCAGATTGACTTCCCCGATGTCATCCGCAGAGTCCTGCGGCATGCCATCCGCAATCATCTCTGAACAGAGTTCTACGCACTCATCACAGATGTAAACATCTCCCGGACCGGCGATCAGCTTATAAACCTGATCTTCTGACTTGCCGCAAAAAGAGCATCTCGTTTTGGGTTCGTTTATTCTAGCCAATGTTTTCTCCTATAAGGCAACAGGCGCTGCAGAAAAGCCAGGCTCCTTGCCCGATGGTTTCCTGAAACGCCTGAATTCTTTTTTATCTTTCCCCGCTTATCGGTTGGTAATAACGCTGTCGATCAGACCGTAGTCCAGTGCTTCCTGTGCGGTCATGTAATTATCCAGCTCTGTATCATGAGCTACCTTTTCATACGGCTGCCCGGTATTGGCAGCAAGCAGCTCATTCATTCTCTTTTTGATCCGAAGAATCTGCTCCGCAACGATCTGGATATCGGTCGCCTTGCCCTGGGCGCCGCCTGAGGGCTGGTGGATCATAATTTCTGCGTTGGGAAGAGCCATTCTCTTGCCCTTTGCGCCTCCTGCCAGAAGGAAAGCTCCCATGCTGGCAGCAAGTCCGACGCAGATAGTAGAAACGTCGCACTTGATGTACTGCATGGTATCGTAGATTGCCATTCCGGCTGTTACAGAGCCGCCGGGGCTGTTGATATAGAGGTGGATATCCTTGGAAGGATCCTCAGACTCCAGAAACAGCATCTCAGCAACGATCACGTTTGCGGAAACGTCCGTGACCTCTTCTCCCAGGAAAATGATCCTGTCTTTGAGCAGGCGGGAATAGATATCATAGCTTCTCTCGCCTCTTCCGGTCTGCTCGATTACATATGGAATTAACGGCATTCGCTATCTCCTTTTAATATCCTTGAGTCCGCCTGCTTTATGCCGCACATCATGCTCCTGCACAGCAGGCGGTCCAGCTATTAATAATTATTCCTCAGTCTTCTCTTCAGAAGCTTCTTCGGTCTTCTCTTCCTCAGTCTTCTCTACCTCGATCGCATTATCTGCAACGAAGTCGATTGCCTTCTGAACCTGAAGATCTTTCTTCATCTGAGCTTTCTCTTCATCGCCCATGATCTCTTTGATCTTCTCTGCTTCCATGTTGTAGGACTTGGCCATATTCTCGAACTCTTTGTCCAGTTCTTCATCAGAAACGCCGATATTCTCAACCTCAGCGATCTTCTCCATGGTCAGACGGTTTCTCAGGTTCATGACTGCCTGCGGTCTTACCTGTGCTCTCAGACCGTCCATATCTGCGCCAGTGTACTGCATGTACTGGTCGATGGACATGCCCTGTGCCTGAAGCTGACGAGCGAAGTTGTTGACCATTTCGTCTGCTTCGCTGTTGATCATTGCTTCCGGCATATCAATCTTGGCATTCTGTGCTGCCTTGGAAAGGCCGTTGTCTCTTCTGGACTGCTTAGCCTGGCTGTCCTTGCGCTCCTGAAGTTCTTTCCTCAGGCTTTCCTTGTAAGCGTCAAGGGTATCAAAGCCCTTATCTGCTGCATACTCGTCATCCAGCTCCGGAAGCTCGGTAGCGGTGACCTTGTTTACCTTAACAGTGAAGACTGCTTCTTTTCCCTTGAGGTCTTCTGCATGATAATCTTCCGGGAAGGTTACCGTGATATCCTTTGTCTCGCCGACGTTCATGCCGATCACCTGATCTTCAAATCCGGGAATGAAGCTGTTGGAACCAATCTTGAGGTCGTGTCCCTCATCTTTTCCGCCATCGAAGGGAACGCCGTCAATCTTGCCTTCGTAATCAATATTGGCGGTATCGTCCTTCTCTACCGGACGGTCCGTAACTTCTACAGTACGTCCATCCTTCTTCTGCTCTCTCTCAAGAGCTTCCTGTACGTCATCATCGGTAACAGTGGTGTCGAACTTAGGAACCTCAACGCCCTTGTACTGGCCGAGTTCTACGTCAGGACGAACGGCTACGGAAGCTGTGAAGACGAAGTTTTTGCCATGGCCGATCTCGGTCACATCAATTTCCGGACGGGATACGATGTCCAGGCCGCTCTCCTTTGCTGCCTTCTCATATGCATCCGGGAGGATATCGTTTGCAGCATCCTCAAAGAAAATGCTCTCACCATACATCTTCTCGATCATGAACTGGGGAGCTTTTCCTTTACGGAAGCCCGGTACGGTGATGCTCTTGCGCTGTCTCTGATATACTTTCTTGACAGCTGCGTCAAACTCTTCCGCAGGAACTTCTACGGTGAGTTTTTTCATAAACTTCTCTTCGAGATCTTCTACTTTGACACTCATCTTAATAAATCCTCCTTGTTGTTCCGGATGCAGTTTCCCATTATGGAAAAAAAAGCTTTCCCTGCTTCCGCTTTTCCTTTATTTATTTACAAATCGAGCCTCTGTATAGGCAGAGGTTCTCTCTCAGCCCAAAAACAGCGCCATAGAAGTATAGCACAACAGGGCTGTTCATTGCAAGAAAATATAAATGATGCCGGCTTGTGGGAGCGCGAAGCGAGGGAACGATCCGGCATCATATTTTTGGCACACACATCATTTAATGTAATTTCACAATATTCAGGCTGTCGTCCGTTACGACGCCGAAGCGGAAATTCCCGACTGAGAAAATGCTTCCCGGATCGTCCTCAATGGTTCCGTCAAATTTGCGGACGCCTGCCGTACTGTATACCGTCAGATGGCTGTCCGCATAGAAATCAATTTCGCTGCCGTCCATTTCAACCGTGTTATAGCTGATGCCGGCATCGAAATCTCGGATTTTTCTCCCATCCAGATTGTAAAGCGTCACCTGCGTTTTAGTACTGCCTTCCTTATCGGTTACCGACGACAGAATGGCAAACTCCGATTCATCGTAGGCGACGCTGGCAATCTTGTCCTCCAGAACGACGTCGTCCACTTTTGCCGGCACGTCGTCACTTGTAAAAACAGAGAAGCCATTATCACGGAAAGCAATGCAGCGGTTCTCACCCAGAAATTCGACCTGGGGAAAGAAATGGTCTTTGTATTCGAACTCCGCAACACGGTTGTCTACCTGGTTCTGCCCGGTCGATCCGAACTGATAGAAATCAAGCAGTCCTTTCTTCTGTTCTCCTTCATAGGCGATATAAGATACCGCAAGGACCATACCGTCGTTGGAGACCGCCATATCCAGCGGATATCCGACGGAATCCATGGACGTGCGGACCGAAGCGACTCTGCTGCCGTCCGGGTTGAAATATTCAAGCCAGGTTACTTCTCCGTCTTTCTCGATTGCGGCTACGCTTCCCATTTCGGAAACCTTGGCTTTGATCAGCGGATAAGAAGTTGTTACGGTCCCGCGCTCTCCGGACCTGTCGCAAAGGACGATCGTAGATCCCTGCTTGTCATATATGGCAATGGAATCGTCCTTTATGCTGACAGCGGGCGAGCTGATCGTATACTGAACGTTCCAGATCTGATTGAGTTCCAGATCCATGAGCGATGCGCCTTCTCCATCATAGGTCAGAACCGCGTCTCTCAGACCGGTATAATTTGTTGAAGCCGTGCTGGCCTGCGGAACGGATGCAAGAGAGCTGTATCCCTGATAGCGGAAAAAATTCCCGAACAGGAAGGCTGCCAGAACGAACGCCAGAACAATCGCAGCTACCAGGCCATAAACGCGGAGTCTGGACTTCAGCGCCCATTTCATCTGTTCGCGGTCCAGTTCTTCCTCCGAAAGTTCTTCCCGTTCTTCCGGTTTTTCCCGTTCTTCCTGCTCTTCCGTCTCTTCCCGTTCTTCCGGTTTTTCTCGTTCTTCCGGTTCTTCCCGTTCTTCTGTCAGCATTCGTCTGCGGAAGTTTTTATCCAGGCGGACTTTTCTTTTTCCTTCTTTTTTGCCTGCGTCTGACTTTTTTTCGTCTGAACTTTTTGACGAATCTTCTGCAGGCACAGATGCTGTATCTGCCTGATCTTTCTTCTGTTCCTGCGTGTGGGAAGCCTCTTCTGCTGAAGGTTCCGCAAATTCATCGGTCTTCCGGATCTGTACCGGCTTCTGCGCGCTGGAGATCAGGGTGACTTCTCTGCCGGTCAGATCGTCCTTCCCGGTCTTCCCATGACGGTCTGCCTGATTCGCTGAATTCAGCCCGGCATCCTCATCGCCATCTTCCTTGTCCAGATTGATCACATAGCGGGCAACGATAGCCGATTCCCGGTTCTGTTCTTTATTCAGTTTCCGATCCCCGTTCTGATCGTTCATAAATCCACGCGTCCCTCCAGTGCTCTGGACAGGGTTACTTCATCTATATATTCCAAATCTCCTCCAACCGGAACTCCGCTTGCGATTCTGGTAACACGGATGCCGGTAGGTTTGATCAGCTTGCTGATGTACATGGCAGTCGTCTCGCCTTCCAGGCTGGAATTGGTCGCGATGATGACCTCATCCACATCCCCTTCCAAGCGTCTCATCAGTTCCTTCAGATGAATATCATCCGGGCCGATTCCCAGCATGGGGGAGATTGCACCGCCAAGGACGTGGTATACTCCCTTGTATTTCTGCGTTTTTTCATATGCGGCAAGATCACGGGAGTTTTCCACAACCATGATCTGCTTATGGTCGCGGGTCCGGTCGCTGCAGATAGGACAGACTTCCGCATCTGTCAGAGTGCAGCACACTTTACAGTAGCGGACGTTCTCCTTGGCGTCTATTATGGCATCAGAAAGGCTTTTGGCCTGTTCCTTTGACATGCCGATAATATGGAAGGCAAGTCTCTGGGCAGTCTTCGGGCCGATTCCGGGAAGATGGCCAAGCTCCTCAATCAGCTTGCTGATGTGGTTGCTGTAGAGGTTCATCAGAAGCCAAGGCCTCCCATTCCGCCCGGCATGGAGGGCATGGACTTAGCCATTTCCTCATCCACTTTCTTGAGTGCCTCATTGGTGGCGGCAACGATCAGGTCCTGGAGCATTTCAATATCATCCGGATCCACGACCTCTTCCTTCAGTGTCACTGCAAGGACTTCTTTCTTGCCGCTGACCTTTACTTCGACGGCTCCGCCGCCGGCTGTTGCCGTAAATGTTTTTTCCATAAGAGCAGCCTGCTGCTCTTCGAGCTGCTTCTGCATCTTCTTGGCCTGCTTGAGAAGGTTGTTCATATTGCCGGGCATTCCACCCTGGAATCCGCCTCTTCTGGACATAGTATCTGTTTCCTTTCTTTTTTCATCATTCCTGGTCTGAACCGTACTTTTTCTTCGTACCGCTCGTCGTCCATCATTCCTGGTCCGAACCGTACTTTTCTTCGTACCGTTCGTCATCCATCATTCCTGGTCTGAACCGTACTTTTCTTCGTACCGTTCGTCGTCCTCTCGCTCCGCTTCCAGATTCTCAACTTCTTCATCCGTGGAATACTCTTCCACATTCATGCCGAAGTTCGTTTCAAAAATTTCCTCCAGCGGAATATCACGAAGGCTTCCGCTTCCTGCATCCCGCTCCTGGATTTCCACCTGAACTTGCTTGCCCGCATTTTCAGAGATCAGTTCGCTGATCCGTTTCCTGCTTTCGTCCCGGTTCAGGAGCGTATAGGTAATCCGGTTGGGTGCTACCAAGTATAGCACATTCGCACCGGTTTCTGCATCATACTTGAGCGTAACGCTGTCCAGGAAAGTATGCAGGGGCTCGTCTGTGATCCTGGCAACGATTTTTTTCCATTTGGCGCGGACGAGCTTCATATCTTCCGGAGCAGCCTTTTCCAAAAGCAGGCTGTCTGCCGCCGCTCCTGCCTGGCCGTACCGTCCCGTGCCGCCGGTACCCATTCCGTCCGCCGCTCCTGCAGATTTTCCGGAATTACCGTCCTGTCCTGCCTGCGCTCCTCCCCCACTTGCGGCTGACGTGAACGCTCCGGATGCAGCTTTTTTCTTCAGATCTTCCACTTCCTTCTCCAGAACCCTGATCCGGTCCAGAAGGGAGTCTGTATCAACCTCCATCTGCGGCTTGCAGAGGCGGATCAGGGCTGTTTCCGCCAGGATTCGCTTCTGGGTGGAAAGCTTCATCTGATTGGAGAGTTCAGAAAAAATCCGGATATAGCGCACAAGCACGTCTGACGGGACCATCAGAGCTTCTTCCCGCAGCTGCTGCAGGTTTTCCGTTGAAACATCCAGGGCATCTTCCAGATCCGACGAACTCTGAACCAGCATCAGATTGCGCAGGTACCAGGTAAAATCGCTCACGATCTGGTTCATTTCCTTGCCCTGGCGGATGATGTCGTCCAGAACCTGCAGGGCTCCTGCTGCATCCGATACGACGATTTTTCGCAGGAGCCTGCTGAAAACGTCCGTATCCACGGTTCCAAGAACATGGAGGACCTTGTCATAGGTCAGTTCCTGGCCGATGTAAAAGGCGATGCACTGGTCCAGAAGGCTTAAAGCGTCCCGCATGGAACCGTCTGCAGCCCTTGCAATGTAACGGACCGCCTTGTCCTCTGCCTTCACGCCTTCACGCTCAAGCAGTTCCTTCAGTCTGGCCGCAATGGTATCGATCGTAATGCGATGAAAATTGTAGCGCTGACATCTGGACAGGATTGTGATCGGAATCCTGTTGATTTCCGTCGTCGCCAGAATAAAAATGACATATTCCGGCGGTTCCTCCAGGGTCTTCAGAAGCGCATTGAAGGCGCCGGGAGAAAGCATGTGGGCCTCGTCGATAATGTAGACCTTGTAGTGACCGCTGGTCGGTCGGTAAGCAACCTCTTCCCGGATCTGTCGGATGTTATCGACGCCGTTGTTGGAAGCTGCGTCTATTTCCACCACGTTTGTAGAATTCCCGGAGAGGATTTCCTTACATGTCTCACATTCATTGCAGGGGCTCCCGTCTGTCCTGTGGTCACAGTTGACCGCTCTGGCAAGGATTTTCGCCACCGTCGTCTTGCCGGTTCCTCTGGTTCCGGTGAAGATATAGGCATGCCCGATCCTCCCCGCGGCAATCTGGTTCTTAAGCGTCGTGACGATCGCGTCCTGGCCTTTTACCTCATCAAAAGTCGTCGGTCTGAATTTTCTGTACAGTGCTGTGTAACTCATGCATACTCCTCATGAAAAAACGTTAAACTTAGAAGAGGAGGAGTTTCCTCCTCCTCATGATGATATCTTATCGGCTCCCTTGAAAAACTTTTTCCGGACGAGTTTTTTTATGCATCAGACGCATCAGACTTTTGCTGCTCAGCACCGCCAGAAATACGCCAGTCAGAACTGTTTCAGTCTCCGAAGCTGATGCCCATGTACTTGGCTTCCATGATCTCCTGGCAGTCCGGATTGACCGTCTTGAGTTTTCCGGCTACGTCTTCCAGCGGGATTCTCTGGACCTTGTCGTTGATGATGCCGATCATGACGCCGTACTTTTCTTCGATAATAGACTTGGCAGCCTCAACGCCCAGTCTGGTAGAAAGGATACGGTCATAGGGGCAGGGAGATCCTCCTCTCTGGGTATGACCGGGAACTGTAACGCGGATTTCCGATCCGGTTTCCCTTCCCAGGTCTTCTGCAAGCTTATAGGAAATAGACGGATACTTGGCTGCGATTTCCGCCATTGCTTTTTTCTGCTCTTTCTTGCCTAAGGCTGCTACTTCCTTGGGGATTGCGCCCTCTGCCACTGCAAGGATGGTAAAGCCGTGGCCGTCTGCTTTTCTCTTATTGACTGCCTCAACGACCTTGGTGATATCGTAGGGGATCTCCGGGATCAGAATGACGTCCGCTCCGGATGCAATTCCGGAATAAAGCGTCAGCCAGCCTACCTTGTGGCCCATGACTTCGACGATAAAGACGCGGTTGTGGCTGGAAGCAGTCGTATGGATGCAGTCAATCGCTTCGGATGCGATATTGACCGCGCTGTAGAAGCCGAAGGTCATATCCGTGCCGTAAATATCCTGATCGATCGTTTTTGGCAGATGGATAATATTCAGGCCTTCCTCTCTCAGGAGATTGGCAGTCTTCTGGGTTCCGTTTCCGCCCAGGATGACCAGGCAGTCCAGTCTCAGCTTATGGTAGTTCTGCTTCATAGCTTCAACTTTGTCCAGACCGTTCTCATCCGGCACGCGCATCTGTTTGAACGGCTGGCGGGACGTGCCCAGGATCGTGCCGCCGCGGGTAAGGATTCCCGAGAAGTCTTTGGCAGTCAGCATCCTGTAATCACCGTAGATCAGGCCTTTGTAACCGTTCATGAATCCGTAAACTTCAAGGTCATTGAGATTGTGCGAAAGTCCTTTCACGACGCCGCGCATCGTTGCGTTCAGTGCCTGGCAGTCGCCTCCGCTGGTAAGCAGTCCTATTCTCTTCATACAGCTTTCCTCCTCTACGGCAGCGGATTCAAAAGTCCGCCCATCATGAAAAACTTATCTTTACCAACATGTCCTGTTTATGACTGTCCCTTTTTTTCCTCTCTTGCAGGAAAAAACGCCAGTCTTTGAATCAACCGATATCATTATAATGTAAAAAAGAAGAAAAAAAAATATTTTGATGAAAAAAGCATAGAAGACGGCAAAAAAATCCACCCGGGAATGCCATGCCGGCCATTTCTCCCCGGGCGGATCTTGTCTGCGGTTTTTATTACGCATTGTTCCGCTGCTGTGCTGTTCTTATATCGCAAATGGTACTGCTGCTTAACCGCTCTTATTTTACGGATAGCTCCCTTGCTTTACACTTATTTAATAATGACGTGTGTGCCAAAAATATTGATACCGTGCGCATCCCTTCGTATAGCTCCAAGGCACGTTACTCTTACAGCCAGCTCGGTCCAGGCGACCTCGCGACACATGAAAGGTTCTGCTTAGTGCTGCTGCATTCCTGCCCTGACACGGTTCACAGATTTCCATTGCGCAAGACCCAAACTTCAACGCCGCTTATAAAAGGCTGCTGCCCCAAAGTCGTATCCTCAGTTCTGCATCACCCCTGCTGTAGCGGATTGCAGGTACAGGGCACCGCTATCTCCCCGGCTGCACGGTAACTAAAAATATACCTTATTTAGCAAAGAGATGCAAGCAATTCATAAAAACAGGCTCAATCCGGCTTCCCGCTTACTCCATATTCGGTGCAAAGCCCAAGGCTGTAAATTTGTCAAAGCCTGCCTGTTTTCGTTATAAACTTCTGTTCAATGCTGCCATACGGTCTGTTTCTTCAAGTCCAGCATAGCCTGCTCGCCCTTTGCAATGCGGACAAGTTCAAAGGCAAAATCGAAGGCTGCTCCCGGTCCGTGCCCGGTCGTAAGATTTCCGTCCGTGACGACCGGCTGTTCCTGCATGTCGGCATCGCCCATCAGGGATTCCATTCCGGGGTATACAACTGCCTTCCTGCTGCCCACAATTCCGAACGCTGCCAGAACGGAAGGAGACGCGCAGATTGCCGCGATATGCTTGCCTTCAGCATTTTTCTCCTGCAGGAGTTTCTTCAGGTCATATGAGCCCTTCAGGAAGAGATGACCCGGCCCGCCCGGCAGGATGAAGAGATCACCGTCCTTGAAATCACAGTCCGTAAACAGGCAGTCGGCTGCCAGCTTGACATGGTGGTCACCGGTAATGGTCCTTTCGCCGGTCATGGATACTGTCGTTACCAGAACGCCCGCCCGTCGCAGCATGTCAACCGGCGTCAAAGCCTCAACTTCTTCCAGTCCGTCTGCAAAAAATACGTATGCTTTATCCATAAATGTCTCCTTTCTAAGTTCTAAATACTTCCTCAGGCTACTATCCTCTTGCTGTTTCGTTTCAGCAAGGGTCATCGGTGTCATTGCCCTCAGTCCAGGCGTCGGGACCGCTTCCCTCAGTCTAAGCATCGGGACCGTTTCCCTCGAAATGCGGAATGAAGCTTTCCTTGGCCGTCCCGCCGGTCTGGACGTAGGCGTTCTCCACGCCCAGGTCAATGGCATAATCAATGACTTCATTATACTCTCTGTGGGTCAGTTTCCGCGAAATTTCCGGAAATTTTTCCGAAATCCGCTCAAAAGGCGTGTACTGGTTCATCAAGCTCATCCAGATCCCGTTTCCGTAAGTCTCATAAAGATAGGAGACCAGCATCTGTGCCTCCTTTACATGTCCGGGCAGGATCAGGTGACGTACTATAATTCCTTTTTTCATCCTGCCCTCTTCGTCAAAAACAGTTTCCTTTGTCTGTCTGACCATTTCCGCCAGTGCTTCTTTTGCCTTCTCCGGATAATCCGCACACCTGGAATAACGCTTTGCTGTTTCAGATTTCATGTACTTGAAATCGGTCAGCCAGACGTCAATCAGCCCTTCCAGCCCTTTCAGCGCCCCCACGCCTTCATAACCGCCGCAGTTGTAGACAATGGGAAGATTCAGCCCCATACTCTTTGCAAGCTTCAGGGCTTCTCCAATCTGTGGCGCATACTGGGTCGGCGTGACCAGGTTAATATTGAGGGCCCCCTTATCCTGCAGCCTCAGGAAAGTCTCTGCCAATTCTTCTATAGTAACCTTATATCCCGCCTTGGCATTCGCCACTTCATAATTCTGGCAGAAGACGCATTTCAGAGGACAGCCGGAGAAAAAAACGGTCCCCGACCCTTCCGTCCCTGATATGCAGGGCTCTTCCCAGAAATGCAGGTCCGCCCTGGCAATATAAACATCCGCCGGCACCCGGCAGACACCTAGCTTCCCCGCAGCCCGATCCACTCGGCAGTTCCTGGGACAGCAGGTGCAGGAGTTCATTTGCTGTTCGATTTTCTCTGTATGACACAACATTAGAACCTATCTTTACCTTCAAATAATCTTTTCTCAACCCTTGCCGGGTCTGTGGGAACAAGTCTTCCATATAGACCCGCACGAAATTTTCCGCCGGGTCTGGGGGAACAAGTCTTCTATATAGACCCGCACGAAATTTTCCGCCGGGTCTGGGAGAACAATTGTTCCATATAGAC
>JAXJVN010000069.1:0-7603 GCA_036308545.1 Eubacterium sp. | reverse complement strand
TGCCTGTCACTTTGCCACCTATGATGGTATAGTAAAGTAATGGAAGCAGCGAATGGCAAACGGTGTCAGAAGCTGCGAACAAATTGTAAACTGGTATCGTTCTTAAGGGTGAAAATATGAATGGCTTCCTGCCAATAAACAGAAGAGATATGGAGGAACGTGGGTGGAATCAGTGTGATTTCGTCTACGTTTCGGGTGACGCTTACGTAGACCATTCTTCCTTCGGCTCCGCTATTATATCCAGAGTGCTGGAGAGCCATGGCTATAAGGTCGGAATGATTGCCCAGCCCGACTGGAAGGACGATGCCAGCATCACGATCCTGGGAGAGCCGCGTCTGGGATTTCTTGTCAGCTCCGGCAATATGGACTCTATGGTCAACCATTATACAGTCAATAAAAAAAGACGCCATCAGGATGCCTACACGCCGGGCGGTGTCATGGGCAGGAGGCCGGACCATGCGGCGGTCGTCTACAGCAACCTGATCCGCAGGACTTATAAAAAAACGCCCATCATCCTGGGCGGCATTGAAGCATCCTTGCGAAGACTGGCGCATTATGACTACTGGTCGGATAAGATCCGCCGGTCTATTTTGCTGGATTCCGGCGCGGACCTGATCTCTTACGGGATGGGAGAGCACAGCATCGTTGAGATTGCGGATGCCCTGAATGCCGGAATTGACGTAAAAGACATTACCTATGTAAGAGGAACGGTTTTTCGAACGGAGGATCTGTCCCTGGCACCGGATGCCATCATGCTGCCTTCCTATGATGAGGTGTGCGAGGATAAGCTGGCTTATGCCAGAAGTTTTAACATCCAGAGCCGCAACACCGATTCAATTACAGCAAAAGCATTGGTCGAAGCCTACCCCAATAAGCAGTATGTGGTTCAGAATCCTCCGTCCGCCCCGCTCACGACCCAGGAGATGGATGATGTCTATGAACTGCCTTATATGAATACCTTTCATCCTTCTTACAAAAAGGACGGCGGCGTACCTGCAATCAATGAAATCAAATTCAGTCTGACCAGCAGCCGGGGCTGCTTCGGCAATTGCAATTTCTGCGCACTGGCCTTTCATGAGGGGCGGGTCGTTCAGGTCAGGAGCCATGAATCTTTGGTCCGGGAAGCTGAGGCTATGACGAAGGAGCCTGACTTCAAAGGCTACATTCACGACGTAGGAGGGCCGACGGCCAACTTCCGCCACCCATCCTGTCAGAAGCAGCTGACCAAAGGAGTCTGCCCGGATAAGCAGTGCCTGTTCCCGACTCCCTGCAAAAACCTCACGGTCGACCATACAGACTATGTCAGGCTCTTGAGAGAACTGCGTCAGATACCGGGGGTGAAAAAAGTTTTTGTCCGCTCAGGCGTCCGCTTCGATTATGTCATGGCGGATCCTTCGGATGAATTCCTCCGGGAACTTTGCCGCTACCATATCAGCGGCCAGCTGAGGGTGGCGCCGGAGCATGTGGCAGGGGAAGTCCTGGAGCTGATGGGCAAGCCGGAAAATAAAGTCTACAAGGCTTTCCTGGAACGCTATCGCAGGGTCAATGACCTGACCGGCAAGGAACAGTACGCTGTTCCCTATCTCATGTCGTCCCACCCGGGTTCTACGCTGAAGTCAGCGATTGAACTGGCGGAGCATATCCGGGATTTAGGCTACATGCCGCAGCAGGTACAGGATTTTTATCCGACTCCGTCTACCATGTCCACGGTCATGTATTACACCGGCGTTAATCCCCGCACCATGCAGCCGGTTTATGTACCGAGGAATCCCAAAGAAAAGGCCATGCAGCGGGCCCTGATCCAGTACCGAAAGCCCGAAAATTACGAGCTGGTAAAAAAAGCCTTGCTTATGGAAGACAGGACCGATTTGATTGGATATGGTCCCAAATGTCTGATCCCGCCCAGGCCATTCCATAACAGGAAAGAGGATAGTAATAACAGGAGTCCGAAAAATATCATCCAATATCGTCCAGAGCAAAGAGGGCAGCGCCGGCAGCACCGACAATATCGGGCTGGTCGCAGATAAAGATGTCCTGCCCCAGCTTTTCTTCGAGGATCTTGACGACCCCCGCGTTTCGCGCGACGCCGCCGGTCATCATGTAGCCGGGAGCAGGCTTTACGCGGGCCATGAGAGACATGGCTTTTCCTGCTATGGCATGATGAACGCCATTGGCAATATCGGCCTTATCGATGTTTTTTGCAATGAGGGAGATCACCTCGGATTCGGCAAAAACGGTGCACATGGAGCTGATGGTTATGCTTTCCTTTGAGTGGAGAGAGAGCGGACCGAGCTCGGAGATGTCTACCTCCAGGGTCCGTGCCATAGATTCCAGGAACCTGCCGGTTCCGGCTGCGCATTTATCGTTCATGGCGAAGTCAGCAACGTCGCCTTCCTTTGTCAGACGGATAGCTTTGGAATCCTGACCGCCGATATCCAGAATGGTGATGACGTCCGGATCAAAATAACGGGCGCCTCTTGCGTGGCAGGTGATTTCGGTTACATTGCGGTCCGCGAAAGCAATGGACACACGGCCGTAACCGGTGGAAACGATGCGGGACAGGGCATCTTCTCCGATTCCGGCTTTTTCCAGAGCCTGTCTCTTTGCTTCAGCTGCGGAATCCGCACTGCGGGCGCCGGTACGGACGATGGACCAGGAGATGATCTTTTTATTTCCATCCATGATCACGGCGTTTGTCGAGGTGGATCCGCTGTCGATACCAAGTACCCGGATATCTTCCGCTTTCATATTCTCTGTATCCTTTCTTATGACGCTTGCTCCTGTAAAAACATTTCCATCTGCAAGGACAGTTCCATCTGCAAGGACATTTCCATCTGCAAGGACAGTTCCATCTGCAAGGACAGTTCCATCTGCAAGGACAGTTCCATCTGCAAGGGCAGTTCCATTTGCAGGAACATTTCCATCTCTAGGGACCTTCTCTTCAGCAGCGGCGTTCTCCGCCTTCACGTGCTTTCCGGCACGGAGTTTTTCCAGAAAAGCCTCTACTCTGGTCCGGATCTGTCCTTCACACTGGGCTGTCATATCGGTTTCAAGCTTCAGAATGGGCAGGCTGTCAATCTCATGAAGCTTTGCATATTCAAAGGAATAGGTGTCACAGAACTTGACGGTATGGTAAATGATTCCGTCCAGATTTGCGGAAGCTGACCGGATCAGTTCCTGACGGTCCCGGATGTCTGTCATCCTGAGGCAGGGAATCTGGCCAAGCAGGATCCGGCTGTATTCCTCCATGAGAGAGGGCAATCCTGCCGGCGCATCCGGACAGATTGCTTCATCTCCATGAGACGGGCAAATTGTCGTCTGCTGCCTTACGATTGCTTCCGGGAGCTTTTGGTCAGCAAAAAGCGCTTCCTTCCGGTCCAGACCGGTGCAGGTCAGGTCAAGCGCGATATGAAGGTCAGGGGCATCCAGCAGGCGGCGCAGGCTCTTTGGGGCTCTGGCGCCCAGAATTCCGATATTGATTTTCCCTTCTGTTGCGCGGCTGTTTTCCTGTTCATTCTGCTCCGTTACCAGGAGGGCACGAAGCTTTTCCTGCAAGAGAGCGGCGTTTATTACTTCCTCTACAGCTTTAGAGCCATCCGCGGCTTCTGAGCCATCCGCGGCTTCTGAGCCATCTGCGGCTTCTGAGCCATCTGCGGCTTCTGAGTCATCCGCGGCTTTAGAGCCATCCGCGGCTTCTGAGCCATCTGCGGCTTCTGAGTCATCCGCGGCTTTGGCAGTATCTTCCCTGTCCGGAGTAATCGTATGATGATTTGATTTTGTCCATAAAAGCCAGGCAGCTGCAAGCTCTTCCAGCTGCTTTTGATACAACTTAACGGTCAGGTCGTTTTTTGCATGGGGCAGGTCCAGAATATAGATGAACTTTTCCGGATAATCGGCGTGCAGGGTATCGTAGAGTCGGCGGATGGAATCGCAGCAGGACGTAAGGACTATGCCATCATAGTTCTTAAGGGAAAAATCTTCCAGGACCCCTTTGACGAAGGAGCACTGGTTGGGATGCAGCTCCGCGTCCGCCTTATTGAAATTGGTAACCTTCGGTGAGAGTTTAACCGGATCAGCACCCAGGACTTCCAGCAGCTCGACCGGTGTATATTTGCATAAGTAAGCCAGCAAGGTGATTCCCTCCTATGCTTATACTGTTATTTCTGATTTTTTTTTGAACCAGGCAACAAATTACTCAGGTATTCAGAAGTTTCTTTTGTTCCTTCTCGTTCCGCTCATTTTTCAGTACTTCCAGGAAGGCTTCGAACCGGGTGCGGATCTGGCCGTCCTGCATGTTGCGGCGGTCTATTGGATCTCCGTCCAGGATCAGCATTGGGAAGCCCGCATCCAGCATGCGCTGCTTGGTCAGGTTGGCACCGCCCGAGGACTGCCGACAGCCCCAGCTGGTATATTCCACGACGCCGTCCGGTTGAAATTCTTTGACCATCTGCTCGATGGCATCCATTTTCCTCTCGTGAGGACCATTATAAATATTGAGAATCATTTTTCTGGCAATCGCTTCCATAGGATGATCCGGGTCCATCCTTTCCGTATAGTCCAGATCGAAATCGCCGCCTGAGATGGCAACGTCCTTACCAAAGTTGAGATAGGAAGTCAGCGTCGGCTGGCAGTAAGGCGCAACATGGATCCAGAAGAGGCGGATCTGGTCGGAATCGGGATAGGAATCGATTTCTTCGTCCATCATTCGAAAAAAATCCTCCGCCCAGTCAGTGCCGATATTGAGGTGGGAAGCGAAGAGCTGAAAGAGAAAAGTCGTAAGCGTATTGGGATAAGCCTTCGTTCTGCGTTTTTTCAAAAAATCCAGGTAATACTGTTTCGTTCGGTTTTCCCGTTTAATCCGTTCCGAGAGTTCGTGCTTATCCAGCTTTTTCCCGGTCAGGTCTTCAAGGGTCCGGACCATGTCTTCCAGCTGGCTGACCACGTAATATTCTGCCTCTTTGGAATAAGTATAAGGAACGTCGATCACATGGGCTTTGATACCGTAATATTCTTCCATGCGGCGGAAGGTGCTGATGTTGCCGTCACAGACCATAGAGGTAGTCACCGCGAATTTCGGCTTCGGCATGAGCCCCTGGTCCATGGCGCCGATGAAGTTGCGGTGATAGGAGCACATGGTCGAAGAAATGCCATCCGCTTCGGAACGGTCCAGGATCCGGTCTTCCAGGAAAAAACCGGACAGGTAGGAAGCCAGGCATTCCATGGAAACAGAGGTCAGCCCGAAGCATTCCAGAATCTCTGACGGGGTAAAGATATTGGTGTAGGCAAGGGCCTCAGGATTTGCAAGAGCGTCCGCGACCACGCGAAGCCCTACGTCGTTGATATAACGGTAAGCCTTGGGCATCTCCTTCGGAGCGAAGTGTTTCATGCGGAAAGCCTGCAGGCGCAGGCCCAGAATGATCCGCTTTAAAGATTTCTCCGGATCCGTATCCGCAGATGACCAGACCCAGTCACCAAATTTTTGCGCAATGTTCATAAGAATTCCTCAAAAGCTTTATCTATAACGACAGTAATTCTACAGACAAGGCGTCCAAATTGTAAACCAACAGATGCTATAGAACGTCGCACCGCACTTCTTTCATTTGAAAAAAAGTGAGGAGTGCTTTCACCTGATGTCAGGACGATGTTTTGCTGCAGTAAGAATAGACGGTTAGGATTCTGTGTTATAAAATACATGCATGGAATTCGATGATATTTAATGATAAATGATGTATGTGCCAATAAGTCATTCACCCACTGGCAAGCAAGCTTGCCGTGTGTGATGACTTTTGACACTGGTATCAGATAAATAATACGGGAGAAAATGAGATGACATATGATGATTTTGAATTTCGTGAGATCAAACAGGAAGAAGCGGATCAGGCGGCAGAGATGGAGCAGATCTGCTTTCCGCCGGAGGAAGCTTGCCCGCCGGAGCTGATGAAGGAACGTGTCCGCCTGATCCCGGAACTTTTTCTCGCTGCATACGATAAAAAAAATGGAAAAATTGCAGGCCTGATCGATGCTGTTGCGTCGGACGAGGAAAATCTGACCGATGATTTTTTCACGGACAGCAGAAATTTTAAGGCAAGCGGAAGAAATCTCTTCCTTACCGGAGTGGAGGTTCTTCCGGAGTATCAGGGAAGAGGACTGGCGCATGAATTGATGAAGCGATACCTGGAACAGGCAGCTGCAGACGGCAGGGAAAGGGTCATCCTCACCTGCCTGGAAGAGAAGGTCGGTTTCTATCAGACTATGGGTTTTCGTGACCAGGGTATTTCCAAATCCAACTGGGGCGGCAGACCGTGGAACCAGATGACCTATGATCTGGACCTGCATTCGGAACAGAACCTGGCTGTAGAAGCGAGAGCAGTCTTGAAAAAAGGCGGCGGACGCGCTTTCAAGTCCGGGGGCTTATGGATCTATGATAATGAAATTGCGGGAACGGATGGATCATTCCAGAATGGAGATATTCTGGAGGTCGACGATTATGACGGCTATATGCTGGGCTATGGTTTTGTAAACAGTCGGTCGACCATCAGCATCCGCATGCTGACCCGTGGAAACAGGGAAAAAGTGACGCCGGAACTTCTATACAAAAGAGTCAAAGCAGCCTGGGATTACCGCACGAAAGTCATCGATACGTCCAGCTGCCGCGTCATCTTCGGAGAAGCGGACTTCCTGCCTGGGCTTACCGTGGATAAATATGAAGACGTGCTTGTTGTAGAATCCCTTGCCCTGGGCATCGAACGACTGAAACCGCTGATCCTGCGGGACCTTGCGGACGTTCTGGCAAAGGACAGGGAAAACGGGACAGCCGTCAGGGGTATTTATGAACGAAGCGATGCCAAGGTGCGGGAAAAAGAAGGTATGGAAAGGAAGAAGGGCTTCCTGTCCGCACCCTTTGACACCAAGGTGCAGATCGTCGAGAACGGCGTCAAATATGTGGTGGACGTGAAAAATGGACAGAAGACCGGTTTCTTCCTGGACCAGAAGGACAATCGTGCCGCAATCCGGAGACTTTGCAAAAACGCCGAAGTCATCGATATGTTCACCCATACCGGTTCCTTCGCTCTCAACGCGGCAGCAGCAGGAGCGAAGCATGTCACGGCTGTAGACGCTTCTGACCTGGCCATCGAACAGGCGAAAGAAAATGCGAGACTGAACGGCTTCGAGGATCGTATGGACTTTATCTGCCGGGACGTTTTCGAACTGCTTCCGGAACTGGAAAAAGAAGGAAGAAAATTCGACGTCGTTATCCTGGACCCGCCTGCTTTCACCAAGAGCCGCAATTCGGTCAAGGCTGCAGCCAAAGGATATCGGGAGATTAACATCCGCGGCATGAAGCTGGTCAGAAAAGGCGGCTTCCTGGCCACCTGTTCCTGTTCGCATTTCATGACGCCGGAGCTCTTTACCAAGGCCATCCGTGAAGCCGCTCACGACGCCCATGTAAGCCTCCGCCAGATCGAATTCCGCACCCAGGCACCCGACCACCCTATCCTGTGGAACTCAGACGAAACATACTATCTCAAGTTTTATTTGTTCCAAGTTTTGTAAATGTGATTTTAATGATACCAGTGCCAAAAGTCATCACACACGGCAAGCT
>JAXJVN010000068.1:0-33283 GCA_036308545.1 Eubacterium sp. | reverse complement strand
TTCTGACACCGTTTGCCATTCGCTGCTTCCAGTACTTTACTATACCATCATAGGTGGCAAAGTGACAGGCACTTTGCCACCTGCTCCAAAAAAAATCGAGCAGGGAAGTTTTCGCTCCCTGCCCGATTTTTCCTAATTTACTTCACAAAAACAGCTGAATCTGAGGTGGCAATGTGCCTGTCACTTTGCCACCTCAACTAAATCAATTTGCACTTTTTCTGCTCAGGCAAACAACCGTCTCGACAGTCTCCTCCTTAACCCACCAAGTTCTGCCAGATAGCCAGGGCGATAAATTAAAAGCACTTTTTTACCAGATTTTCATCATCCAACGCAGCATCAATCAGCCTGCTCAGAAAAGATGTATACCCTTTACCATATTTCTTTGAAAATAACTGTGCCTTCTCAGACAAACGTATTGATACTGTCTTCTTAACCCGGCTGACCTGATGCATTCTCTTGAACTGCTGCCTTTGGGCTATCGTACATTGTTATCACGAGAAGGTGCGCTGTTTTTCCTTTGATCAAACATTCACATATCTATGGCATCTTGATCCAGCAGGAAACGCTCCACTCCGATATACAGAATTCCTTTTTCATCGTGCCAGGGAATAATATCATTGCGTACTACAACGATTTTTCTGAATGAATCGCCGATACGGAGCAATGAATTTGTTTCCTGATCTCTTTTTTCAGAATCTGAAATATCAAGGGCTGACTGAATATAGTATCTTTGATGGCTTCTGTTCACCACAAAATCCACTTCAAGCTGCACGCGAACCTTTTTTTCTTTACCATTCTCGTCTTTTATACGTCTGGAATAACCAACCACACCGACATCTACGTTATAACCTCTCTGTACAAGTTCATTGTAAATAATATTTTCCATGATATGCGTCTCTTCGATCTGCCTGAAATTCAGCCTGGCATTCCTGAGGCCGACATCTGTAAAATAGTATTTCAATGGAGTCTCAAAATACTCACTTCCTTTTACATCATACCTCTGTGCACTATCGATCACATAAGCATCTTTAAAATAATCAAGGTAATGATTTAAGGTTGTGTGTGTAACCTTAATACTTTTCTCACTTGCAAACCGGTTTGCAAGTTTCGAAGGATTTGTCAGGGATCCTATTGCTGACGAAATAAAATCAAGCAATATTTCCAATACTTCCTGATCGTTGCGGATGTCATGACGTTCTACCACATCCTTAATATAGGTTTCTTCAAACAGATTTTTCAGATACCTGCTTTTTTCCTCAGGAGTTTCCAGATATAGCACATAAGGCATTCCTCCAAACATGCAGTAATCTCTCCACGCATGGCTCTTATCCCGGCAGGCATCGTAAAATTCCGCATAAGAAAGCGGAAACATGTGTATTTCATCACCCCTGTCTCTGAACTGAGTAAGCACGTCCTTTGAAAGCATTGTTGAGTTGCTTCCCGTAACATATACATCGACATTGTCTATCTTCATCAGTCCAAGAATCGTATCGATAAATGTGATTTTCTGAACTCCGTCCTTAATATACGGATTAGGGACTTCTTCACAAAACTGTACTTCATCAATGAATACATAATACCTGGTGCCGGGATCTTTTAGTTGATCTCTCACAAATCTGTCCAGTTCGAACGGATTTCTATATCTCGCATTTCTGATTTCATCCAAGGCAATTTCAATAATCTGATCACTGGAAATCCCCTTGGATATCAAATATGATTTATAGATTGTGAAAAGAAGATATGATTTGCCGCAGCGGCGAATGCCCGTTATGATTTTCACTCGGCCATTGTCTCTATGCTTAATCAGCTCATGCAGATATTTATCCCGCTTTATCTCCATTTGTTTGTCCTCTCTTCAGACCATTTACGTTCCATGGTGCATTTATTGTTTGTATTTATAATAACATTCGCTTTCGCATCAGTCAACAAAGTACAGACAATAAATGATCCGCGGAGCATTTATTGTCCCGACATTGACATGAAATAATCCTAATAAGGTCGTAAAAATGTAAAAAAGCGGAAGCTGAAACTGAAGTAAATTCGCATTATTTTTACTGTCCCAACCCTGTTTGCATTATACTTATGGTCTCAGCACCCGAAAACCACGTAAAAAATTATAGTTATAGTCTCAGCAGATCCTGGTCAAAGAAAAAGGGACTCCTGCGCTCATCCGGTCAGGCTTCATCGCCTGAACATGGATTGCAGAAATCCCTTATTTTAAGCCATTCTCAGGCCTTTTTGTTCATACCCGCTGCATTAGAACTATTGTCTCGACAGTCTCCCCCTTAACCCACTAATTACCAGTCAAGCTGTTGCAGACTGCAATCTATACTTTCCAATATCCGCTCTTTCTGGACCCAATGCGTCTGATTTTTCCTGCATCCCCTCTTTGATCGTCACCGGCTTTCCCTTCCCGAAAAGATACCAGCCTGCATGGTTCAGATGACCATCTTCGGTAAGCAGGCCGAATTTGTCCAATGATTCCTCTGCATTTCTGTATACATAATTCATCCGTCCCTTCTCATTTGCTGTTCTGACACAATTCAAAAGCAGATCTTCATCAATATCGTTGACTCCGTATGGAGTCCCGGCTTCTTCCCACTTCAGATATCTGCCATCACAAGGAAATTTGATCGATCTGCATATTCATTCTGCAGCCGTTCTAAAATAGGCTCGCTCTCATAACTAAGCCCCATCATCGGATCGGTGAATACTGTAATGATTGTCTCTTCCATAGCTGTCACCTGTACTGATTCCTATGAATATACATCCCTTGAATACCCCATGCAATAATGTCTTCAAATTTCAGATAGATATGATCCGGTGAGATGTGCAGAGTATCGGCAAAAATGCGTGAGACTTCTGCTGTGAAGGTATCATAGCCGTAATGATGTTCATTCCCGAATATGGCAGCTTCAATATAGACAATGGGTTCCTCATTATTTCCTCGCAGCCAGATGCGGCATTGATCTTCAAATTCCAGAAGCAGATATTCTTCGCTCTTGCCGGGAACCAGCTCGATGGCTTTTCCCATAAGGGATTTGATACGAACTTCCTGCTCGTTTGTGATCGGACAGCTTGTTTTAACTTTAATAAAGGGCATTATGCAGACCTCCATTCCTGAAGCTGATGCAGGATATCATCCGCGACTTCTTGATGCTTCATCTGATAAGTGTGACCGGTCCTTTCGATAAAGATCAGCTTATTCTGCTCTGCGGTAGGCATGTGTGCGTTCAGATTGCGCAGGAACTCTGAAGGATCACCATCGGTAAAATTATCGTAGGTGCCGACCAGAAGCGCACCGGTATGGGTCACTTTCTTGGCTTGTGAAAAGTCGCCGTCCTTCGCTGTATGCACATTGTTGAGCAGGCTGGAGAACTGCCAGTCATAGGCGGTATTCGCAACGCATTCCACCCAGCCCATAAAGGGGAACGGGAGCATCTTGTCCCCATTGCCGCGCTCGACTTGTTCTTTGATGATTTGTTTTTCCCGTTCGGTCACACCGGACATCATGTAGGTCAGATTCGCCGGGGATAGTAGGAAGAAATGCTCTACACGCGGATCGTGGTGGCGTGACAGATAATAAATCACCTTGTTTGCACCGAGGGAATGACCGGCAAGGATGATGTGCTCGTATCCTTCTTCCTCCGCAAAAGAAAGATAGGCTTCAATATCCTCATCCGTATAGGAGAACCTCTCATTCCATGAGCCAATCATTTCCTTAATTCCGGTGTGAATATTGATGGTTTCGATCTGTCCGAAGGCATCATTGGTCTGGGCATAGATGAAGTCTATGCCACCTTCATTCAGCGTATCGCCGATGTTGTAGTAGAACGGATTGGAGTAGAAGTTGCCGTGAATGCCGGTGATGGCGATCATCACGGTATCAGATTCCTTCTTTTCATTCTGCCGGAAAAGGACACCGTTTAAGACGACGCCTCTTTTGGTCGGAACATTTAACCGGAACATCATGCTTCATCCCTCCCTCTGAAGATACATTTATGTGAGGGTGACGAGTAACAGGCATTGCAGGAAACGCACTTTGATATCACCGCAGGATCGGCTTTCATTTTATTTGGCAGATCAGGTTCTCTAAGCAGCGGACGAGAGAGCGAGATCAGCTCGATCTTCGTCTGATTCAACACATTTTCCATTGTATCAAGGGCACGGAAGCCGCCGACAACGATGACCGGACAGGATACTTCCTCTGCGACCTTAGCAGCGAATGGAGCAAAGTAGCCTTCGTTTTTATGTGCCTTAATGCCTCCCACAGATGTTCCGTTACCGCTGACTTCGATGGAGTCGATACCTGCCTGATCGAGCAGCTGGCATATAGCAAGGCTCTCTTTTGCATCCAGCCCGCCGTAAGTGAAGTCGCTGCTGTTGATCTTGATGGTGATGTGGAGCGTTGGAGCGGCTGCTCGAATACCATTCATGATTTCAATGATGATGCGGCTGCGGTTTTCTGTGCTGCCGCCGTATTTGTCTGTGCGATGATTGACCGCCGGACTGATGAAACGGCTCAGAAAGAAGAAATGCGCCGCATGGATCTGCACGCCGTCAAAGCCTGCCTTTTCCGCACGGACGGCAGCATCGATGAACTGCTGAACTACGAAACGGATTTCCTCTACGCTCATGTCATCAGGCTCTACCTGCATATATTTTCCGTGAACGTCCCGGTAGTACGCACCGAGCGCCAGTTGGGTAATGACCGGGCATCCCTCTTTATGGATGACATCCACCAGCTTCTGATACTGGGGGATCAGCGCATTATCGCTAAGCCGCATCATGCCGCCGAAATAGTAATCATGCAGAGCTACGCTGGTAAAGCCGGTGATGATCGCACCGACTCCACCCTTGGCCAGTTCCACATATATTTCATAGGATTCTTCCGTGATGCTTCCATCGGGATTCGCGATTCCTTCCCATGTAGCGGAACGTACAAGCCGGTTTTTCATTTCTATATGATTCATCTTCACAGGTTCAAACACATGCTTCATTGTGAAATCCTCCTTTACAAATCTTTTATGCTCTATTATATTTAGGTACAACATATAAACAAGAAGGCAGAATAATCTGTGTCACTATATAAAATATAGTAATGGAGGTTTACAATGGCTAAGAGACCTTTGCCCAACAAAGAAAATATTTATGAGACCGATTGCCCGATTCTATATGCGATGGAACTAATCGGGCAGAAATGGAAGCTGCCGATCCTCTGGTATATAGCAGATGCTGAAAACCAGACGCTCAGATACAGGGAACTGGAAAGAAAGGTTGTGGGGATTACGGCCACGATGCTGACAAAGTGCCTGCGTGAACTGGAAAAGGATAAATTCATCACGCGGAAGCAGTACAGCACGATCCCGCCGACAGTGGAATATTCTCTTGCAGAACGTGGCACGACGCTGATTCCGGCCTTGGAGTCCGTTTATAAATGGGCTGAAGAACAGATGAAATGACTTTACAAATAGAAACAAGCTCCCCATCACAGGTGGAAATCCAGTGGTGAGGAGCTTTTCTTGAGCGGAGGATTTTTCACAGAAACGAAAAAAGCCTGCGGGCATTCCTAAGAACACTCGCAGGCATAATGGCAATATAGGAATTAGGTTTTCATCCAGTCCGGCAGGTTAGTCTGATTTCTGCGGAGAAACTCCTCCGGCTCCAGCTTACAGCCACCAAGTACCCACTCTCTGGAGATATAGACGCCGCCATATACATACATCCGAATGGAGAATTTCTGCTCGTCTGTCAGATCTTCAAAATGCAGAGATTCTTTAAGAGCGGCCTCATACCTTTGACAGTTATAGTCAACCAGATAGGCCATCATATCGCTGATGCCGGGATCGGAGTAGAAGCGCTTGTAGAAGGCTTGGTTATTGCGTATCTTATTCAGGATATAGAGCGTCGTATGCTCTGTCATGATGTTTTCCGGCTGGCTTGTATCGTCATAGCCGTGATCCAGAATCCAAGCCATCAGGTCATACTTATCCTTGAAGTGATAATAAAATGTACGCCGATGGGCTCCACACTGCTCACACAGTTCACCGATACGTATGTCCTTCAGCTCCTTTGTTTTCATCATTTTCATCAGTGTATCTGCAAACAGGATTTTAGTTCTGTCCTTCAGGCTCATATCCATTCTCCTTACCACAGTTTCCGAGTTATGAGTATATTATACACAAAAAGCAAAACTGTCTATATACTGCACGCGGAATTTCTCATATGATTTTTACAGATGAACAGAGTAAGGGCATCGAGAATTTGTTTGTGAGGAGGCTTTCAAATGAAGGTTATTCTATTAAACGGCAGTCCGCGTAAGGGCTGGAATACCGATATGATGCTGCAGAAGGCAGCCGAAGGGGCAAGGGAGGCAGGCGCAGAAACGGAGATCATCAATCTATATGATCTGAACTACAAGGGATGCCGCAGCTGCTATGGCTGCAGGGCGAAAGCAAATAAAAACGTCGGTCACTGCGTATGGAATGATGATCTGAAGGCAGTGCTTCAGAAGATAGATAAGGCAGATGCGCTGATCATCGGTTCTCCCATCTATTATGCCGACGTTACTGCCGAGGTTCGGGCATTTCTTGAGCGCTTCCTTTATCAGTATCAGGATTATGATATCGGGTCGACAAATGCCACAGGTCAGCTAAAAACCGCCTGCATTTATACGATGAATGTTCCGGAAGAGTATTCAAAGATGATGGGCGTTGCGCCTAAGTACGAAGGCCTTCTGAGTATGTGTTCAAAATACGTGGGTGCTGTGGAGGCCTATGAGACTCTGCACATGAAGAATTACGAAAAGTTCCATTTCGGCACAGTTGATACGGACAGAAGATTTGAGCTCAGAGAAAAACAGTTCCCCAAGGACTTAGAAAAGGCTTATGAGCTTGGAAAGAGGGTGTGCGCATGAAAGCGGTATTTATAAACGGAAGCCCACGGAAAAACTGGAATACCCATCAGATGATCATGAAGGCTGTGGAAGGCGCAAAGGATGCCGGAGCCGAGGTACAGGAGTTTGATCTGTATGATCTCAATTTCAGCGGCTGCCGCAGCTGCTTTGCCTGCAAGGTAAAAGGCTCGAAGACGGAAGGCGGCTGCTCCTATCCGGATGATCTCAAGCCAGTCATGGATGCGGTAAAAGAGGCCGATGTGCTGGTTCTTGGTACGCCTGTCTATCTTGGAAATATCAGTGCCCAGATGAACCTGTTCTGGGAGAGACTGATGTTTACCAATCTGACCTATAGCTCCTATAAGACCGAAAAACGCATGAAGAAGGCAAAGAAAAGCGCCATGATCATCACGATGGGATGTCCGGAAGAACTGATGAGCCATATGGGCTATAAGCAGCAATTTGATTACATGGGACAGCAACTCGGATTCACGGTAGGCAATGCCCCGGCAGAGATGCTCTATCTCAACGATGCCTATCAGTTTTCGGATTACTCCAAATACGACATAAGCCCCGACCGCGCTGATCCGGTCGCAAAGGCAAAGCATAGGGAAAAGCAATTCCCGATAGATTTACAGAATGCATACGAGCTCGGAAAGAGGCTCTGCCAATAAAAAACAGGGTGCGATACCATCGAAATGATGATCAATTCCTGTCCCTGTTCTTGATCCTCCTGTACTTATCCATGTCCAGGCTGACATTCACGAAAGTCTTCGCTTTTTCAAACTATCGGACAAGCAATGCCACGCACTCGATACTTTCAGTGAACGGGAACATATCGAATCCTCTGGCTTTTTTCGCATGGTAACCGAATTTGCGAAAAACCTTAAGGTCACGGGCGAGGGTATCTGGTCCGCAAGAGATGTAAACGATGCGGGATGGCTTAAGGGCTGCCGCGGCTGCAATAAAGGCTTCCGTCGTGCCGGTCCTAGGCGGATCCAGAAAGATCACGTCGGTCTTTTCTCCTGTTGCCGCCATTTTCATCATTTCTTCCGTGGCATCCGCTTCGATAAAGCGGACGTTCTTGATTTTATTTAATCGTGCGTTGGAAAACGCATTGCGAACGGCGTCATGGTTTCGCTCGATGCCGATCACATTCCCTGCCTTTTCAGATGCGCAGATACCGATGGTTCCGATGCCGCAGTAGGCGTCAATGACCGTTTCCTTTTCTTTCAGGTCGGCGTATTCGATAGCCTGGCGATAGAGTTTGGCAGTCTGTACCGGATTTACCTGGTAAAAAGACTTGGCCGAGATACGGAAGCGGAATCCCATCAGTTCATCTTCAATGAAGCCTTTTCCAAACAGGACCTCTTCCCTTTCCCCCAGGACGACAGAGGTCTGGTCCGGGTTGATGTTCATCACAATGGTCGTGATCTCCGGATGGAGTTTGCGAAGAGCCTTGACGAAGTTGTTTTTCCCCGGAAAAACAGGTGAAGCCAGGACCAGACAGACCAGGACCTGTCCGGTCTTCCTGCCGGTACGGACCAGGACATGGCGGAGGAGGCCTGTACCATTATCTTCATTATAAAAGCGTATCTTGAAAGATCTGGTCAGTTCCGCGATATCGGCAAAAATTGCTTCCGCAGACTTATCTTCGATCTTGCAGGAATCGATTGGTACAATTTTGTGAGTTCCTTCCTGATAAATACCAAAGCAGGGTACACTCTTTTTCCCGTCCCGGCGCATGCCGAAGGTCCGAAGAACCTTGTTGCGGTAATAATAAGGGTATTCCATGCCTACCATGCGGTCCCAGTCCAGGTTGTTGCCCAGAAGCTTATGGAGATGAGTTTCCTTGTCCTTCAGGGTTTCCTGATAATCCCGGTTGATGGAAGTACAGCCGCCGCACTTCTTCTGCCAGGGGCAGACCTTCCCTGCATTTTCTGCAGCATTGGAAGCTTTACAGATTCTACTTACCTTCGATGGTTTTGCTGAATGATTGGCTTGACCTGCTCCCGATTCTTTTGATACTTTCGGCCCTTCTGCCTTCTTCTGCTGTTCCGGTCTTGTCGTTTTGGTATGCTGTCTTCTTTCTGTTGAACTCTCTTTATGATTATCGTGTTTTTCCGGCTTATTCATGCTCTTGCTTGCTTTTTTGTACGTTTTTTCCATATATGTCCTTTTGCTTTTTCATCTTCATGCCATTTCACAATTGCATGTCATTGGTCATTCGCATGCCGCTTCACATTTGCATGTCATTGTGCATTCGCATGTCATTTCATATTTGCATGCCGACTCTTTATTCAGAATCATATTCTATGCGAATCGGATTTGCAATTGCAAAAGGTATATGATAAGAAGCGTTGAAACATGCTTACCGGAATCTGCTCATGCAAACAAATCACCCCTTTCGCAAGCCAGGTTATTTGTTTGCAAAAAAAAACAGTCCTGTGAATGTTTTTTATTCCATTCTCAGGACTGTCCTTTCGATTATTTTTTATGTCGCAAGAAATTCTGCTTCTTCAAAACTCTGATAAGAATTCTGGACTGTCAAATTTCCCGGCAGTGCTTCTTAATATCGCTTAAAGATTGTTCTTCTTGTATTAATCAGCCATTTTTCCCGGACTTCTTATCAATGAAGATCCACAGCTTCCACATGAGGGCTCCCCATGCCAGGAAAAGCAGGATCAGGACCCACATAGGCACCGGAGACTGGTAGTGAGGCGCGTCCGTCCACTGCTGAAATCCTGGCATGTCGGCGTAGTAGTAGGCGCCTGCACCGAAATCCAGCTTATCAGAAAGTCCCAGACTCTGTACCATAATGTAGATTGCAGAAATAGCTGTAGGAATCAGGATTGCCAGATTAATGATCAGGGATTTTAACGATTTTTTCTTCTTCATATCAAGCTCCATTTCTGCCGCGCCAGCTGCGGCATAAAGACCAGCCAAAGGGACAGCCTGAATAAGTGACTGATCTCGTCTGCCGACTCGGTCGGCGCTAAGCGGTGTCCACCGAACACCAGCGCCACTTTGTTTTGGTTTTCTATTTTACAGTGCGATGTTCGGAAGCGGGAAGAATCTTCCGGAAAGCGCGATATAGACGACTACGAAGGTCAGGACGATGTTGAAGAGCTGGCCGACGATGTAGAGGATAAGCGGTTTGCCGCCTGTCATCTGCTCGGAGATGGATTTGAAGTTGGTATCCAGTCCGATTGAGGCAAAGGCAAGGACAAAAGCCCAGTTCTTATACTGGTCGAGTACGGTATTAATGGCGCTGACGCTCTCTTTGCCGACGATGGGCTGGAAAATAAAGGATGCGACCAGGGATGCTGCAAAAAATCCAAGGATGAATTTGGGAAGTCTCTTCCAGATTTCAGCAGGACCTACTGTTACGGTGCTGTCCGGATTCTTCTCTACTCTGGTAGCAAAGAAGATAGCGACGGCAAATGCGATAAAGCCGATCAGGATGTTCTGGATGGATTTTACAAGGACTGCTGTGGTCTGGCCAAGTTCTCCAAGCGCGGTACCTGCAACAGTAACGGCTCCGGTGGAGTCAACGGTACCGCCGATCAGGGCGCCGCCCATCAGCTGGCCTAAGCCTGTAAGCTTGATCAGAGCAGGCTCGGTTACCATCATGATAATGGTAAATATGATAGAAATGGAAACTGCCAGGGACAGGTCCTGCTTCTTTGCCTTGGCTGCGGAAGCGGTTGCGATTGCTGCAGAAGTACCGCAGACGCTGGTTGCTGTCGCGATGGTGATGACCAGCGGCTTATCTTCCATCTTCAGAACGCGGGTTCCGAAATACCACATGAAAATAATAACGATCGGGGTTACGAGCCAGGCAATGGCCAATCCATAAAGGCCGAAGTTGATGATGTTGGAAAAAAGAACAGAGAAGCCCATGATGACCAGGCCGGTCTTGATATAGTATTCCGTACGGACTGCCGGTTTGAGCCACTCCGGAACACCTACCGTATTCGCGATGACCAGGCCGACGACCAGTGCCCAGAAGGCCCACTCCAGATAACGGTTTGCCGTATATTCTGCGGCGATCAGCCGTACAAAAACGGAAATGACAAACAGCGCACTGAAGGCGGGGAGGAATTTTTTCACACTTCCGCCTTGGGCATAAGCGCCAATGGTAAATACCAGGGCAAGTACCGCATAAGTAAGGATCAGCTTACCGAAGAAAGCCGGCGTCAGCTGAGAAGCAAGCGGCGCATCCGCTCCCGGGCCCCAGGTTGCGAATTTGAAAGCCGAAAAATCAAAGGCTCCCGTCAGAACCGCAATTGCTGCGATGGCAATGATGATAAAACCAATAATGATCGCGAGGCTGTCCTCGGTTAATGTTCTCTTTTTTGCTTTTGTCTCACTCATATTCAATCCCTCATTTCTTTTTCATACTATTTTTATCATTTTACTATGAATTATGGTTAAAAAAAATTTCCTCTCCGCCTGAGGAGCTGCCACGCTATATCACGTGCTCACTCCTCCAGTTTTTTCACCAGCAGATCATAAGTGCCGTCCTTGTTATCGATCAGGCGAAGCACTTTCTGCCCCTCTTCTTTAAAGCTTCTCGGTACGTTCTGACAGGGTTCCCCGTCGTTCATATGAACGCGCAGGACCTGCCCGACTTCCAGCTCCTCCATAGCGACCTTCGCCTTTACAAAGGTCACCGGACAGACCACATCCGTAATATCAACCGTATCATTCGCAATGATTTCTTCTGCCATGTTAATCTCCTTTCTTGAGGTGCCTAAGGGACGCTGGTGTCCTGTGTTGCTGCCTGCTCAGCGTCCTGCCTGGATTTTGTCGATGTCCTGTTCTGTGTAGTCGTGGCCTTCACTTTCTACGTAGATGTCGTGGATAATCTTGTTGAATTTTTCCTGTCCTTCACGGTCGATGCAGAACTGGAAGCGGTCGCCCTTGTGGCCGTAGTCTGCAAAAAACTGGATGGATGCGTCCGCGAGTTTAATCAGGGTTTCATATTTTGAAATGAACGGTACGATCAGGTTTCCTCTGCGGATATGGTTTCCGAAGGTACCGCCGAAGGTTGCGATATAGCCGGGGTATACGTCATATGCGTCTACCGGACAGCCTTCCGCACACCTGCCGCAGTAAGAACACTTTGACTCGTCCAGACTGACCTTGCCGTCTGTAATCGTAATAGCGTTGGATCTGCAGGCTTTCTCGCAAAGTCCGCATCCGATACACTCGTCTTCCTTCCAGACAACCCGCTCGGCGCCCTTGATGCCGAAGTCGTTCTCTTCTACCTTAA
Organism: Eubacterium sp.; assembly: GCA_036308545.1. Taxonomy (GTDB): domain Bacteria; phylum Bacillota; class Clostridia; order Lachnospirales; family Lachnospiraceae; genus Bilifractor. The sequence goes on along the minus strand of JAXJVN010000068.1, from coordinate 21,110 downwards.
GGCAGTTGTTGCGGCATCCGGTAATTCCAAATTTGAACTTGCCGGGAAGTTCTCTCGCGAAATAGCGTTTATCAATCTCCTGTGCCAGTGCATAGGTATCGATACATGCGTGGCCGCAGGTCGCGCTTCCCTGACAGGCTGTCGTCGTACGGACGCGGGGTCCGCAGACGGAAGGTGTTACGCCGCCTTTTGCAAGATCCTCCTTGATCGCGTCCAGATCATGAATGTCCATCCAGGGAATTTCCAGGGACTGGCGGGCTGTCAGGTGTACGTAGCCCTGTCCGTATTTTTTTGAAACCTCGGATATGGTCATCAGCTGCTTTTCATCCAGATGGCCTCCGGTTACATGGATGCGAAGCGAAAACTTGTCCTTCTGCTTCTGCCTCATCCAGCCGCCTTTTTTCAAAACCGCGTAATCTACTGTCGCTGCCATGTTCTTTCTCCTTCTCAAATCCTGCTGAATAAAATTTAAAGCGCGTCGATATAAAAAATCTTCCGCAGGATACCATCCACTCTACAATTGATAAAATCTTTCTGCAGGATACCATCCACTCTGCGATTGTCTTTTCTCTCCGCAGGATATCATCTACACTACGATTGTCTTTTATCTTTCCACAGGGCACCACCACCTGCGAAATTGATAGGTTTTCAAATGGGATCCTTCACCTTTCAGCCCTTTACCTGAAGGTCCGATTATTCCCTATGGAAGAATCGTAAGGTTCTGCATTACGAAAGAACGGTAAGATTCTCCTTCGTATAAACGCCTTTCTCCTTATCCGTATGGAAAGCATTCAGCACCGGCTTATCGCTGTCCATAAGGGAAAGGATCATATAGGTTGCATGAATGTCAAAGGACAGCCGGATATCTTCTACCGAAGGTCTCGAGGGCGTTTCCGGATGGGAATGCCAGTTGCCGAGCGGCTTTAATCCTGACTTCCGCATATCCGTCACAGCATGCAGCTGTTCCTTGGGATCCATGGAAAAATGTTCATTCGAATGATCCGTATTGGTCAGGAGGTATACTTTTTCAATGGTTCTTGCCGTTACGACTCCGTCTTCCTTTTCTTCCGTTCCTGCGATCAGACCGCAGGCCTCGTCCGGAAGCTGCTCTTTTGCATAGGCGACAATTCTGTCGTAATCCTGTTTTTTAATCGTGATCTGCATGCTGCCTCCTGTTATTTATATGGAAAAAATTTTTTTGAGGAATGGATTTCTATCCTTCCTGCGTATGAAAACTTATGGATTTCTGTCTTCACACATGTGCCAAATTTTTTTCAGGTATTTGATCCGGGTTTCCATTCGCAGGCAGCCTGCTCATAATCAATCGGCTTCAGGATGGTCGGATGTTCTCCGCATACAGCGCAGTTCGTGTCTGCCTTCGGAAGCTTGATCTTGTGCCATTCACCCTTAAGCCCGTCGAAGGTCTGCAGATAGCCGGTCAGGAGCTGTCCTGCCCCGGTCAGGTATTTGACTGCTTCCAGGGCCTGCATGCAGCCTATGATTCCCGCCATTGCGCCGATGACGCCGGCCTGCTTGCAGGTCGGAACCGCGTCCTTTGGCGGCGGGTTTTTGAATACACAGCGGTAACAGGGGCCTTCTCCCGGAACATAAGTCATCAGTTGTCCTTTGAAGCGGATGATTCCTGCGTGGCAGAAAGGTTTTTTCAAGAGGACGCAGGCGTCATTGATCAAAAACTTTGCCGGGAAGTTGTCCGTCCCGTCCAGAATGAAGTCATAATCCTTGAAAATGTCCAGGACGTTAGAAGCATTAAGGAACGTATGATAGGTATTTACCGTAATATCCGGGTTGATGGCCAGCATGGTCTCTTTTGCAGATTCTACCTTAGCCTTGCCCAGATCATTCGTGGTATGGATAACCTGTCTCTGGAGATTGGACAGATCTACCTCATCCGCATCAATAATCCCAATTGTCCCGACACCTGCTGCCGCCAGATACATGGCTGCAGGAGCACCAAGTCCGCCGGCTCCGACGATCAGGACTTTGCCGGCCAGGAGTTTTTTCTGCCCCTTTACACCGACTTCTTTCAAAATAATATGTCTGGAATAGCGTTCCAGCTGTTCATTCGTAAATCCCATATTCTCACCTTTTTTTCTCTTGCCATGGGACGGCACTAACCAGTAGAACCGTCCCCGTGGCCGGCCCTTTTGCAGCAATCAGCGGCATCCGCCGCCCATGAAGTATAAAAACTCTACGACGTCGCCATCTTTCAGCTTTCTGGAAGCGAAATTCTCGCTCTTCTCGAATTCTTCGTTGATAGAAACCGTGACATATTCCGGCGTCTCGACCTTTTCCTGTTCGATCAGTTCCTGAACGGTAAGTCCGTCCTTGACTTCTTTTTTCTCCCCGCTAACTGTGATTGTCATTTTCTCTTCTCCTCCTATGTTCCGTTTGCCGGAAATTATTGTAATTTTTGATTTTTCCTATCCAAAGTTTTCAGCTTTTCCCAACTGCCTGGCTGAAGTCCTCGATCAGGTCATCGGCATCTTCTATTCCGACGCTAACGCGGATCGTGTCATCAAAAACCTCCGCCGCCTCTCTCTGTTTCTTCGTCGTATTGGCGAACAGTGTGGAATCCGGATGAATGACCAAGGTCCTTACATCCCCAAGTGAAGTAGCAAGAACCGCGTACTGCAGATTGTTGAGGATGGAGAACGCCCGCTTCCTGCTGCCTGCCCGGAATGTGACGATTCCTCCTCCGCTGCCCTTAAGCAGCTGATCCGCCAGATCCTTTTCCTTTGAAGACGCCAGTGTCGGGTAGGTTACCTCAATCCGGTCCATCCTCTCCAGCGCTTTGGCTAATGCCTCTGCGTTCTTCGTGATGCGTTCCATTCTCAGCCCTAATGTCTCCAGGCCAAGTATGGTTAAATATGCATGGAATGGACTCATACATCCGCCAAGTTCCGGTCCAAGAACCGTTCTTAGCCGGACCAGATAAGCAAATGGCCCGTATTTCTGAAAGTCTTCCAGAGGCTGAAATTTTCCTGATGTCCAAATCTTTCCGGCGGATGCTGCAATGACGCCTCCCATTGCCTGGCCACTCCCGCTGATGTATTTTGTCGTGGAGTGGACCACGATATCCGCTCCCAGGGACAGTGGATTAACCAGCCAGGGAGTTGCTGTCGTCGAATCAATGAGGACGGCTGCCCCTGCCTTATGGGCCGTCTCGGCAAGGGCCGGCAGATTCAGAACCCGAAGGGCCGGATTGCTGATCATCTCCGCGAAGACCAGCTTCGTATCGGCGGTCAATGTTTTTTCCAGCTTCTTTGCGTTTAACTGCGGAACATAAATCACATGGATTCCCAGTCTTTCCAGCTGTTCGAAAAGCTCCAGGCTTCCGCCGTAAAGTGCAGTTTCGGATATTATGCTGTCACCCGCCTGGACAATATTGAGGATGGCAGCCAGGATTGCCGCCATACCGCTCGCACAGGCATAGGCACCATCCGCGCCCTCGGCTTCCGCAATTCTTCTCTCTAATGCCGCTGTAGTCGGATTTCCCACTCTCGTATAAGCGAAATCAGGAGTCATGTGATGAAAGGTTCTGTCTGCTCGCTCCGCCGAATCAAACCGGTATTCAACAGCCTGGGAAATATGAGGCAGCGTAGACGCATCTGCGTATCCGCTTACCGCTTTGCCATGTAATAATTTGGTGTTGAACTTCATACTTTTCTTCTCGTGTTCTTAACTTTCATGAATTTCTATTTCATACTTTCATGAATTTGTTCTTTCATGCGTTATGGATTCATTAAGAATTTCCTTCGTTATGTGTTCATAAAGAATATCTCTGTTTAATTCCTACTGTGTCTATAGGTTTTATATTGTTTATCGTGATTGTAGACCTGCACAGCTTGACTGTCAATGAAAATTTATAATTTTTTTAAATATTTTCCCAAATTCCGTGATTTCTACAATTGACGCCGAACAGAACAAGCCAAAAAAAGCCCCCGGCGAACTCTGCCGGAGGCTTTAGCATATGAACTATTTATCTATTCTATCCGCTTCGAATTTCCTCACGCAACGATGCTGCTGGCAAATACAATAGCAAACCCCATCAGGGTACCCAGGATGTTCAGCCCGTGCTGCCTGGTCCGTAAGACATGCGGGAGGAGTTCCGCAAAAACAATGTAGATGATCATTCCGGTTGCCAGGCAGACCAGCATGCCGATCACGTTTTCCGTGAGATATCCGCTGACGGAGTACATGAGGAAACCGCCGATCAGAGTAGATGCCGTCACCAGCGTCAGGATCAGCGCGTGCTGCGCGCGCTTCTCCTTCTGGGTCGTCGACTCGATCAAAAGTCCCATGGGAATGTTGTGAAGAGCAATCCCAATCGCGAAGATCAGTCCCTGCCTTATTGAAGTCATGGCAACGCTGTATACCGTCATGCCCTCTACAATATTATGGAGAATAATCGCCAGGGCAGACATCAGCCCGATGTGGACGGCATTGCCTGTATCATGATTTTCTTCCGTGTCCTCATGTTCCGGAACAAAAAAATCCAGTAGCTTCAGCAGTACAAAACCTGCCGCGACAAGCAGCACACTGGCAATCCAGCCGAGGCCTGATGCCGTTTCCCTTACTTCCGGAAGGAGATCCACGACCATAAGGGCAAGCAGAGCGGCCAGAGCCATAGCCATGGAAAAATTCTCAATTCGTTCTGTATCATGAAAAAGATGTACCAGCAGGGCTCCGAATAGAATCGATATTCCCGCCAGAAGTGTAATAAGTAATTCCATTAAAATCTCCATTCCGCTGCCCGGCGGCAAATTGGCATGCACCGTGCCGCCTGTTCAGCAAGTCACATACTGATTCACAGAGCCTTCACATTGGCTTACCTGCCAAAAGGGACAGGCTTCATAAAGTGCCTGTCACTTCGTGCTGTTCAGGCAGTCCGCGCAGATTCCATACAGGACTGTGCGTCTGGGGTCCAGCCTGAACCGGTGTTCCGATAAAAAATGTTCCTGAAGTTCTTCCATTTCGTCGCAGTGAAGATGGATCAGCCTTCCGCATTTCTCACATTTGACGTGGTAGCAAAAATGCTCCTCCCTCTCCTCATCATTATCCGCGATGTATTCATAGCAGGCCGGTGACGCCGCGTCCACAGAATATTTTGCGACCGCGCCTTCCTGCACCAGCCTGTCCAGCAGGCGGTAAAGCGTCGTGATTCCAATATTCGTATTCTGCTCCAGGAAGTGGCTGTAGACTTCCTGCACCGTTACATGCCTGCCTGGAATGGACTGAAACCAGTCCAGGAGCTCTTCATAATGTTTCGATTTATAATTTCCGCGGGAAACCGCCATTCCTTCCTCCTGAAAACCCGTCGTGTCTGACAGGCGCCATTTCAGGTGACAATGTACCTGTCAGGTGGCATTGTACCTGTCACTTTGCCACCTGTCTGGCACTTTGCCATCTAAATATGAAAATGATTATCATTTTTATTTTCGCTCAGCTACTATATCACCGTTCCGAAAAAACGTCAACGCCTAACTTCTTTGCAATTCGCATGCAATTCACCTGCAATTCGCCTGCCGGTCCCCATCTAAAAAAAAGATTGCCTGACATGCATAAAAAATTGTATAATAGGCTGATAGTATGTGTTTTTTTTTACACAAACTTGACTCAGGGCCCAATTTTATTAAGGAAGGCACCGCCTATGAAAAAAATTCATGAAAATAAATGGCTTCAGGTCGTCATCATCGTGCTGGTCTTTGCAGTACTGCTTTGGGCTACAATTAAGCTGTTCGGCAATCAGCTGCCCCAGCTTCTCCGGCTTCTGAAAAACGGTGACGAGGATGGGATTGCAGCCTATCTGAACCAGGAAGGCGCCTGGAAGGGAATGCTCAGCATGCTCTTCCTTTCCATGATCCAGGTTTTCAGTATTGTAATCCCCGGTATTATCATCCAGTTCACCGGCGGAATGATCTTTCCCTGGTGGATTGCTTTCATCATGTGCTACACAGGCTTCGTCGTCGCAAATACCATGGTCTTTGTTTTTGCCAGGACCTTCCGTAAATCCGTGGGGGCAGTCACAAAAAGAACAAAGAAGAAGGACAGCTGGATCATCTCGACCGTAAACAAATATGATCCCCTTTTCGTATTCGCTCTGGCTTATCTGGTTCCAGGCATTCCCAATGGCATCGTTCCCTATTTCGCCGCCTCTGCAAAAATGAGCGCAAGGGAGTTCTTTGCTTCCGTATCGGTTTCCAGCTGGATCCAGATCCTGTCGAACTGTGTGGCAGGTCACTTCCTGATCCGCGGAAACATCGTCATGACCATCGTATCTTTTGCAGCCCAGGCAGCCCTGATCATTCTGGCAGGGATGAACCGGAAGAATATTCTGGAGAAGCTTGGAAGAACCGATACAATAAATAAAGACCGAACCGCTGATTGAAACCGGTAAGGGCAAAACCGCTATGCGAAACAGGCAAAGCCCGAACTAATCGAATATCCTTGCAAATGGTACTGATTAACATCCAGATCTGCAGTTAAAGCAATGTCATTGTAATCGCCATGAAAAAGATTCAGAAAAGAATTTTTTTTATGATCATCGTTCTTGCGGTAGCAGGAGTCCTGCTGTCGGCATATAAGATTATCCGAAGCGTTTTAACCGATCAGACAGGCACGGATACGTCCGCCCAAAAAAGATATGAGTCGGAAATCCAGATTGGAGATTCCGGCAAGCAGGTGCTGCTGCTTTCCTCTTATGAACCCACCTTTGTGCTGGGAAGCATCCGCTATCAGGGCGTCACGGATGCTCTGTACAAAAAAGGAGTCGCCGTCGATATCTTCTATATGGAATCTCATGTGCCCAAATCCACGCAGGGTATCCGGGAGATGGAGCACCGGCTGGTCAATCAGGTAGACAAAATTCACTATGACGGAATCGTTATCTGCGATGACGCCGCTGCCCAGCTTGCAGTGGACAACGTTGCTAATATTCCGGCTGATCTGCCAATAACCTTTTACGGCGTCAACGACGAAAATCTTGCAAACCTTCTGCTGCAGCGGCCTAATACGGCAGGTCTCCTGGAGACGACCGGCTTTGCCAACACGGTCCGGCTGATTCTCTCCGTTTTTCCCCATCAATCCAAAATCGTAGGCGTCGTCGACAATACCCCGACCGGCATTGGAGAACAGAAAGAATTTGAAAAAGTCCTCGATGACTTCACGGATATCCATTTCGAAATCCTCAACGCGTCTCTTCTGACTCGGGATGAGCTTGGGCAAAAGCTGGAAAATCTCGACAAAAATGCCGTCGTGCTTTACTTCACCTGCTTTACGGATAAGGACGGAAACAGCTACTCCATCCCGCAGAGTTCAAGCTTCGTCACAAGCCACGCTCCTGTTCCGGTCATATCCACTGCTGCCGGAAGCGTAGGCAACGGTTTCGTCTGCGAACGCGGCCGCGACTTCGTCGCAGACGGAAGCAAAGCAGCCGGCCTGCTCCTGGATGCCCTGGACTGCAAAGACCTGACCGGCACAAAGCTTCTGGTCGAAGACAATAATATGGTTGTTTTTGACGCCAAGGTCATGGACCGCTTCCATATCCAGAAGAGCCGGCTTCCTGCAGACGCAGAGCTCATCAACTATGTGCCATCCTTCTGGGAAGCAAACCGCGATCTGCTGATACAGGTCATGGTCCTGACGTTCTCGCTGATCGTCTTATTGATCATTACCTTCTACAACTATGTCTTAAGCAAAAGATACGCAAACCGTCTCCTGAAGTCAGAGACCGCCCTGGTCGAGAGCAAGGACCACCTGAATTACGTATCCGGCCATGATGCTCTAACCGGCCTCGGCAATCGTTATTCTCTGGAAGAAAGCTCGCAGAAGTATCTGAGCGCCCCGCTCCTGGTCCTCTTCTGTGACATAGACAATTTCAAATACTTCAACGACGTATACGGTCACCGGATGGGTGACGAGGTGCTGCGCACCTTCAGTGCCCACCTGCAAAAAACATTCGGGGAAGGCGACTGCTTCCGTCAGGGCGGAGATGAATTCCTTGTCCTGATCCCGGCATCCGACGCAGGAGATACCATCTGGAAAGTCAATGCTCTCCTCAAAGAGCTGGACTGGATCAGCATCGACGGCAAGGAGGTCCATCTCAGCGCTTCCTTCGGCTACGTCACCGGCTGCCCTGACTCTGTCGCTGCGGTACACGACATGGTACGCGCCGCCGATATCTACAACTATGCCTCCAAGGCAAGCGAACGCAATAAGATTCACGGCGATGCCTTCGATCCGTCCATGATCCGGTCCAGTGCGATCCTGTCCTCCTCAGGCGGGAAAAAGAATGCCAAAATCCTGGACCCCCTTACAGACCTCTTCAATATGCACGCCTTCATGCAGCGGGCAAGCGAATCTGTGCTTAATATTGTAGACATGTCCCGCAATCCGTCTCTTTTGTATTTCAATATTTCCAACTTCAAGCTGTATAACAGCACCAGCGGCTTCGACGAGGGCGACCGGATCCTGCAGTACATTGCAGATCTTCTTCGCGAAACCTTCCCGGAACGGCTGATTTCACGCTTCTCCGAGGACCACTTTGCCGCCCTGGTCTACAAGGATGAATATGAAAAAAAACTCGACGAACTCTTAGAAAAAATCGACGGACGGATTGCCATGCAGAACGTCGTCATTAAATGCGGCATATGCCCCTGTGCAAAGGGCCGCTCCATCAGTTATCTCTGCGATTCCGCTCTCATGGTCTGCGCAAGCATACGCAATCTTCCCGAATCCTGGAAGGTCTTCGACCAGGCCTACGAAAACGAGATCAAATGGCGCCATTATGTCCTGACCCACATTGATGAAGCCGTCAGTAAAGAGCGCATTATCCCCTGGTACCAGCAGATCCGCCGTACCGTCACGGGTAAGATCTGCAGCGAAGAAGCCCTGGCAAGATGGAACGATCCCATTTATGGTCTCCTGGCTCCTTTCCGCTTCGTTCCGATCCTTGAAGAAGAAAATATCCTTTACAAGATCGACCTTGCCATGGTCCGCGCTGTCCTTAAGGATTTTCAGGCAAAAAAAGACGCCGGCATGCCGCTTCTTCCTGTATCCATCAATCTCTCTCTCAGCGACTTCCTTTACCGGGACATGGTGCGGGAAATCACGAAGATTGTCGACGAAAGTGGTTTTTCCCATGATCTTCTCATCATCGAGATTACAGAATCCGCTTATCAGAAGGACCAGGACCTGCTGCGGAACGTCGTCAATGACTTTCATGCAAATGGCTTTACCGTCTGGATGGACGATTTCGGGTCCGGCTATTCTTCGCTCAACGACCTGCAGACCATGAATTTCGAGCTTCTCAAGATGGACATGAAGTTCATGCAGAATTTTGAACCGGGTTCCAAAAACGAGACCATCGTCCGCAACATCATCGATATGGCAAAAAAACTGGGCATGCAGACCCTGGCAGAAGGCGTAGAAACAGAAGAGCAATATACCCTCCTCAAATCCATCGGCTGCGAAAAGATCCAAGGATACTACTTCTCCAAACCGACCCCGCTTGTCACCATTCTGGATGCCGCGAAGAAAACGCACAACAGTTTCTACGAAGCCTTCGGCTCCCGCAGCTACCTCTCTTCCATCGGCCGCCTGGACCTGCACAATCCCTTCTCGGATTACCAGTTCGCCGGATCCCACGAACACCGGACAGAGGTACCGACCGGCGTATTCGAGATCAGCGAAAGCGGCTGCCGTATCCTTTCCTCGAACGAAGCCTTCGCTTCCTTCCTTGCCGAGCTCAGCCCGGTAAGGGATGTCCTTCAGGAACTGTGGGAAAATCCCGACTTCCGGCATGCCTGCAAAGCCGCCCGAAGCTCCGACGGATGGGAAATCGTCACCCTACCCTCCTTCCATAAGAGCCGAATTAGCTTCCGCCTGCACCACATAGCAGACAATTCTGCCGATACCTGGGCTGTCATGGCAGTCGTCCTTGCCTTTGAATCGGTGTCAGGTGAACCGGTATCTATCATCGACTAAAAAATCCGCAGTCATCTATCAGGGCTGCGGATTTTTTTACAAAAGCATCTCAGAATTTCTTCTTTCTTAAGTGCTGCAGAGGAGGCATACCGTCTCGACGTGGCACGAGACAATGATATAGATAATTACATATCGTAATAATAGCCTATAGCAAAATTGTTGTCTCGTTGTGTGTACGTCCACTTGTATCCATCATCAGAATGCCAAGTTTGCAATTTCCTGCCCTTTCTTTCAATTTCACACAGCAGTAATCTCAATCCATTACGTATCCAGAAGTTCGCCAAAGTCACACTCAGTTAGCGAGTCAATCTCATCTTTATATTTAGGATAAGTATAATCTTGTATTATTTTTAAGTCTTCGTCGTTCAACGAACCATTGTCTACCACTTTCTTAAAAGTACGATAGAAAGTCAATTGTTCCTCAGAAATATCGTCTTTACCCACTGAACTGATATGTTTTGAGAGCATCATATACTCTTTAGCCGCATACTGAACAGTAACAATCGAAGTGATATCTGTGTTCTTCTTCATATATTCTTCCGTCTGCTGAATTTTCAACCCTTCGATTTCTAACTTTTGTTTAATAAATATCTCATGAAACGAGCGCACCATACTCTGAAGAGTCTCATTTTCTGTCTGAGCCGCACGATTGGCTTTCTGTAGCTTATTAACTTTAGGCTGGCGAGAAAGATAGCCTGCAGCAGCACCACTAAAAGCGGCTGCAATAAGACTTCTTAAAGTTTTAGAATCTAATGTTCTTAACGCCTTCGGTATTTTTGAAAAGTCTGCATGGCTAATGCTCTTTCCGATGGAACCAGCGATTTTCAGTAACTTGTTAAGTTTTATTTTCACCTTTTGTTACTCCTTTTCCCAGTCCAGCCAGTAATGCCGCATTCTGCTTTCTTTTTTCAAGCTGATCGCTATAGTCTTCTTCCGTATCACCCATGCTCATTTCTTCTAAATCATTTTGTACAATTCTCTCCAGGCGTTCTGTTTCCTTTTGAGAAAGTTTTTGCTTTTTAACGATTTCCTTCGTTTCAAGGTCGCTTGCTACATACAGCTTAACAAAATTTTTCAGCATTCCGTATCCAGCCGGATAGTTAACAAAAGGTAGACCCTTCTCTCCCGAAATTCCAATTAGCATCTGAAGCCAAAAACAGACGCTGTATGAGATTAGCCTGAACTGGGATATTCGGATGATGTCCTTAATTTTTCGCGCCATGAAGTAAATCTCCGAAATCGCAAAGATCGTGCCACCGCCGATAAGATCCGCTGCCCGGACTGTAAACATATGGGCGTATATCTCCTGGGCAGCTCTTTTTGAGCCGACAGCGTCCACAGAAAGGTCCTGTGATATTTTTATGAGATAATTTGACAGAGTTCCGTTCTCATCGGCAAAATCAAAGTACGAACTTCCCGGAAAAGGCAGTCCCTGCTTTGATGTTGTATCGGCAAGCAGATGTTGTACAGCCTGGATAATGCCGGACAATCCCTGTTTTTTTATCATCAGATAAAACGGATTATCTTCCTTGATACTGAACGGATCATGGCCCCAAAGCAGTCTGTGGAATAAAATATAAGCATTCTCCCTGTCACGCTTAATAAACTTCTTATCAAACTGGTCGATGGGGTCGCCTTTATGGTGCAGCAGCAACCCAAGTGATTTCTGAAGGAAATCATATTCACCATTTGCTTCACTTGCGCAGTCATGTATCCCTGTCAGATATTGCTGGAGCACTTCATCAGTGGAAATATACGGTGCTGTCAACCCTATAGCCAGGCAAAAGCAATAATCCCAGGCATCAAGGTCAGACTCAGACTTTTCTATTTTCCTGGTATCAACAGCTTCCAGATTCTTTATTGCATTGCCGGATTCCAATATCATCCGATCGATCTGTGCTTGTGTCCTTCTAAGGGAAATCTCATAATTTGCATCCATAATCAGATCTCCGGGAAAAGTACTGCAACCCACATGAGCGTTTCGATAAGTCCGTCATTGATTTTTTCTTTGCCGAAAGCCTCCTTGATCTGTCCTGTTACAGAGTCACCAAGTTTCACTTTCTCTTTAGATTCCTCTTTCTTGTTCGAAACTAACTGGATCTGTTCAAAGGTTTTTTCATAGCAATCCGGGTCCATACTGTCAAGGAACATAGACAGCGCCCGGTCAATATTTTTCTTGCTGCTCTTATATAACTCAATCAAGCTTTTTGATATGTTGGCTTCCATGAAGGTATCCTCCTCAAATCATTTCTTTTTTCTGTAGGTCAGCTCCACATCATATCCTAATGCATCCATCATTTTAAGGAATGTCTTGTTTACGATGTTCTCCTTATTCCGTATTACACGGTTCACATATGGTGCTGAAGTGGAAATAGAATTCGCCAGTTCTACCTGAGTCTTACCTGCCTCTATGCATTTTGTTTTTACATCCAGTTCGATATTGTTCTTCAGCATTAAGTCCTCCTTGCTCATCTCAGATTTAACAAATCGGATAATTTATTATAGCAAAAGTATTCTGAAAACTCTACATACACTATTGTATAAAGGAGCCCGGTATTATTTGCAAATGTCTCAGTCAAAAATATATTTCGCAATCCCAACTTGGTAGAACTCTCAGAACAGCCGTACTACAATAAACACAGAAAGCGAGGTATCAGACATGTTTGGAGATGAACTGAAAAAAGCCCGAAAGGCGCTTATGATCAATGGTAAACCGATCACCCAGGAGCGTCTCGGCGAACTTTTTTATAATCTTGCGGACGTTTCATGTTCCCGTCAGACAATAGGTTATTGGGAGAACGGGATAAATATGCCGTCCATGAGTAACGCGATCCTGCTCTCTGTTTTTCTTAATATGCCTCTGGATGAGATATTCAGAGCGGAACTTAAGAACGCGCGCGAAAAATACCATACTTTTCTGTCACAGGAAATACGACCGTTCATTAAAGGAGGAGGTTCTATGAGCCAATGTAAAATATGCGGCCGCGTCCATGACGCCGCTCTAACGGAAAAACTGATAAATGCTGAGTTTGGAGACGATTCGTACGATTCATGCAGGTCCCGTGGCGATCTCTGCGACGCCTGTTCCATGGCGTTTCTAGCAGGTGACTTCGATAATGATGATGAGTCTTCTCAGTTTGAAGAACGCGATGAAGTGGAGGAATGTCCACCTCAAGATCGGCAGGAAGAAGGGGGTGGTACCACCTCTTAGTGATTGAATTTCATACCTGCAATCCTGCCATTCGATGATTATTCAAACCGCGAAGATTGATTGCTTTAATCAGCCACAGAAAAAAGGCACCCGGAATCTCTCCCGGATGCCCTGCGGCATTTCTACCGTTATGCCTCAACTACTGTTTCAAGTCCGCTCTTGAATTCCACTGTGAAGTGGTCATCGTCGACCGTGATGCGCTCGATAAGTCTGCGGACGTACTCTTCATCGTACTCGTGTATCTCTCCGGACAGTCCGTCCAGGAATTCCTCCATTTCCTTTATCCTTTCTTTCACGCCCTCGGTGTTAGCATCTTCGATTCGGAGGCGGTGTTTCTCATCCCGGAGCTCTTCGATTTTAACCGCGATGGAGTTAAACTCCTTTTTGGCGTTTGCCTGCCGGAGGAGTTCCTTCTGCTGCTTCTCCAGTTCCGCGTCGATCTCCGCGATCCTTCCGCTGTTCCTGTTAGTGAGTGCCTTCTCTATATTCTGTTTCAGAATAGGGAGAACCGCGTCTTTTTCCGAAAATGCCTGGTTGATAGCTCTGACGACGACTTCGTGAAGCAGCTCCTCCGGAACCGTTCTGGCTGTGCAGTTGAGGTCATTGTCTTTTTTATGCAGACGGCTCACGCATCTCCAGACGATCTTTTTCTTCCCGCGGATGTTCCAATGCGTCCGCTGATAGAAATCACCGCAGTGAGCACAGTAGACGATGCTCGAAAGCGCGTACTTTCCGCTGTAGATCCGACGCTTCCCGGTCGATGTTTCAAGATGCGCCCGGCGGACGATCTCCTCCTGCACCCGCATGAAGATGTCCTTCGGGATAATAGCCGGGTGGCTGTCTTCCACGTACCACTGAGGCGCGATGCCGTGGTTCTGCACGCGTTTCTTGGTAAGAAAGTCTGTGGTGACCGTCTTCTGCAGGAGGGCGTCTCCCATGTACTTCTCGTTCATAAGGATCTTCCGGAGCGTCGTGGCGAGCCACCGATCGCTGCCAGCAGCGGTCTTAATTCCATCTTTCTCAAGACTGTGACCGATCTGGTAGTAACTGCTGCCCTCCAGATACTCGCGGAATATCCGCTTCACCACTTCCGCTTCCTCTGTTTCATCATCCGTGTCCTCCGGCAGATCATATCCATCATCGTCTTCGTGATAGTCTGCATCCGGGTCTGGCTGCTGGTCTGTCTTCTGCGTTTTCTTCTTCATCCGGATGGCAAAGAATCCGACTACACCGATGCCTGCCAGCATGACGCAGACAGCTGCCGGCATCCAGTTGATCGGTTTCCTTTCCTTTACTTCCGGTGTAGTTTCTGATTGACTCGCCGCCTCAGCTGCCTCCTTTTCTGCCTGTTCCTTTGCCGCCTGTTCTGCCGCTGTCTTCTCTGCTTCTTCCTGGGCTTCCGCATCCAGGATCGCCTGTGCATCCTTGTCATCCATCAGCGCCAGCAAATCGGATTCATCGACGGTATTCAGGAAATGAACCGTGTTCTCGCCCTGATCATCGCGGTCGATGATGATATAGAAATAGTTGCCGTTCTTACTGACGACGGTGATGAACTGCTTTCCGGTTTTCTCAGAAGTGATGTCATCCACCAGCGTCATATTTCCTTCCGGTGTCAGAGGAGGCAGGCTTTCATCTTCCTCCGGCTGCGTCTCTTCCTGATGTTTTTCTTCGGTGGTGCCGGGATCTGCAGATTCGTTCGTCTGCGCATAAGCCGGAATCGATGTGCAGCTCATCATCAGTGCACTGCAGCACAATAAGGTACTCAGCATTCGCTTAATCTTCATCCTGCTTGCCCTCCATGACATCTTCCGGAATCGCTCCCTGCGGAATCGGATCCGCCGCCATCTTTGCCAGCAGTCTCTGCAGCTGGTCCGGCGTCAGATTTGCCGCATGGACGATATCGCTGATCTCGGATTTTTCCTGTTCCGCATACTGTGCCTCAAGTTCCTGAATTCTTCTGCCGTATTCTTCATAGCGGGCTCTGGTTTTCTCCAGATCCTCGCCGATCTTGTCTAATTTCCTGCTCATTTCTCCTCCTTCTTTTCAGCCTGGTAAACGGCCGTAACAATAAAAGTGCGCCCTGAAATACGATGAATTGACAGATGCGTACTGAATCGGATTACCGCAGTGGATCATCATGCCGTCACCGACATAGATGCCGACATGGCTGGCACCCGGCGTATCGTAGGTTCCCTGGAAAAAGATGATGTCACCGGGCTTTGCTTCGCCTGCCGGAATGATCCGCAGCATCTGCCTGAGTCCCTCTGCTGTCGTTCTGCCGACATTCCAGCCGTTACCGCTGTGGTTGATCACCCAGCAGACAAATCCGGAACAGTCAAAACTCGTAGACGGAGATGATCCGCCCCATACATAGGGATAGCCGAGATACTTGGTTGCCTCCCGCATCATGTTGGCAAACTTCACATCGGACAATGCTTCCGTGTTCAACGTGTAATCCAGACCCGGAACGTCACTGGCATAGATATCATCTTCAAACAGATATGACCGGTTGCCCTTGGTCTGCTGTAAAAGCTGATATCGTTCCGTCTGATCGTCGGTTAAACCGGAATTTGCCACAACCATCTCCAGGCTGTTGTTCGTCAGTTTGACATGCAGAATCTTGTACTCATACGGGACCTGAACCTCATATTCGTACTCTTCCTCTTCTTCCGTGATCTCTCCGGTTTCCGGATCCCTGTGTTTCTTTGTCCTGGTTCCGGTTCTGGTTTCTGTCCGGTAGCGGATCTGCACTTCTTCTCTGGTTGTCAGGGAATACTGTGCATGGAACAGTTCCTGCAGCTTTGCCTGTACTTCCTCCCGGCTGTAATCCTCAAAAAGAACAGTCAGATAGGACGTCAGGACATAAGGATTGTGATTGATCTCCGCCAGGTCATACTGGTATTCGTCATAACCCGGATAATCCGATTCGATGCGTCCAACCTTTGCCTGCAGGTCTGCCTCCATTGCTTTGTAATCGTTATTTGCCCCTCTGATGTCCTCATCCGTTGCGGTATAGCTGGTTGCCAGAATCGTCGCTCCGGGATTGCCGGAGAGTGCTGTACACGATGAGAAGGTGCTGGTCACAAACATCAGCACTAACGCCAGAAGGCCGCAGGTAAGAAACGCTCCCGGATGTTCCGTGATAGTCTCTGCAGCAGATCCGAACAGTTCCCGGATCTTCTCTGTAAATGTCTTTGTGCTTTGTACCGCAGCTGCAGTTCCGGTCTTCTCACCGGTTCTGGCAGCCTGATACTCTGCTTTAATGGACTGTCTCTGCCGCCAGCGAGAGAACCAGCTTGAGCCCGTGTTATCCTTTGGCTGTTTTGCGGCTTCTCCTCGCGCATGGAGACGGGAAGCATATCCGCCGCTCACCGGATTCTGTGCTGCTTCAGTCGCTGCGCCGGCAGTCTCCGCTGCGGCTTCTGCCTTTTCAGCAGCTTCTGCTGCTTTCTCGGCAGCGCCTGCTTCTTTCTTTGAAGCATGAAGCTTCTGCCCATAGCGGACACGGCTGACCGTATCCCGAAGAGCATAGGATCCATCTTCTGCCATTTCCGTGCTTCGGTTGACAGCTTCCGTGCCGATGTTGTCGTCCTGATCCTGCTTTTCAATCTCTGCATGCATGCGCTGCGTCAATACGGCTGAAGACACATGAGAAGTCTTCTTGAGTTCTGATTCTTTCTTTCTGCCGAAGCGAAGCTTATCCCCTTTGGGATCAGTGCCTTTGAATCTGCTTTTCTTTCTGGTATAGCCGGATTCATTCGGAAGAATGTCCGGCTGATCCGGAGCTGCATTTTCCGGATTGATCTTCTTATCCGGCAATGACATCACCTTCCTTTTCCATTTCATTCGGTTTGGTCGTCATGATCCGGTACAGTTCCAGATCCTGCGGGAAGTGATCGACAAACGGCAGGATCACATTGCCGTAGAACAGCAGTCCTTCGCCTTCTCCGGAGTGGGTGACATAGGATAACTGATGTGGTGAAATATTCAGCTGCTTGGCCAGGATCTGACGGTCACCCTGTGCCTGGTTCAGCATGTAGATGAAATCGGAGTTCTCGAAGATGTTCTCAACTTCCCGGCTGGAAAGCAGGTCCTTTACGTTCTGCGTAATGCCGGTCGGAATACCGCCCCACTTGCGGAACCTCTTCCAGATCTCGACGGAATAGCTTGCCGTCTGTTCTTCCTTCAGAAGCAGATGGAACTCGTCCATGTAGTAGCGGGTTGCCTTGCCGGCTTCTCTGTTGGCAGTGACTCTGCCCCATACCTGATCCTGTACGATAAGCATGCCCAGCTTCTTCAGCTGTTTGCCCAGTTCCTTGATGTCGTAGCAGACCAGGCGGTTATTGATATCGACATTGGTTCGATGGTTGAAGAGGTTCAGGGATCCTTTGACATAGATTTCCAGCGCCGTCGCCACATGCTTCGCTTCTTTCTCTTCCTGTCGAAGCAGGACATCATAGAGATCCTCCAGCACCGGCATGTTCTCCGGAACCGGATCATCAAAATATTTCTGATAGACCTGATGAACACAGCGGTCGATGACCGTTTTTTCCACCGGCTGCAGACCTTCCTTGCCGCCTACGATCAGCTCACAGAGGGACAGGATGAAGTCCGCCTTGAGGGCCAGGGGATTGTCTTCTTCCGAATAATTGCTGTTGATGTCCATGGGATTGATGTACTGACTGCTGGAAGGACTGATCTTGATGACCTGCCCCTTCAGACGGTTGACCAGCGGCGAATACTCCGCTTCCGGATCGCAGATAATGATGTCATCATCCGTTACCAGGAAAGCATTGGTGATCTCGCGTTTGGCACTGAAGGACTTGCCGGATCCCGGTGTACCGAGGATCAGTCCGTTCGGATTCTTCAGCATCTTGCGGTCGACCATGATCAGGTTGTTGGACAGAGCATTCAGCCCGTAATACAGAGATTCCTTTCCATCCTGGAAGAGCTCCTGCGTGGTAAAAGGAACGAAGATCGCCGTGGAGCTGGTCGTCATGCCCCGCTCGATCTCGATCTGATTCATAGCCAGCGGCAGGGAACTCATCAATGCCTGTTCCTGCTGGAAGTCCAGCCGGCGCAGGTTGCAGTTGTGCTTCTGCGCAATGGACGATGCCTGGAAAATGTTATTGTCCAGCTCCTGCTTCGTCATACCTGTATTCATGATCAGAAACGTGAGCAGGAACATGCGCTCGTTCTGGCTCTGCAGCTCCTGCAGCAAGGCTTTCGCGTCTTTGCCGTAGGTTGCAAGATCCGACGGAATGATGTCTATGTCATAGCCGGAGCGAACTGCCTTCTTCTGTTCCTCAATCTTGGAACGGTCCAGTTCGGTGATGGTGTGCTTGACGGTCTTGATTGCCTCATTCTGATCCACTGAGCGGATATGCATGGATACGACCTGGCTGGATTCCATGTCCAGAAGGTCCTTCAGCAGCTGATCGGAGAGGTCCGATGCTGTGATGGAAAGATAGGACATAGCCCCATAGAGCGGTCCCATACGGAATGTCCTGCCGCCAGGAAAAGAGAAAGACGTCGGTGCGATGAAGTCTTTGACGGAAAGTCCGGACTCCACCAGCCATTTCCACTCGAATGCGAAGCGGTCCTTATCTCCCATATGGAACATGTCATGCATGACTTTCAGGCGTTCTTTTCCATCCAGAACATTGGCAGTCACACCGAGCCGGCGGAAGTTATTGAGCAGGTCCGTCTGGATATGGATCAGCCTAGGCTTTGCCTGTTTGATGGACTCTGCCTCAATGCCGAAGGTCAGGTACTTTGTTTTGGTCAGGCCGTTATTGCCCTGTGCCAGCTGGGTCCGCAGCATCCGGGAATATTCCTCACGGACATCATCGAATCCATCTTTCCTGTACGGTATGCGAATGCTTTTCTCAAAGCTAGCCGCATCCGTCGCCATATTCATAAAAGAAAGCTGGAAATGCACGGAGCTGTCGAAGAAGTTCAGGAAGGAACACCACTCCTCAAAGATGGCAGTCTTGTCTTCCTGCTGGGCCAGCTGATAATTGATGTCCTGAAACTGTATGGTCTTTGTGTAGTAGTTCTGCCCGCACCGGCAGATACCGTCCTGAAACATGCGGTCGATGGGGATGGTCTGCTGTGCGGTACGCGGCACACCATCATCCCTCTTCGCGCGGGCTGTAATCTGTTCGATCTGTTTTTTCTCACTTCTGCTGAGGCTGTCCGGCAGCTTTACGGCTGCCTTTTCTCTTTTTCGCTTCTGCACGAAGAACAATCGCGTTCACCTCCTGTTCCGCCTCTGCCATGCGCTGCAGGGCTGCGTAGTAGTTATCTGTCTGATATGGTCTGTCTTTCGGCCTGACGAACTTGGCTTCGATGAAATGCTGCAGGATGACCTCCAGCGGCATCCCGTCCCGTTCATACATAGCCAGGAAAAAGAACGGCAGCATGATGAGGATCATACACATGGCCGCAAAGCTCATGTTTCCGGTCTTCCGAAGCAGGAAGTATGCCGGAACACCGATCGCCGCAGCGATGGAAAAACAGATCAGCTGCCGCTTCGTTAGGTTGAAAAATATCTTGGATTTGACCTTGGTCAGGTCTCTTGGTACGGAAATATAGGCTGACAAGTTCATTCCTCCTTAATGCGCGTTGAGCACGTTAGGCCGATATCGGTCTAACGTCTTTAATGCCAGGTAAAATAAAAGACCGACAAATCCATTGAACACCGCGATTATCAACACAGCAGACAAGAGATTATCGGTCTAATTCTGAGTTACTTCAGTCCTAAGAGTTTTAATTTTTCATCTTCGGTAAGGAAGTCCCATTTCCTTACCGGCTGTTTTCCTAACATCTTTGAGATTGCTTCAGCAGCCATTTCCGGGTCTGTTTCAGCGTAGATCTCAGTTGTTGAAATATCTTCGTGACCAAGGAGCTTGGCAATCTCAGGGAGTGTTACTCCTTGACGATAAAGCTGAGCCCCATATGAATGCCGGAATAAATGCGGGTGGATTGCCGGGAGTTTCGGGTTGTCTTTACGCACGAGGTCACCGTACTTTTTCAAAATCCTTTGAACATTATCCTCAGACATCATTTCCCTGGCACCGCGTGCAGAGGGAAAAAACAAATAGTTTTCTGGATCCGGATCCTTATGATACAGAGAACAATAGTAATGATAATTCTCCAAAAATGTTTTCTCAGGAACAGGAATGATCCTCGCCTTATTACCTTTACCGATGACTCTGATATACGGATATTTTCCACTAATCACGATGTCCTTGATCTGAACAGCCCGCATTTCTGCCAGGCGCGTTCCCGTAGAGAATAAGAATAGCATTATAAAACGATCCCTGATGCCGATTTTTGTAGCAGGGGTCTTTCCCAGGAGCGCATCGATTTCTTCTCTGCTCAGCCAGTTATGTCGTTTAGGATAAGTTTTCTTACACTTGATGGCAGAAATCCTGATCTGAAGAGGAACCGCCTCCATGTTTCTTGTCGCTACGTATCGAAGGTATGCTTTTAGCCCGGAAAGCCGGATGTTTCTGGTTCCAACACTATTGTTATCAGCGACTTCCGCGAGAAAGTCCCGAATGATCTGTTCTGTCACAAAGTCCAGCGTGATCTGGTCAACCTCTTTCGAATAGGTTTCAAACAGATATACCCGAAACGCGTTTAAAGATTGCCGGTAGGTATCCACAGTCCGTTCGCTCAGGAGATCGCTGCGAAGACAATTGAAAAAATCATTCACGTAAATAAAAAACATTTCGGATTGCTTGCGCTCAGTCTTCCGCATATATCACACCAATCCCTTCTGTAAGTTCACACAACTTTTCTTCGTATATCGGAAACAGCTGTGACGTGATATGGAGATAGTACAGTGTATAGCGGATGTGTTTATGCCCCATATATCGGCATA
>JAXJVN010000067.1:0-42246 GCA_036308545.1 Eubacterium sp. | reverse complement strand
TTATCGCGGCGCTCGCCGGGTGGACATGCAAGCATGTCCGTTCGGCTCATAGCTCGCGTAAATAAAGAGGTGGCAAAGTGCCTGTCACTTTGCCACCTACTTTGCCACCTCTATTCAGGAGTTTTTATTCATCCGAATCGTCTGTCGGGTTTTCTTCGAAATCTTCGTCTATGTCTTCCGATTCGTTTGTTTCTTCAAAGTCGTCTGTTTCTTCAGACTCGCCCGGATCTTCCTGGCGGACCTTAGCTATTCCGGCTACTTTGGTTCCGTCTTTGACGTTCATGACTTTGACACCGACTGCTGCACGGCCGACTATGGAAATACCTTTTACCGGAGTCTGGATGATGATGCCGTCTGTGTTGATCAGCATGACCTCATTGTCCAGGTTGACTGCTTTGACGCCGACCAGGGAACCGGTCTTCGCGTTTTCTTTGTAACAAATGCGTCCTTTGCCGCCTCTGGTCTGAATGGTGAACTGCTCGATGTTGGTCAGCTTGCCGATTCCGTTTTCGGTTACAAAGAGCAGGTAGTCTCCCTGGCTTCGAACCTGCATACCGATGACTTCGTCTCCGGAATTGAGTGTGATGCCCTTTACACCCATGGAATCCCTTCCGGTCTGACGAATATCCTGCTCATTGAAGCAAATACACATGCCTTTCTTCGTAACGAGGTAAATTTTTTCATTCTTATTAATGTATTTGACCTCTATGAGCTCATCTCCTTCACGGAAAGAGATTGCAATGATACCTTTCTTATTAACGTGAGCGAAGGCAGACATATGGGTTTTCTTCACAAGTCCGTTTTTTGTTGCAAAGACCAGACACTGATCACCTGGTTCTTCGCTGATGGGGATAACGGCGGATATTTTTTCCTCCGGCATAAGCTGGATCAGGTTGATGATAGCTGTTCCCCTTGCCGTTCTTCCTGCTTCCGGTATCTGATATGATTTGAGCACGTAGCAGCGTCCCATATTTGTAAAAAACATGAGTGTACTGTGGGTATTGGTCATGAACAGGTCTTCGATATAATCGTTTTCCAGCGTCTGCATGCCGCGAATACCCTTGCCGCCCCGGTTCTGGCTGTGGAAGTTATCCGGAGTCATACGTTTAATGTACCCAAGATGAGTCATGGTTATAACGACATTATCATCCGGAATCAGGTCCTCATTGCTGAATTCTTCGACAGCATGACCGATCCTGGTCCTTCTGTCGTCTCCATATTTATCTGCGATTTCCTGGATTTCTTTTTTTACAACGCCAAGCAGGACCTTGTGGTCCGCAAGGATTGCCTTATATTCTGCAATCTTTTTTACCAGTTCGTCATATTCATTCTGCAGCTTGTCGCGTTCCAGACCGGTCAGGGTCCTAAGTCTCATATCGACAATAGCCTGGGCCTGGGCATCGGAGAAGCCGAAGGCTTTCATCAGGTTTGCCTTTGCTTCCTGGGCGTTCTGAGATGCGCGGATCAGATGAACGATTTCATCAATGTGATCGAGGGCTTTCAGGAGGCCTTCCAGAATATGAGCCCGCTCTTCTGCCTTATTCAGGTCATATTTTGTTCTTCTGGTTACAACCTCTTCCTGATGCTTGAGATAATAAACCAGCATTTCCTTCAGGTTAAGGACTTTAGGCTGATTTCCATCCAGAGCCAGCATGATGGCGCCGAAGGAAGTCTGCAGCTCTGTATGCTTGTAGAGCTGGTTGAGGATGACATTTGCATTGGCGTCCCTGCGGACGTCGATCGTAATCCGCATTCCTTCACGGCTGGAATGATCAGCAATTCCTGTAATTCCGTCAATCTTTTTGTTGCGGACCAGGTCTGCCATTTTTTCAATGAGCTTCGCCTTATTTACACCGTAGGGAATTTCGGTAACGACAATCTGACTCTTACCGTTTGGCAGAGTCTCAATATTTGTAATCGCTCTTACACGGATTTTGCCGCGTCCGGTGCGATAGGCTTCCTCTATTCCGCGATGGCCAAGGATTTCTGCTCCGGTCGGGAAATCAGGTCCCTTGACGATCTTCATGATTTCTTCTATGGATGTGTCAGCGTCGTTCTCGACCTCGTTATCAACAATTTTTACAACGGCATTCACAACTTCGCGCAGATTGTGAGGGGGAATGTTTGTCGCCATACCGACAGCAATTCCGTTGGCACCGTTTACCAGAAGATTGGGAAAACGGGCCGGAAGGATGGTCGGTTCTTTTTCGGTATCGTCGAAGTTCGGGACGAAATCAACGGTATCTTTATTGATGTCGCGGACCATTTCCATGGAAATCTTGCTGAGGCGGGCTTCCGTATATCGCATGGCAGCCGCACCGTCTCCGTCGATGGAACCGAAGTTTCCATGACCATCAACCAGAGGATAACGCATGGACCAGTCCTGGGCCATATTGACAAGAGCTCCATAAATAGAAGTGTCTCCATGCGGATGATATTTACCCATGGTATCGCCTACGATACGGGCGCTCTTTCTGTGAGGCTTGTCCGGACCGTTGTTCAGCTCGATCATGGAATAGAGGATTCTTCTCTGCACCGGCTTGAGACCGTCCCGTACATCGGGAAGAGCCCTGGACGCGATGACGCTCATCGCGTAGTCGATGTAGTTTTCCTCCATCTTTTGTTTGATGTCGACCTCCTCAATCTGGTCCTGGTCGAAAATCTTATCGTCCATTTCTGTTTCCTCTCATGTGTATCAAAGTGCAAGGTATTTTGGCAGTATATTGGTTATACAGGCAGATTCACCTTGCGCAAAAGAGCCAGGCACTTTGGCTCTCTGTTTCCTCTTACGTGTATCAAAGTGCAAGGCACCTTAACAGTACATTGTTCCAAATGCTGTTTTTTCACTGTACGCCAATGGGACAGGCAGCATAAAGTGACTGTCACTTTGTGCTGGTTAAATATCCAGGTTCTTGACGTCTTTTGCTCTTTCTTCGATGAATTCTCTTCTGGGCTCGACTTTGTCACCCATGAGCGTGGTGAAGGTGAGATCTACTTCGGAGGCGTCGTCTTCGTCCATGGATACCCGCATGAGGATTCTTCTCTTGGGATCCATAGTGGTTTCCCAAAGCTGGTCTGCATCCATTTCACCCAGTCCCTTATAGCGCTGGATCTTGTTAGAGCTGTCACGGCCGATCTGGGCCATGATCTTGTTCAGTTCATCGTCGCTGTAGGCGTAGTATTCTTTTTTGTTTTTCTCTACCTTGTACAGAGGCGGTTTTGCCAGGTAGACGTGGCCCTGCTTGATCAGCTCCGGCATGAAGCGATAAAGGAAGGTCAGCATCAGGGTCGCGATATGGGCACCGTCGACATCGGCATCGGTCATGATGATGATCTTGTCGTAGCGGAGCTTGGTAATATCGAAGTCTTCATGTATACCTGTTCCGAAGGCTGTGATCATGGAACGGATTTCTTTATTTTCATAAATCCTGTCCAGACGTGCTTTCTCAACGTTCAGGATTTTTCCTCTTAAGGGAAGGATAGCCTGGGTCGCACGGCTTCTGGCAGATTTTGCGGAACCGCCTGCAGAGTCTCCCTCAACGATAAAAATCTCACAGTTCTTGGGATCTTTATCCGTACAGTCGGCAAGCTTGCCCGGAAGAGCAAGTCCGTCCAGGGCTGTTTTTCTCCTGGTCAGGTCACGGGCTTTTCTGGCTGCCTCGCGGGCACGCTGGGAAAGCAGGGACTTCTCTATAATTGTTTTTCCAAACTGGGGATTCTGTTCCAGGTAAAGTTCAAGCTGCTTGGACAGAATCGAATCTACGGCATAACGCGCATCACTGTTTCCAAGCTTCTGCTTTGTCTGTCCTTCGAACTGGGGATCCTCAATCTTAATGCTGATGATGGCAGTCAGACCCTCACGGATATCCTCACCGGTCAGGTTAACGTCACTGTCCTTTAAAAGCTTCATCTTGCGGCCATAATCGTTGAGAGTCTTGGTCAGGGCATTGCGGAAGCCCACGATATGGGTTCCTCCCTCGGGAGTAACAATGTTATTTACAAATCCATAAACGTTCTCCTGGTAGGAATCGTTGTGCTGCATGGCGATTTCAACCAGAACGCCGCGGTTGGAACCTTCGAAATAAGGGATATCTTCGTAAAGCGGCGTTGTGCTTCGATTAAGGTACTGGACAAATTCCTTGATTCCGCCTTCATAATGAAAAACTTTTTCCTTCGGCTCTTCTTCCCGGTCATCGGTCAGAGTAATCTTCAGTCCCTTAGTCAGGAAAGCAGTCTCGCGGAGACGGGTCTTGAGCGTGTTGAAATCATAGACTGTATCTTCGAAGATTTCCTTGTCCGGCAGGAATTCAACGGTAGTTCCCGTCTCGGACGGATCACATTCGCCTACGACTTTAAGAGAGTAAATGGTTTTTCCCCTCTCATATCTCTGTCTGTATACTTTTCCTTCATGACGAATGGAAACTTCCAGCCATTCGGACAGGGCGTTTACGACGGACGCTCCAACACCGTGCAGACCTCCGGATACTTTGTATCCGCCGCCGCCGAACTTGCCGCCGGCATGCAGTATGGTAAAAACAACTTCAACGGCAGGAAGTCCCGTCTTGTGGTTGATTCCAACCGGAATTCCACGTCCGTCGTCTACTACCGTAATAGAATTTCCCTTGTTGATTGTGACATGAATGTTTTTGCAATAACCTGCCAGAGCTTCGTCTACTGAGTTATCCACGATTTCGTATACCAGATGGTGCAGACCTCTGGCGGAGGTGCTTCCGATATACATACCGGGTCTCTTGCGCACTGCCTCGAGGCCTTCCAGAATCTGGATCTGATCCGCACCGTATTCATGATCGACGTGCATCTCTTCCTGAATCTGGCTCTCGATTTCCTCTAAATTCTTTTTGGTATTTTCTTCACTCATTTTTA
Organism: Eubacterium sp.; assembly: GCA_036308545.1. Classification (GTDB taxonomy): domain Bacteria; phylum Bacillota; class Clostridia; order Lachnospirales; family Lachnospiraceae; genus Bilifractor. Next base: position 37,362 of record JAXJVN010000067.1, on the reverse strand, counting down.
TTATTTAACTCCATTTTCTTTGCATGAGTCTTACTTCAATAAGAACAAGATGAAATTATAAATATTTAAATGAACGTCCGCATGCCGGACGAATTATTTTTTTTCTTTATAAGCAGCTTTTTTTGAAACAGCCCGCAGTTTTCTTAAAACTTATATCAAGCTTCCCTGACTGATATGGAAAATTTTATTCATCGGATAATTGTTCTCGATCAGTTCATCCATTCCCGTACAGGTGATAAAGGTCTGGCCTTTTCTTATTTCCGACAGAAGCATGCTCTGGCGGGTGCGGTCCAGTTCAGACAGAACGTCATCCAGAAGAAGGATTGGCGTATCGTCCGTCTTTTTTTCTACAAAATCGATTTCCGAAAGCTTGAGGGAAAGCGCCGCGCTCCTCTGCTGACCCTGGGAACCGAAATGCCGGACATCTAATCCGTTTGTCATCACCTTGAAGTCATCCCGGTGAGGTCCGACCGAAGTCGTATGGAACTTGAGGTCTGTTTCTCTGGCTTTAGACAGTTTTTCCGAAAAATCACTGATTTCAACATCCGGCTCATAGTTGACGGCAATCTCTTCCCGCCCGCCGGTCAGTCTGGAATGCAGGTCTTTCACAACCTCTGCAAGTTCCCTGATATAAGCTGCGCGGCTCTCAATGATTTTACTTCCATAACTGACAAGCTGCCGGTCCCATATATCCAGTGTCGGCATCAGGGACGGTTTGAAATAAATATCCTTCAGCAGCTGATTTCTCTGCTGAAGTACCTTGCTGTAATCAGAAAGATCAGCATAATAAATGCGGTCCATCTGACTAATCTCACTGTTAAGAAATTTTCTTCGCTCGGCAGGCCCGTTTTTGATAATATTCAGATCTTCCGGTGAGAAAAAAACCACATGCAGCGTTCCGATCAGCTCGGAAGCTTTCCGGATTGGTATTCCGTCAACGGCGATTCCCTTGCCCTTGTTCTTCCTCAGATGAAGGTCTATTTTGTGGCGGACAGAGTTTTTTTGGAAAAACAGCCTTATATGGGATTCTTCCTGTCCAAAGCGGATCAGCTCCGTATCCTTGCTGCCCCGGTGAGACCTGGTCATTGCCCCAAGGTAAATAGCCTCCAGGATATTTGTTTTTCCCTGAGCATTATCACCGTATATGACATTAGTGCCGGAATCAAATTTGAAAGTCGCCCGGGTATAATTCCGGAAATCTTTCAATTCCAGTGAATCAATGATCATGAAGCCTGATTTCCTTCAACTTTTACTTCCTTGCCATCCCAGGAAAAAACATCTCCCGGATGAAGCTTTCTGCCCCTTCTCGTATCGACTTCACCGTTTACCAGAACTTCACCATTTTGGATAATTTCCTTGGCATCAACGCCCGAATCAGCAAGACCGGCAAGCTTCATAGCCTGGCCGAGTTTTATAAATTCATCTCTGATTGTAATTGTAGTCATACTAATCTCTTTTTCCACAAGCCACTTTGGCTGATTTTTCTTCGTTCGGCTTTGCAATACATCCCTATGGTTCGCATAAATCCTACGGATTGCTCCACACTTCGTGCTCTCGCAATCCTAACAAAAATTCGCATTCTCACGCTGCTTTCGCAGCGTTCCATGCTCATTTTCGTTATCGCTGGCTATGTCCGCAGCCAGCTGGATTTATGCGTTAATGTTTACAGGAAGTACTAAGTATATGTATGTTCCTTCGTCGTCACGAATGAAGCAGGGTGCTTTTGCATTCATGAAGTAGAGGGTTACGTTTTCGTCGTCTATAACCCTGAGGGCATCGAGCAGGAATTTGGGATTAAATCCGATGCGGATGTCTTTGCCTGCTTTATCGATGTCAACGGATTCATTCATGGATCCCATAGGTGAATCGATGTGCAGATGCATTTCGGTGTCGTCTATGTCAATGAGGACCGGAACCTTGTCCGCGTCGCGGATGAGCAGGGAGGAACGATCAATACAGGACTGGAATTCGCTGTTGTTGACCACAACCTTGGTGTCATAGTCTGTGGAAAGCATCTGGTCAATTGCGAAATATTCTCCGTCGATCAGATTGGTTACGACTCTGGACTTGCCGAATTCAAACATCATATGATTTCTGGAAAAGAAGATATCTACCGGATCTTCCATACCGCCGGTCAGGATTTTTCCGACTTCAGACAGGGTCTTGCCGGGAACGACTACTTTCTTATCTTCTGCAGGACCGGAAAGCGGCAGCATTCTCATGGCGATGCGGTGACCGTCAAGGGATACGACCCGGAGAGTATTATTGCGGATTTCGAACAGCTCACCTGTCATGATCTTATTATTTTCATTAACGGCAATGGAAAAAATAGTCTGACGGATAATTTCTCTTAAAGAGAACTGAGAAATGGTGACGCTGTCGTCTTTATCAACAGCAGGAAGCTTTGAATAATCATCCGGGTCTTTTCCCGGAATATTAAACCTTGATTTTCCGCAGGTAATGAGTGTCTGCAGATTATCGTCTGTCTGGATGGTAACGTCTGCGTCAGGCAGTTTATGTACAATGTTGGAAAAAATCTTTGCATCGATTGCAATTCTGCCGGATTCTTTAATTTCGCCTTCTACTATGGTTTCGATTCCTAATTCCGTATCATTTCCGGTAAGCCGGATATCCAGACCGGAAGCGTCGATCAGGATGCATTCCAGGATTGGCATGGTCGTACGCACCGGTACAGCTTTCATTACAATATTGACAGCTTCCAGAAGTTTATTTTTATCAAAAACCAGTTTCATTGTAGATGATTCCTTTCAGGCGTTTCGCCGTATATAAAGAATAGAAAATCAGTAACCTTAATCATAAGGGATGTCAGGTTGTGGATAAGTACTTTTTTGCAAGGCCGGTATTGCATTCTGCCTGTCAGAAACCCATGTGAAAAACGCGTTGAATTTCTGTAGCAAAAATGTGTATAAGATCAGGCAGCTTTTTTATCCACAAAGAACTGACATGCAATGAACGAGAAAATACACAAATTATCCCTGCGGATTGATTTTTTTCTTCAGAAGATCAATCGTTTGTTTGGTTTCTTTATTTGTCGTATATTCATTTTCAATCTTATTGATCGCGTACATAACGGTGGTGTGGTTTTTGGCGCCGACCGAGTCCGCGATAGACTGAAGATTATTGTCCGTCAGTGTCCGGCAGAGATACATGGCAATCTGCCGTGGATAGGAATATTTTTTGGCTTTTTTTGAACTCTTTATATCAGCAGGGGTGATATCAAACTGATCGGCTACGACATCAATGATATAATCCGGTGTAATGCTGGTCTTCTCTTCCGGCGAGATGATATCGGCAAGAGCTTTGCGGGCAAGGTCCATGGTTACGTCTTTGCCTTCCAGGGTCGCCAGGGCAATAACCTTATTGAGTGAGCCTTCCAGTTCCCGGATGTTGGAACGGACGTTCTGGGCTATGTAATCGAGAACATCCTGGCTGACCTTGGAATGATCGGCTTCCTGTTTTTTCCGGAGAATAGCCATGCGGGTTTCGTAATCCGGGCTCTGGATGTCCGCCATCAGACCCCATTCGAAACGGGAACGGATCCGCTCTTCCAGAATGTCCATATCTTTTGGGGGACGGTCGGAAGAAAGCACGATTTGCTTGTGAGCGGAATGCAGAGCATTGAAGGTATGGAAAAACTCTTCCTGCGTGGATTCCTTGCCGATGATAAACTGAATATCGTCGATCAGGAGAACGTCAATATTTCTGTACTTTTCACGGAAATTGGAAATAGCCGCATTGCTTCCGTTTCGGATTGCTTCGATGACTTCGTTGGTGAATTCCTCGCTGGTTACATAGAGGATATTCAGGTTCGGTTTGGTTTCCGCAATATACCTTGCTATGGAATTCATCAGATGGGTCTTGCCCAGTCCCACTCCGCCGTAAAGGAAAAGCGGATTGTAGGTGACGCCGGGCTTTTCTGCTACTGCAAGAGAAGCCGCGTGAGCAAACTTGTTATTGTTGCCGACAACGAAGGTATCAAAGGAATATTTGGGATTGAGGCCGGCAAGGACGGGGTTCTCGACAGCAGGCTTTTCCTCTGCTTTCCGGTCAATTCCATCCGTCTGATCCGGAAGGACAAAGCTGACCTGATAATCCTTTCCGGTTACTTCCTTGATTGCCGCAATCATCTGAAAGCGGTACTTGCGCTCAATATAATCAAGGCCGAATTCACCCATATTTGCGGGAATCATGATATATACAGTATCTGCAGACACTTTATAAACAGTCAGAGGCTGGATCCATGTAGAAAATGAGACTGTAGTCATGTCGCTGGAATGACTCAGTTCTTCCAGAATCTGTGTCCATTTGTCGGTTACCTGGCTCATATAAACTCCTGTGATTTGCAGCGCCGGAGCTATGCAGGCATGCCGGTAAAGGCCTGCTGCCAGCGCAAAAAGAACGCCTTTGAAGAACTTCCCCAAAGTCGTTGTAAAAATGCTTAATATTTTAATCTGTATTTTGTAATTATTGCTGATACAATAAAATGTGATCGGCAGCCGGAATCCATAAAAAATTTATCCTGAAAAAAAGAAAAGGCGGAAGATCCGGCCCTTCTATGTACGGCAATTAAACTTCTGAAAATATGATATTATAAATAGGAAGATTTTTCAACGGCAACGGTTTCAAAATTAGTCTGTGCACAGTAAATTTTTTCGTCATTTTTTTGCCGCAGTGTCCTGCCATGGGGACGGTTTTTCCGGTGAGTTGAAACGCTCCGGAAGAACTGCCCCTGGCCACCCCGTGCCTTGTTATGTCATTGTTGATAAAGTGAATTTGAACTGTCAACATTTCTACAGACCCATCTTTAGGGAGTTTCAGGGCTTTTATCAGGGTTTTTGACAGGAAAAAGACCGGTTATGCACAGAGTTATCCACATTTTGTGTATAAGTTTTACGTTAACAGACCTATTTTGGCTCTTGACTTTCTAATATCTTGCTTATTATAATCAGTAAGATGTTTTAACTGCGCGCTTCAGTAGGAATCTGCAGAGAGTGCAGGTTCATAAGTGACGGCGGATTTTACAGGAAAATCTGTCAGAAAAGGTACCGTTTATGAGAATGAATGGATAAGCGGTTCTTGAAAAAAAGCAGCCGCTTACAAGATAGAATTTAAGGAGGTGTTTGGATCATGAAGATGACATTGCAGCCGAAGAAACGTCAAAGAGCTAAAGTTCACGGCTTCCGTGCCAGAATGGCTACGAAGGCAGGCAGAAAGGTTCTGGCAGCCAGAAGAGCAAAGGGCAGAAAATCCCTTACCGTTTAATCGTTGACATCAGCTCGCCTCCGGGCGGGCTTTTGTTAAATTCGGGCATATGCTGATGATTGAATATGCAGATGTTTGAAAAAAACGAAAAACGCGTTTTTGATCATTTCACTGCCCAGAAGGAAATTGGATGAAATTTTCAGAGAGTCTGAAGAAAACGAAAGATTTTCAGCTGGTCTACCGCGAAGGAACATCAAAAGCAAACCGGTACCTGGTCATGCTTGTGCGCAGCAACGGAAGCGAAAAGAACAGAGTGGGAATCTCCGTCAGCAAGAAAGTCGGAAACAGCGTCGTACGCCATCATCTGACCAGATTGATCCGCGAGGCTTACCGTCTGAATGAAGACCGTTTTTCCAAAGGACTGGATGTCGTGTTCATCGCGAGGACAGGTGCAAAGGACTGCACGTATTTTGAGATTGAACGTGCAATCTGTCACTTGGGTGGACTGCATCATATTCTGAAAGATAAAGAGTGAGGATGAAGAATGAAGAAAGTCATGATTTTTCTGATCCGTCTTTATCAGAAATACCTTTCACCGTTGAAGAGCGCGCGCTGTCCTTACACTCCAACGTGCTCTAACTACGCATTGGAGGCTATCAGCAAGTATGGAGCCTTCAAAGGAGGCTTATTGGCAGCCTGGAGAATTCTGAGATGCAACCCCTTCTCACACGGAGGTTACGACCCAGTGCCATAAGCGTTTAGAACAGACCTCATCGGGAGGAAAAAAAATTGGAACTTTTATTATTGAGTAAGTCTACGACCCCCATCATCGGGTGGATCGCTCAGCTTCTCGGCTGGGTCATGAATGGAATTTACGAGCTTCTGACCGTTATGGGAATTCCAAACATCGGCCTTGCCATCATTCTGTTCACAATCATAGTTTATATTGCCATGACTCCTCTGCAGATTCATCAGCAGAAGATGTCCAAGGTCATGGCGATTGCCCAGCCTGAACTGAATGCCATTCAGAAAAAGTATCAGGGAAAAAAAGATACCGCTTCCCAGCAGAAGATGCAGGAAGAAACCATGGCCGTCTATGACAAGTACGGCACCTCTCCTACCGGAAGCTGCCTTCCGCTTTTGATTCAGATGCCTATTCTGTTTGCTCTCTATCAGGTTATCTACCGGATTCCGGCCTACATCACCAGAATCGGCAATATCTTCTCAGGCCTTGCTGCTAAGATTGCCGCAGTAGACGGTGCGGAAGATATCATTGCTGCTTTCGTAAAAGAAAACAAAATCCGCATGGTCAGCGGTACTTCCGGTTTTGATACCAAGAAGGCCATTGATTTCCTCTATGCTCTGAAACCCGCACAGTGGACGAAATTTGAAGAAATCAGCCAGTTCAGCGCTTTTAAAGCGGACATTGCTGCGGTAGAAGCAGCCAGCCAGAAGGCTAACTCCTTCCTGCTTATCAACATTTCCGATTCCCCGTGGGACGCAATCAAGAACGGTTTTTCCAGCATCACTTCCGGAAATATTACCGCTATCGCAATTGGAGGCCTGATTGTTGGAATCCTGGTCCCCTTCCTGGCATGGTTCACCCAATGGCTTAATACCAAGCTGATGCCTCAGCAGGCAAGCGCGAATGATAACCAGATGGCTGCCCAGATGAATTCCATGAATCTGATCATGCCGCTCTTCTCTGCTTTCATCTGCCTGACGCTTTCCATGGGTATCGGCATCTATTGGGTCATCGGCGGTGCCATCCGAATCGTTCAGCAGGTCGTGATCAACAGAAGAATCGCCAATATGGATCCCAATGAACTGATTGAGAGGGCAAAGAAGAAGAACGAGAAAAAACGCAAAAAAGCCAAGGACTATGTCCAGAACGTAAACCAGAACGCCCGTGTCAGCACGAAGAAATATGTTCCTCAGCATGGATCCGGCAAAAACATTCAGGACGTCGATTACTACAAAAATGTAGAAAAGGCTTCCAAAAACAGCATCACCGCAAAAGCAAACATGGTCCGTTCTTTTGACGAGAAAAAGATTCTCGAGAAAAAAGGCGGAAACAAGGAGCAGAAATAATGGACTCAATCGAAGTATCAGCAAAGACCGTCGATGAGGCGATTACGAAAGCCTGCATCGAGATGGGTCTTTCCAGCGACCAGCTGGATATCAATGTAATCAGTGAAGGAAGCGCAGGCTTTCTGGGAATTGGAAGCAAGCCGGCTATGATTTCTGTCCGCAAAAAAGTAACGGCAGAAGAAGCTGCTGCGGAGAAGGCTGCAAAAAAGGCAGCAGAAGCCGCTAAGAAACAGGCAAAGCTTGCAGAAGAGAAAGCAGCAGAAGCTGATGAAACAATTGATGAGGGTGAAGATCAGGAAGGTTCTGCGGACGGCTATACCATGAGCGAGTCTGCGGCATCCGAAGAAGCTTATCCGGTAAAGCCCAAAAAAGAAATCGTACTCGACCGCACCCCGGAAGAAATCGCCCAGATGAAATCCGACGCAGAGCAGTTCCTTGCCGGAATGTTCAAGGCTATGGACCTGCCGGTTACGATCGTCACTGAGTATGATCATGACAACGGAACCCTTGACGTCGACTTCCAGGGAGACGACATGGGCATCCTGATCGGCAAGAGAGGCCAGACTCTGGATTCTATTCAGTACCTGACCAGCCTGGTCGTAAACAAGAACCAGAAGAACTACGTCCGCGTAAAAGCAGACACAGAGGACTACAGACGCCGCCGTAAAGAGACACTGGAGAATCTGGCAAAGAACATCGCATATCGCGTCAAGAAAACCCAGAAGCCCGTTTCCCTTGAGGCAATGAACCCCTATGAGCGTCGGATCATCCACTCCGCACTCCAGGGCAACCGCTACGTCGAGACCCACAGCGAAGGCACAGAGCCCTACCGCCACGTAGTCGTAACCTACAAGAGAGGCTAACCAGCCAAAGCAGCACAAAGTGACAGTCACTTTGTGCTGGTCAAAAGATAGAGAATCCCCGGAACCTGATGAAACAGGTGCCGGGGATTTTTTATATCGGATTCTCTGATCTTTATTATTTCCACTGGTACTGGTTTATAATTGATTTACTGCTTTTTATTGGTTTTCTTTCGCTTTACTTAGTTTTGCAAAGGATAATTTCATTTTATGTCGTGCTGCATTCTTGTTTTACATTGTGTCCGTTTAAAAGGTTGTTGTATAATCTGTATTTGACATAGAATGATGTATGTGCCAAAAGTATGATACCAGATTGTTCCGCGCTTCGCGCTCCCACAATCTGCCCTGATATTCGGAATTCGCGGGGCCCCTTCCCCACTTCTTCCTCATATCGGGGCGTGCCAATAAGTCATTCACCCACCGACAAGCAAGCTTGTCGTGTGTGATGACTTTTGGCACTGGTATCATAGAATAGAGAACCAGCACAAAGTGGCTGTCACTTTGTGCTGGTATGGAAGATGAAATATGGCAGTTTACGAAGAAGATACAATTGCGGCAATTTCTACCGCTATGGCCCCCGCCGGCATCGGCATTGTCCGCCTGTCCGGTCCGGAGTCTTTTGTCATCGCGGATCAGCTTTATCAGGGCAAAAAGGGCAAGAAACTCTCAGACCAGAAACCTTATACCATTCATTACGGTAAAATCGTTCTGGACGGCACGGTCCTGGATGAAGTCCTGGTCATGCTTATGCGCGCTCCCCACTCCTATTCCGGCGAGGATACAGTGGAAATTGATTGCCACGGCGGCGTCCTGTCTACAAGGCGCGTCCTGGAAGCCTGTATCAAATGCGGCGCAAGGCCCGCAGAACCAGGGGAATATACCAAACGTGCATTTCTGAATGGTCGGCTGGATCTTGCCCAGGCGGAGTCGGTCATGGACCTGATCTCTGCAAAAAACGACAATGCACTTCAGTCTTCATTGAAGCAGCTGGGCGGTGCCCTGTCCGGCAAGGTTAAGGAAATCCGCCAGGCCCTTCTGACTGAAATGGCCCATATTGAAGCAGCTCTGGACGATCCGGAGCACATGTCCCTTGATGGATACGAAGATCAGCTTCGGGAAGCTATCAGCCGGCAGAGAAAAAAAATTGACCGCCTTGTCCAGACTGCAGATTCCGGAAAACTGATCCAGGAAGGCATCCGTACGGCAATTGTCGGCAAGCCTAATGCCGGTAAATCTTCTCTTCTCAACCGACTGGTCGGGGAAGAAAAAGCAATCGTAACGGATATTGCGGGAACGACCCGCGACGTCCTGGAAGAGAATATAAACATACGCGGAATTTCCCTCCGCGTATTGGATACAGCCGGCATCCGTGACGCCAGAGACACCATTGAGCAGATTGGAGTCGAACGAGCTAAGGAACAGATCAGGGAAGCAGACCTGGTGCTTTTTGTCATCGATTCAACCGACGCCTTTGATGAGCAGAGCCGGGAAATCCTGAATCTGATGAAAGGCAGAAAAGCCATTCTTCTGCTCAATAAAATTGATATTAAAGGTGAAGAAAAGCTTACAGAGGATGATATCCGCAAGGTCACGGATTATCCCGTTCTTTCAATCTCTGCAAAAACAGAGGAAGGAATCGAAGAGCTGGAACAGACCATCGAGCAGATGTTTTTCCATGGAAAAATAGACTTCAACGATCAGGTTTACATTACAAATGAGCGCCACAAAAAAGCTCTGCTGGACGCAGACGAATCCCTGCAGCTGGTGCTTGGCAGTATAGACGACGGCATGCCGGAGGACTTCTGGTCCATCGATCTGGCGGGCGCAATCGATGACCTTGGCAGGATTACAGGGGACGATCTGTCGGAAGACCTGGTTAATGAGATTTTTGCTAAATTCTGCATGGGCAAGTAATCGTATAAAAACATAAAAAAACCGGGACAGGTGCCAAAAAAGAGGTTACTGTACTAATTTTATGTGTCGGTGTTCCGAAAGAGGTTACTGCACTCATTCAAGGGTCCATTGCTATGGGTACAGTGCAATTTAGCATCTGCAAATTTATAAGATACACGAAAATATGAAGGAATCAGCAAGGAGCAGCAAAACGTTGAATAAGGTAGTTGAAGCAAGTTTTGACGTAGTGATCATCGGCGCGGGCCATGCCGGCGTGGAAGCAGGTCTTGCCTGTGCGAGACTGGGACTTGATACCATTATGTTCACAGTCAGCGTTGACAGCATCGCCATGATGCCCTGCAATCCCAATGTAGGCGGCACGTCCAAGGGACATCTGGTCCGAGAGATTGATGCCCTGGGCGGCGAAATGGGAAAAAACATCGACCGTACCTTTATTCAGTCCAAAATGCTGAATAAGTCTAAGGGACCTGCTGTTCACAGTCTCCGCGCCCAGGCGGACAAGCGGGAATACAGCCAGTCCATGCGGCACGTCTGCGAGAATACGCCGAATCTCACAATCAAACAGGCTGAGGTTACGGAGCTGATTGTCGAAGACAAAGTCTGCAAGGGAGTAAAAACAAAGTCCGGCGCCATTTATCATGCTAAAGCGGTCGTGCTTGCCACGGGAGTTTATCTGAATTCCAGGTGCCTGTTCGGAGATACCGTAAACTACACCGGTCCCAACGGCCTGCAGACGGCAACTCATCTGACAGATTCTCTTAAAGCGAACGGTATTGAGATATTCCGCTTTAAAACCGGAACGCCGGCGCGAATTGACAAAAGAACCATTGATTTTTCCAAAATGGAAGAACAGAAAGGTGACGTTCCGGTCATTCCCTTCTCTTTCTCAACGGATCCGGACAGCGTCCAGAAGAAACAGGTTTCCTGCTGGCTGACCCATACCAATGAGAAGACCCATGAGATCATCCGGGAAAATCTGGACCGCTCTCCTCTCTATTCCGGCAAGATCCATGCAACGGGCCCCCGCTACTGCCCTTCCATCGAGGACAAGGTCGTCAAATTTGCAGATAAACCCAGCCATCAGGTTTTTATCGAGCCGGAAGGTCTCTATACCAACGAAATGTATATCGACGGCATGTCTTCTTCCATGCCGGAAGACGTTCAGGAGGCTATGTACCGGACGGTTCCGGGACTGGAACATGCAAAAATTGTCCGCAATGCTTATGCGATTGAGTATGACCTGATCAACCCCATGCAGCTGAAAGCTTCCCTGGAGTTCAAGGACATCAGCGGGCTTTTTTCCGCCGGACAGGCGAACGGAAGCTCCGGTTATGAAGAAGCAGCCTGCCAGGGACTGATTGCGGGAATCAACGCAGCTATGAAAGTAAAAGGTCAGGAACCGCTGATCCTTGACCGCTCCGAAGCCTATATCGGTGTTTTGATCGACGATCTGGTAACGAAGCAGACATTCGAACCCTACCGTATGATGACCAGCCGGGCTGAGTACCGCCTGCTCTTAAGGCAGGACAATGCAGACTTGAGACTTCGGGAATACGGATATCGTGCTGGTCTGATCAGTGAGGAGCAGATACAGGCTCTTAGACTCAAGAAAAAACAGATTGAGCAAGAAATCGAAAGAGTAAAGGAAGCGCATGTCGGATCCAATGAGACCGTCAATGACCTGATGGAAAAATATAACTCCTCTCCTGTCACCAACGGCGCCTCGATGGTAGAACTGATCCGCAGACCCGAGCTGAACTACGAAGTGCTCTCTCCCATCGATCCGGAACGTCCGGACCTGCCGGCGGATGTAAGAGAACAAGTTAACATAAATATAAAGTATGAGGGATATATCAAGAGACAGGAAAAGCAGGTTGCCCAGTTCCGTAAGAAAGAAGCCAGGAAAATTCCGGAAGACATCAATTACGAAGAAGTAGGAAGTCTTCGAATCGAAGCCAGACAGAAACTGGAGAAATTCCGTCCCGCCAATCTGGGACAGGCCTCCCGGATTTCAGGTGTATCCCCCTCAGACGTATCCGTCCTTGCGGTATATCTGGAAAGCAGAAATAGGAAGAATCAGCCAAAACTGCCAAAGTGACAGTCACTTTATGTAGCCTGTCCCTTATTGCTGGTTTAATTAAATAAGTGACGTACTCACTAGACGCTGTCTGTTTCCAGCAGAAGCTGTTTTAGATATGACCGGGCAATGTGAGGCCACTGCGTTACCTTGTAAAATAAGCACAGCAAAGATCATCTTGCTATAATACGCATTAAATAGCAATAATGAGTATTATTTAACATGGCTTATTTTTTCAGTAGCTAAGAAGTATTGGTAAGAATCAATTATTTATGATACCAGTGCCAAAAGTCATCACACTCGGCAAGCTTGCTTGCCAGTGGGTGAATGACTTATTGGCACATACATTATTATTTATTAATAATCATTTATTCATATGGAAAAATACCAGGAACAGATTAAATCTGCAATTTTAGAAGAAGCAGGCCTTGAACTGACTGACATCCAGGCGGAGCAGTTCTTTCAATATTACCGGCTGCTGGACGAATGGAATAAGGTAATGAACCTGACCGCTATTACAGAATTTGATCAGGTGCTCTCCCGCCATTTCGCGGAAAGCCTTTCTTTGATCAGCGGTTACAAAAATACCATATCAGAAGATGAATGGAAGACACTGCCGGATAAGCATTTGAGAGTTATCGATGTTGGTACCGGTGCCGGCTTTCCAGGAATACCGCTTGCTATTGCTTTTCCAAACTGGAAGTTTACGCTGTTGGATTCACTTACCAAGAGAATCACGTTCCTCAACGAAGTTGTTTCCAAACTTGGTCTGACGAATGTAGAAATTGTCAATGGTCGTGCGGAGGAGTTCGGCAGAAATCCGGTATATCGTGAAAAGTACAATTTCGTCGTTTCCCGTGCGGTTGCCAATCTGGCAGTCCTGTCTGAGTACTGTATTCCATTTGCAGCAAAAGGCGGGTACTTCGTTCCATACAAAGGGGACAAAGTAATAGATGAGGAAAAAGAAGCAGAAAAGGCGGTCAAGGTACTGGGCGGTAAAATAATCAACAACTACTGCTATCCGGATCATGATGGAATAGAGCGCTATCTTGTTTTTATCAAAAAAACATTGAATACCCCCAAAAAATACCCGAGGAAAAACGGCATTCCAAAAAAGACACCGATTAAATAAATCCATTTAAAACAAGTTACTTAAAGAAAAAGAAAGGAGCGATTATACAAGTAGTGTATGACCGCTCTTTTTTTAATTTCCAAAATCTATTCTCTCAAAGTCTTTTTTCAAAAATCTCTTTCATCAGATTTCAAAAATCTCTTCTCTCAAAAATTTTTCTTCACATCTCAAATGTTTCACGTGAAACCAAAAAATACATTATTAACTTCACTGCATGCTAATATGATTTTTACGAATGTCCACGGTTTGCTATCATTTTTTCCTTGTTTGACATGTAATTAACAAATATAGAATGTTAAAATAATAACAAAAGATGGTTTTGCAATTGTATTCGATTTATAGAATGATACACGCAGAGTTTTTTTATGGAAGCAATTCCGGAAGAATAATCATGGAGGAATCCGGAAGAATAATCATGGAGGAAAAAACTATGAACATGAAGGAATGGAAAGAGCAGCTGATTCATGCTGGAGAGAAAAAAGCTATGCCTCTTCTGTCGTATCCGTCTACTCAGCTGATGTATATCAATGTGGAACATCTTGTACGTGACGCCAACTATCAGGCGCTGGGGATGAAACTTCTGGCGGACAGGTATCCAATGCCTTTTGCGTCAAGCTATATGGATCTTTCCGTTGAGGCAGAAGCTTTTGGAGCGAACTGTGTATACAGTCCGAATAATATCCCGACTATAACCGGTAAAATTGTTGAAACGGAAGAAGACGCAGAAGCGCTTCGAATTCCGGAAGTAGGAGAAGGTCGTACCGGAATCGTGATAGATAGTATTCGTAAAGCGAAAGCTGTTATTACAGACCGTCCGGTCATTGCTAACTGCAGCGGCCCTTTCTCAACCGCAGGCAGACTGATGGATGTAAACGATATTCTTTTGGAGACTCTCGAGGATCCTGAACTAGTGGAAATTGTCGTAGAAAAAACGACGGTCTTCATAAAAAAATATATTAAAGCACTCAAGGAAGCAGGAGCTGACGGAGTTATCATGGCAGAACCGCTGGCAGGAATTCTTTCTCCTGGACTGATGGAAGAATTCTCAAGCAAGTATGTAAAGCGGATTGCCGATGAGGTTCAGGACGATCAATTCCTCATGATTTATCACAACTGCGCAAATGGACTGGAAAATAGGGTAAAGCAGGTTCTCAGCACTGGATGCAGGATTTTTCACATTGGCGACAAGACCGATGCTGCCGCAATGCTGGCGCAGGTTCCGGAAGATGTCATTATCATGGGCAACGTCAGCCCCTCTGTCGTTTTCAAGGAAGGAAGTCCCGTTAAAATGGAGAAAGTGACCCAGAAGCTCCTTTGGAAATGCCTCAGGTACGACAACTTCATGGTTTCTTCTGGCTGCGATATCCCTGCGGATACGTCCTTCGCAAATATTGACAGATTTTTCGAAACCGTAGAGAATGACCGCTCCAGAAGCAGATTGTGGAAACGAATTGCCATCGCCTGAATAGTATGCGATATAGAAAATATTAAAAAAAGAGCAGGCTTGCCGAGGTATTGACTTACCTGGCAGGCCTGTTTCTATTTTACACCATATGATGTTTCACGTGAAACATGAGATGAAAAAAAGAACAATGTTTCACGTGAAACATAATTCAGTTTTGAGTAGTAGTTTGAAATTGAAAATGATATAATAGCAAAGCATATGTTAAAGGAAAAGAGGTGAAAGATTGAGTAAGGTAATTGCAATAGCAAACCAGAAAGGCGGCGTCGGAAAGTCAACGACCGCTATTAACCTGTCTTCCTGCCTTGCTGAAGCCCATAAAAGAGTGCTTGTTATCGATATGGATCCGCAGGGTAATACGACAAGCGGACTGGGCATGGATAAAAATAATCTGGAATATTCGATTTATGATCTACTGCTTGGTGACTGTAAGCTGAAAGAATGCATAAAACACATCAGCTTTAAGTCCATCATCAAGAAAAGCCTGGATCTTCTGCCTTCCAACGTAAATCTTTCAGGCGCGGAGATCGAACTTCTGGATGTTGAAGACCGTGAACACACTCTTGAGAGGAAAATTGAAAGTATCAGGGATAAATATGATTTTATTATCATTGACTGCCCGCCATCACTCAGTATTCTGACCTTGAATGCTCTTTCTGCGGCTGATTCCGTAATGATTCCTACTCAGTGTGAATATTATGCTCTGGAAGGCCTGGGACAGCTTCTTCAGACCATTCAGATTGTAAGAGAAAGAGTTAATGAGAAACTTCAGGTTGAGGGCATCGTTTTTACCATGTTCGATGGCAGAACAAACCTTTCTCAGGAGGTCGTCGACAGCGTAAAGCAGAATCTGGATGAATACTGCTTTAAGGCTGTAATTCCCAGAAATGTACGTCTTGCAGAGGCTCCTTCATACGGACTTCCAATAAATATTTATGAGAAAAAATCGGAAGGTGCAAAAGCATACAAGAGTCTGGCAAAGGAACTGGTAAAGAAAAACAAGAAATAAGTAATCAGGATTGTTCATTAATCTGAATAAAAAGTACAGTAATTCAAAGAGGTGGAAATGGCAGCTCATAGAGGATTGAATAAGGGAAAAGGCATGGACGCGCTTTTTTCTTCGGGAGCCGCTAAGAAAACTGCAAAACCTTCTCCTGATACAAGAGAGGGCAGCGCAGAAGAGCTAAAAGAAGAAAAAAAGCCACGTTCAGGACAAAGTAAATCCCAAGCAGAAGAAAAAAGCAGCAATACCGGTAAAGAAATCAGCAAAGCAGAGGGCCAAATACCTGAAGAAGATCAGCTTCCAGCTATGATGGTCCGGATTAGTCAGGTCGTTCCCAATAAGGATCAGCCAAGAAAAAAATTTGACCAGGACGGTCTTGAGGAACTTTCGGCATCCATAAAAGAGCATGGCGTCCTGCAGCCGCTTCTGGTGCAGAAAAAAGGCCGTTATTATGAGATTATAGCGGGGGAACGCCGCTGGAAGGCAGCCAAGCTTGCCGGCATCAAAAAGGTTCCGGTTATAGTTCGGGAACTTAATGAAACAGAAACTCTGGAAATATCGCTCATTGAAAATATACAGAGAAGAAACCTGAATGCCATTGAAGAAGCGAAGGCTTATCAGAGGCTGACGGATGATTACGGATTGACCCAGGAACAGATTTCACAGAAAGTATCCAAAAGCCGAACTGCAATCACCAACTCTCTTAGATTGCTTAAGCTGACAGATGCAGTTCAGGGCATGGTCGTCGACGGACAGCTTACCATGGGACATGCCAGGGCTCTGCTTGCCTTGGAAGATTCTGCGCAGCAGGAAAGCGCTGCCGGTCAGGTTGTTAAGGAAAACCTGAGCGTTCGTGATACAGAAAAGCTGGTAAAGGATCTCCTGAATCCCAAACCTGTCAAAGAGAGAAAAAAACCGGATCCCCAGCTGGAGGCTGTTTACGCTGAAATCGAGGAACGTCTGAAAAAGGCAACCGGAACCAAGGTTTCCATTAAGCAGGGCAGCGGTCAAAAGGGAAAAATTGAAATTGAATATTACTCAGCAGACGATCTGGAAAGGATTATCAATCTGATCGGATAAAGGAGGAAAGGCAGGTTATATGGAGAAATATCTGGGCGAGACAAGTACTCTGATCCTGAGCATCGGGATTATCGTCCTGCTTCTGATACTAATCGTAGTTAATTTCCGTATGTTCCGCCATGTATCGGACCTGGAAAGGAAATATCGGCTCTTTATGAAAGGGACGGACGGTTACAGCGTTGAGAAAGCGTTAAGTTCCCGTGTTAGGGATATCGATAAACTTCTGGCGGATAACGAGAAAAACCGCGCTGATCTGAACAGCGTCATGAAGGTTGACCACAATTCCCTGAAAAAATATGGGATTGTCAAGTATGATGCTTTTGAAGACGTGGGCGGAAAGATGAGCTTTGCGCTGGCTATGCTGGATGAAAGCAATACCGGCTTTGTCCTGAATTCAGTCCACAGTAAGGACGACTGCTTTGTTTATCTGAAGGAAGTCGTAAAAGGGGAATCTTATACCATGCTTTCCACAGAAGAAAAGCAGGCTCTTCAGAAGGCTGCGGAGTTCAGCAGCAGTGATGAGGAATAAAAAAGGCGACATAAATAAGGAATAAAAAAAGTTAACATAAATAGCTAACCCGATAAAAATTTTTTAGATTCATATATTATGTAAATAAAAAGAGAGGGACGAACAAGATGATAGACATTAAGTTTCTGAGAGAGAATCCGGATGCGGTAAAGGAGAATATTAAGAAGAAGTTCCAGGACGATAAGCTTCCCATGGTCGATGAGGTGATCGAATTCGACAAGGAGAAGAGGGAAGCTCTTAAGGAGCTGGAAAACATCCGTGCCGGCAAGAACAAAGCATCCAAGATGATCGGACAGCTCATGGCCCAGGGCAAGAAGGACGAAGCTAACGAGGTCAAGAAGCAGATTGCGGAGAGCGGCAAGAAGGAAGCGGAACTGAATGAGAAGGTAAAGAAGCTGGATGAGGAAGTTACCAAACGCATGATGGTCATTCCTCAGATGATCGATCCTTCCGTACCGATCGGACCGGATGATACCCACAATGTTGAAATTGAACGTTTTGGCGAGCCGGTCGTTCCGGACTTCCCCATTCCTTATCATACCGATATTATGGAAGCCTTCGACGGTGTCGATATGGATGCAGCCGGCCGTGTAGCGGGAAATGGTTTTTATTATCTGCTCGGTGATATCGCAAGACTGCACTCCGCCGTTCTGACCTATGCCCGTGATTTCATGATCGATCGCGGATTCACTTATGTCATTCCGCCCTACATGATTCGCAGCAACGTTGTAACCGGCGTTATGAGTTTTGCGGAAATGGATGCCATGATGTACAAGATTGAGGGTGAAGACCTCTATTTGATTGGTACCAGCGAGCATTCCATGATCGGAAGATTTATCGATCAGATCATTCCTGAGGAAAAAATGCCCCTCACCCTTACCAGCTATTCTCCCTGCTTCCGTAAGGAGAAAGGAGCTCACGGAATCGAAGAGCGCGGTGTATACAGAATCCACCAGTTCGAAAAGCAGGAGATGATCGTCGTCTGCAGACCTGAGGATTCCTGGACCTGGTACAACAAGCTGTGGCAGAATACGGTCGATCTCTTCCGTTCTATGGATATTCCGGTTCGCACGCTTGAGTGCTGCTCCGGAGACCTGGCCGACCTTAAGGTGAAATCCTGTGACGTAGAAGCATGGTCTCCAAGACAGAAGAAGTACTTCGAAGTTGGAAGCTGCTCCAACCTGGGCGACGCGCAGGCAAGAAGACTGAAAATCCGTATCCAGGGCAAGGATGGCAAGAAGTATCTTGCCCATACCCTCAACAACACCTGCGTAGCTCCGCCTCGTATGCTGATCGCCTTCCTGGAGAACAACCTGCAGGCTGACGGCACCGTAAAGATTCCGGAAGTCCTTCGTCCTTACATGGGCGGCAAAGAAGTTCTGGTTCCCAGCCATCCTATGAAGGGACTTACAGACTGAGACTGAAAAAAATTCGGCATGTTTTTAAAAGGGCAGCCTGATTCGTTTTGCATGGTATGAAAATCACTTCGTGCTTTATGCGGGTTGTCCTTAAAAATATAGAAAGACCACTTACAAAATAGAATGCATAAATTTTTAAGAGCAATCGGTTTTAGCCGGGTCAATGGATATAAAACAGAAGAACTCCTGCTTAAGGACGTGCTTTCTTCCTATGACAGCAAGAAGACCGTAGAAGACAGGGACAAAAACATTTTTGTCGAAATATCCAAAGAATATGGACTGAACTTCGGCATTACGGTCTGCGGGACCTACGACGAGGATAATCTGTTCCGTATGGGATATTACTTTCCTTATATCCGGGGACAGCTTGTTACCACTTACGATCAGGCTTCTGTTGAACGCCGTATTGCAAATCAGTCCTATTCTGCTGCCTGTGACGACAGCCGGATCGGAGCAACCGTCATTTTTTATCTGCAGAACGCAGCAGATTATATTCAGAGCAGTCAGGCAGACGGAATGGGAAGCAGGCAGCAGCCCATTTCTCTGGCGGCATTGGCGGAATATGGCTCCATCCTGCTCCCAGTAGCAAAAGAAGTAAAGGCGCCGGTTGAGACTGCTTCAGACATCCAGAGCCGCAATCAGCTTTATGAAGCGGCCCAGAACGGCGACCAGGACGCCATCGAGAATCTGACTCTTCAGGACATGGATACTTATAACCGTCTGTCCAAGCGTGTAAAAAAAGAAGATATTTATACAATCGTAGATACCTTCTTCATGCCGCACGGATTGGAATGTGATTATTACAGCCTGATGGGAGATATCGCGGAATGCACACCGGTCCGCAACAGCCTGACCGGAGAACTGCTCTATCAGATGCAGATTGTCTGCAATGGAATCTCAATCGATGTCATGATCAATGCCGAAGACCTGCTGGGCGAACCGGCAGTCGGACGCCGCTTCAAAGGCGTCGTGTGGCTTCAGGGGCGGATTGACTTCTAGGTGGCAAGGTGGCAAAGTGACAGGCACAATGCCACATCAATAATTTCTAAAAAACAACAAAAAATCCGCGAAAACTGTGACGAATAATCACAAATTTTCGCGGATTTCTTTGTTTATCCGTTGTCAGGAGCCGAAGTGCTTGGTCTTCTCGTCTCGTTTGCCGTCTGGTTTGGTGCAGAGGCGTTGTCCAGGTGGCAAAGTGCCTGTCACTTTGCCACCTGGCAATGCCTTATTATTCGGATTTGGTTCTTCTGAGCTGTGGCTTGAAGCCTGCTTCAGTCAGGGCGTTGATGATTTGCTTTTTATGGTCGCTTCCGAAGGCCTCCATGGTGATGACAAGCTCTACAGCCGCGTTGCGGTTGATGGAAGCGAACTGGTTGTGTTCCAGCTTGATGACGTTGCCGTTCTGCTTTGCGATGATTTCGGCTACGCGCTGCAGCTCGCCGGGACGGTCAGGCAGAAGGACGGAGACAGTAAAGATACGATCCCGCATGATAAGACCCTGGCGTACGACGGAGGACATGGTGATGACGTCCATATTGCCACCGGACAGGACGCAGACGACACGTTTGCCTTTGATATCGATACCGGGCACTTCCTTGCCATTTCCTGCTATAGCAGGCTTAGAAAGATGCTTGAGGGCAGCTACGGACAGAAGACCGGAGTTTTCTACGATCATCTTGTGGTTCTCGACCATATCGAGGAAGGCTTCGACAAGTTCCTCATCCGGTACGGTGACGACTCGGTCCAGGTTTTTCTGCAGATAGGGGAAGATGTGGGAACCGGGAGTCTGTACAGCAGTACCGTCGGCAATAGTATTAACGTGAGGAACGGTTACGACGTGGCCTGCTTTGAAGGATTCAGTCAGGCAGGCAGCCCCTTCCGGTTCTACGCCGATGACCTGAAGGTTAGGCTTGAGCAGCTTGGCCAGAGTAGATACGCCGGTAGCCAGTCCGCCGCCTCCTACCGGAACCAGGATGACGTCGGCAAGGGGAAGCTCCTGGATGATTTCCATGGCAATGGATCCCTGACCGGTTGCTACGTCCGGATTATCGAAGGGGTGAATGAAGGTATAGCCTTTTTCTTCTGCGAGTTTGATGGCGTATTCGCAGGATTCGTCGTAAACGTCGCCATGTAGAACGACCTGGGCTCCCAGGTTCTGTGTGCGGCTGACCTTGATATAGGGAGTCGTTACCGGCATGACAATGATAGCCGGAACGCCGAACTTTCTGGCGGCATAGGCAACACCCTGGGCATGGTTGCCTGCGGACGCAGTGATCAGTCCCTTTGCCCGGTCTTCCGGGGACATGGTGCTGATCTTGTAATAAGCGCCGCGGACCTTATAGGCGCCGGTACGCTGCATGTTCTCAGGCTTCAGATAAACCTTGGCGCCGGTGCGGTCACTGAAGATATCAGAATAAACCAGTTCAGTTTTCAGAGTTACTTCTTTTACCTTATTGCTTGCCAGCTCAAAGGCATCGAGTGTAAGAGGTTCCATAGGAAAAAAATCCTTTCTGGTGTAGAATATATACGGAAATGTGATCACTTTTTTTAAAAAGCCATTAAAGATTATTATAGAAAAAGAACATTCCTAAATCAATCAAGAAAAGAAAAGCTTTTCGAAAAACAAGAAAAAAAACAAGAAAAATTCAGGTGTTTATTTCAGAAAGAAGGAGCAGATATGAGAGAGAGCGGAATTTTATTCCCTGTTTTTTCCCTTCCGTCAAAGTTCGGCATCGGGTCGTTCTCGAGGGAGGCATATGAATTCGTAGATTTTCTGGAGAAGTCCGGCCAGGGCTACTGGCAGATCCTGCCGCTTGGTCCGACCGGTTTCGGCAATTCGCCCTACCAGCCGGTATCAGCCTTTGCGGGCAATCCTTATTTCATTGATCCGGAAAAGCTGATCCAGGAAGGAATGCTGACATGGGACGAGTGCAATTCCAGAGATTTCGGACATGACCAGGAACGGGTGGACTATGGCGCCATGTACCGGAACCGCACGCCGCTTCTGAAGATTGCCTTCGAGCGGTTTGCCGGAAAACTGGAAATCAACGGAGAATTGAAGGAAAAGTTTGAGGTTTTTGTAGAGAAAGAAGCATACTGGCTGGAGGACTATGCCCTCTATATGACCATCAAGGACCTGCAGGAGGGAAAAGCCTGGTTTGACTGGCCGGAGGAGCTGAAAAGCCGTCAGGCTTCGGAACTCAAAAAAACAGAAAAAGAGAACTACAGATCGATTCTCTATTATTATTTCATCCAGTATGAGTTTGAACAGCAGTGGAGCAATTTGCACAAATACGCACAGGAACGCAAGATAAAGATAATAGGAGACATTCCCTTCTATCTGTCTATGGACAGCGTTGACGTCTGGGCCCATCCGGAAGCCTTCCGGATGGATGCGGACCTGAAGCCGACCATGGTTGCCGGCACGCCGCCGGACGCTTTTTCTCCCACAGGTCAGAGATGGGGCAACCCCCTCTATGACTGGAAAGCCATGAAGAAGAACGGCTATGCCTGGTGGATCCAGAGACTGAGAAGAAATTATGAACTCTTCGACGTCATCCGCTTTGATCACTTTCACGGTTTTTCCAGCTACTATGCCGTTCCGGCTGAGGACGAAACCGCAGAGAACGGAACGATCGAGAAGGGACCGGGGCTGGATTTCTTCAAGACTGTTGAGAAGGTCCTTCTGCCGGAACAGAATGAAAAGAGAAAGGCTGCTTATCTAGCTGAGGCGAAGCGGACAGGGAAGAGTGTAGATCTTTCACTATTTGAAAATGACGGAGAAGATAAAAAACAGACAGTATCTTCGGACAGAAAGAATTATTCGGAAGAGGATACAGACAGCGAAACGGCGCTGGCAGCAGAGGCAGGGGAAAAAGTATCTTCAGCAGAAGGAACATTAATAGACAGGACAGCCCCCTGGGAGCTTAAGCATTTAAGGATGATTGCGGAAGATCTGGGAACCGTTACGCACGAGAACGAGAAGCTTCTGGAGGACACAGAAATTCCGGGAATGAATGTGCTTCAGTACGCCTTTACCAGCTGGAACAGCAAGTACCTGACCCACCGCCATCTGAAAAATTCCGTCGTCTATACCGGCACTCATGACAATACGACTTCCCGTGCCTGGATTGAGGAAATTCCGGACGGCAGCAGGGACTTCGTCAGAAGATATATCAATTCCGAGAATACAGATTACGGCCGCTTTGTCTGGGACTTTATCCGCGAAGCGTATCATTCCACGGCAGACCTCTGCATCATTCCGCTTCAGGACTATCTGGTCAAGGGAAGAGAAGCCCGCATCAATGAACCCGGCACCATGGACGGCAACTGGGAGTGGCGGCTGATTCCCAACTTCCTGTCGGATGATCTTGCAAGAAGCATCCGCAGACTGGCCGAAACATACAGCAGACTTCCGGAATAAGAATTACCAGCACAAAGTGACTGTCACTTTGTGCTGGTGTCGGGAGGTCCTTATGGACAGAGACATTCTGAAAAATAAAATCAGGGAAGGATATCTGGATATCCGACGGGCTGTAAAATGGTCTTTGATCGCAGTCGCCTGCGGTCTTGCCTGTGGTGCTGTCGGCGGGTTCTTTGTGCGCGCGCTTGGACTTGTCACCGGGCTACGGGCGGATCATCCGGTTTTCATGCTTTTGCTTCCGGTGGGCGGTGTCCTGATTCTTTTTTATTATCATCTTCTTCGGCGGGATAATTCGACGGGGGTCAATATCGTCATCACATCCATTCAGTCCGGAAAGGAAGTGCCTGCGCGTATGCTGCCGGCTATTTTCCTGTCCAGTATCTTTTCACATCTGTGCGGAGCTTCTGTCGGCCGGGAAGGTGCTGCCCTGCAGATGGGAGGAAGTATCGGCCATGCATTCAGCAGGATCTTCCGCATGGATCCCAAAAACCGGCGGATTATGGTTATGAGCGGAATGGCAGGGTCATTTTCTGCCGTATTCGGAACTCCTGTAACAGCTGTTTTTTTCGCTATGGAAGTCACGAAAATCGGCTATATGAACTATGCGGCCCTTCTGCCCTGCTCGATTGCCTCCTTTGTCGCAAGGGCAGCAGCAAAGTACTGGTTTGGCGTGGAAAGACCTTTTTATCGTCTGGAGAATCTGCCGGCGGCAGGACTCGTGCCGCTTCTGAAGATTGCTCTTCTGGCAATCTGCTGCGGAATGGTCAGCATCCTTTTCTGCGTTGTGCTCAGACAGACTGCGAAATATGGAAGGAAATTTCTCCCGAATTCCTATATCCGGTCACTGGTCTTCGGAACCGTTCTTCTGCTGATGACATTTCTGACAAGCGGAGTTTCCGGCGGGGGATGGAATGTATTATCCTTAAGCGGACCTTATAACGGAACAGGAGCGGAGACGATTGTCAATGTTGTGGAAAGCGGTTTAAAAGATGCAGCTTCTGTGCCTGCAGCTGCCGGAGGCATACCGGTGGAAAAAATTGCCTGGTATACCTTTCTGATGAAGATCCTGTTTACAGACCTGTCGCTGGCTGCGGACTATAAGGGAGGAGAAATCGTTCCGACTTTCTTCATCGGGTCGACCTTCGGATACTTTTTCGGCTCGCTGATCGGCTTCGCTCCGCACCTCTCAGCAGCAGTCGGACTCGGTGCCATGTTCTGCGGCGTTACGAACGCGCCGGTCGCTTCCGTGTTTCTCTGCATAGAGCTTTTCGGAGTGGAAGGAATGATCTACTATATCCTCGCGATTGCAATTGCCTATGTAGCATCCCGATATTACGGACTTTATCCTGCGCAGAAGATTGTTTTTTCAAAGTATGAATCAGGAGTATTCAACAAGAGAACGAGCGGCTGATGTCAGGATTACGGTTGATCGGACGCTGTCAGAAAAACAAGGAACTGCGCTTGCCATGGCGGGATTACGATTGATTGGATGCGGTCAGCAAAGCAAGGAACTGCGCTTGCTATGGCGGGATTACGATTGACCGGACGCAGCCAGCAGAGCGAGAAATTGTTCGGGATTATAGACAGGTACAGGGGACTTTGCATAATCTTTCAGATTCCTGGTGACAATACATTCACATTCTGACCTGAGGGCAGTTTCAATCATCACGGCATCTTCATAGTCCGTGATGTCAGAGGCAAGAGCTTTCTGTACATCTATTTCGGCGGTGTCCAAAACCTGAAAAAGCTGGAGCAGTTTTGCAATCAGCCTGCGGGTTTCTGAATCACTATGGAGCATTCTGTGACACAAATAATAAATATCTGTGACAGACTTTGCAGTCATACAGCCAAGGAACGAATTGTCAGCAGCTTTAAGAAAGATTTCCTCGCCGGCTTTATTCCAGGGAGCACGTGCCTGCAATACATCGACAATGATATTTGTATCAAGTAAAGCAATCATAATTGTTCCCTATACTCCCGGATAGAATCCTCAAGAGTCATCGTATTGGGGACGCTTCCAAACAGAGATTTTGCTATTTCTTCTTTGCTCTCGAAAGGCACAGTAAGTTTCGCTACTACTTTTCCGTACTGCGTGATATAGATATCCTGTTCACTTGCAAGGGAAAGATATTTGCTGAGATTGTTTTTGAGTTCAGTGGCAGTGATTGACATATGAAATTCTCCTTCCTGTAATGAAAGAATAGCATAAATCGAACTATAATAAAATATAAACCGTACTAAAAAATAGAAAAAATTGTACGATTAACTGGGGATAATAATGTTCTTTGATGTAATACTTGAATTTACAAAATGCAAGCGATAGACTTTGACGTAAGAATGGAGGTAACATCATGCAGATATCAAGCAGATTTACAATTGCGGTACATGTCCTGACTTGCATCGAGGTTTTTAAGGATGATTATCAGGTAAACAGTGAGTTTATTTCCTCCAGTGTCGGCGTTAATCCGGTCATTATCCGGAAGATATTCGGACAGCTTAAAGCGGCAGGTCTGATTTATGTGCAGCGCGGAGGAAATGGCGGTGTCACTTTGGCAAAACCGGCGGAGAAGATCACACTTTGTGATGTCTACCGCGCAGTAGAGAGCGTAGAGGAAGAAGGACTTTTTCATTTTCATGAAAATCCTAATGCAAACTGTCCGGTAGGAAGAAACATGCATTATGTCATGGACAGCCGCCTTGCCAGGGTACAGACCGCGATGGAGCAAGAACTCTCTTCAATGACTCTTGCAGAAGTCATCGAGGATACGGAAAATAAGATACTCACTGACCAGTCTGCAGGAAACTGACAGAGGTAAAGAGAGGAGAGGCTAAAGGGACGGTCACCTTAGCTGACCTTGGCCAAGGCAGGAAATCGTTCACCGAATAGGAAAGACGGCAGAACTATGACGCATGAAGAAAAAAGAGTTTATCTGATCAACTGGCTGCTTAATGAGAGTGATGAATATAGAGGCGTGGAAATACCGGATAACGAATACAGTCAGAAAAGGCTGCTTCGTGCCTTGATGAATATCCGTATGCCAAAAGACGCCGATCCGGAGTTTCTGAAGATTCAGGACGAGTATCTTCAGGAGGATCTGCAGGAAAGAGGAATCGCTGATATTAATACACTCACTCCGCTGGAG
Source organism: Eubacterium sp. (assembly GCA_036308545.1). GTDB lineage: Bacteria > Bacillota > Clostridia > Lachnospirales > Lachnospiraceae > Bilifractor. Next base: position 11,004 of record JAXJVN010000067.1, on the reverse strand, counting down.
GATGGTATTTATCTATGGCAGGGGGACATTACCAGGCTGAATGCTGATGCCATTGTCAACGCTGCCAACGATCAGATGTGCGGCTGCTTTGTTCCGAACCACACCTGCATCGATAACTGCATTCATACCTTTGCAGGAATTCAGCTGCGTAAAAAATGCGGCGACATCATGAGAATGCAGGGACATCCGGAACCGACAGGACTGGCGAAGATCACGCCGGCATATAACCTGCCGTGTAAGTATGTCCTTCACACGGTCGGACCGATCGTGCAGGGAAGGCTGACCAAACAGCATGAAGAACTGCTGGCGTCCTGCTACGGATCCTGTCTGGAACTTGCGGTTCAGTATAACCTTGAGAGCGTTGCCTTCTGCTGTATTTCAACCGGGGTCTTTATGTTTCCAAATGAACGCGCGGCTGAAATTGCAGTGGATACAGTGCGGAAATTCCTCAGGAAAGATACATCCGTGAAGAAAGTTATCTTCAATGTATTCAAGGATTATGATAAAGAAATCTACGGGAATCTTTTAGGATGATTGGGACGGCATAGCAGCTTATTGCAGCAGTATTCCGGGGCCGATAAGAGAAATCTTACAGGTCCCGGTTTTTTTAAAAAATGATGTAACTATTGACATTACAAAAAGGTCATGATATATTGCAAATGTAATCAAGAAGATTACATCAAAAAACGACACAATGTCCATTCATAAAACCTATGTAATTTCAAGGAGGTAATCATTATGAAAATTGCAGTTGTCGCAGCGAACGGCAGGGTAGCACAGAAGGTTGTAAAGGAAGCTCAGGATCGAGGCATTGAGGTGACAGGTTTCGCCCGCGATGATGAGAATAAGTCCGGTGCAGCCACCTACATCAAGAAGGACATTATGGACTTGACCCGCGAAGATCTCACCGGCTTTGACGCGGTTGTCGATGGGTTCGGCGCGTGGACAGAGGATGTGCTTCCTATGCACGTGAAAACCTCTCAGCACCTGTGCGATATCCTTTCCGGAACGGATGTCCGCCTTCTTATTGTCGGCGGAGCGGGCAGCCTGTATGTCAATCCGGAGCACACGGCAGTAGTGGCGGACGGACCGGATTTCCCGGACGTTTTCAAGCCGCTGGCTAACGCACAGGCAGAAGAACTGAAACAGCTTCGCGGCAGAAATGACGTGAAGTGGACATTCATCAGCCCTGCCGGTGATTTCCAGGCAGACGGCGAAAGAAGCGGAAAATACATTCTCGGCGGCGAAGAACTGACCCTGAATGAACGGGGTGAGAGCATTATCAGCTATGCGGATTACGCGATCGCCATGGTTGACGAAATTGAAAAGGGCAATCATGTACAGGAAAGAATCTCTGTCGTAAGAGCCTGATCGGTGACATGTACACTGTAGCGTATCTCTGTGACAAAAGCGTAATTATTGAAAAAGCTAAGAGAAAAAGTTTTTAATGAAGGTCTTATGAACCATGTATTTGCTGCTGTGATAGGATACCGGGATGATAAACAGGAAAGTGAGGGCGTCGCAATGTTCGGAAGAATGAGAATCTCACCGGAAACAACGGAAAACGGAATGGAAAAGCTCCGCAAGGCACTGGATGAGGCGGATACCGTCATCATCGGCGCGGGATCCGGCCTTTCCACAGCAGCAGGCTATACATATTCCGGCGAGCGCTTCAATAAGTACTTCTCGGATTTTGCAGAGAAGTATCACATTCAGGATATGTACAGCGGCGGATTCTATCCCTTCCCTGACATGGAGACCTACTGGGCATGGTGGAGCCGTCACATCTGGGCCAACCGCTATGTGCCGATCCCCAATGACACCTATGACAGGCTCTATGATCTTGTGAAGGACAAGGACTACTTCGTGCTGACCACGAACGTGGATCACTGCTTTCAGCGGTCCGGCTTCGACAAGAAGCGCCTGTTCTACACGCAGGGTGACTACGGTCTTCTGCAGAGCAGCAATCCGCATGGCGCGTCTGCCCACAAGACGTATGATAACGAAGAGATCTGCAGAAAGATGCTGCTGGCCCAGGGCTTTGAAATAGGCGAGGACAACTCACTGATCATTCCGGAAGGAGCAGAGATCAAGATGCGGATCCCGACAGAACTTGTACCATACTGTCCGGATGACGGAGAACTGATGACCACGAATCTCCGTGCGGATGATACCTTCGTCGAAGATGATTGTTGGCACAAAGCAGCGGAGCGGTACAGTGAATTCCTCCGCAGACACGAAGGAACAAAGACCGTATTTCTGGAGACCGCAGTCGGCTTCAACACGCCGGGTATCATTAAATATCCTTTCTGGCGGATGACCGCAGAGAATCCGAAAGCTGTATATGTCTGCCTGAATCAGGGTCAGGCCTTTGCGCCGGACGAGATCAGGAAGAGATCCATCTGCATGGACGGAGATCTGAAAGAAATCCTGGCAGATTTGTAATAGACAGCGCAGCAACTGAATACATAGCAAACGAGACGTTTATTTGTTTCCCATGAGGGAACAGATAGACGTCTTTTTTATACCTGACAGAATATCCCATGACATAATCTGGCGCAGCAACTGCCTCGTTCTTTCTCGCATCTGTGAGAAACGTAGGATGTTGATCATGTGCCAGATTATTTTATTGCGCTTCAATTCAGTATTTCGCGAACAACAGCAAAGTGGTATAGTTAGACATAACAAACCAATAGAAATCACCCGTGTTGTCATCATGAGGCGGAAGAGGTGATGAGAAATGCAATACAAGGGATATTACTGGGCGCTGTTTGCACCGCTGATCAAAAAGAGCATAGCAAAGCGCTATGGAAAGAACATGGCAGACATTGCCGTAAGAAACGGTAGGAGAGAATATCGAAGAATTCTTGAAAATGCCGATGAACTGGGGCCGGGAAATCCGATGGCCTCCAATGCGTATTTTGCCTATGTGTTTGTCGGAGCCTGGCTTGGTACGGACAGACAGATACCGCCGGAAGGCATGGCAGAGGTCATGAAGGATGCTGCATATGAAATTCACAGAATGCGGGAAAACGGATGGGAAGACATTAGTACTTTTACCAGGTACAGGATGCTCTGCAGCTGCTAACTTCTCTACGGTTCTTCCGCATCTTGAAAAAGAATACCATTTGATCCTCATTGATTATGATGGTTTCGATGGAGCAGGAACTGTATTTTCCACTATGGAAGAACAGGCAAAGAAGATTGAGGATCATCTTTTGGAACAATACGAAGGAAAAATCGATGCAGTATACGGTTCTTCCCTTGGCGGAAGCTTTGCAGGGCTGCTTTTACAAAGGCAGCGGATCCATATGGACCATGTGATTTTAGGAAGCAGCGATCTGGACCAGAGCAGTCCCATACCGGCTTTCTTTTCCTCACTTCTTCTTGTACCGTCCTTCACGCACATCCTGAACAGCGGGAAACTGCCTTCCTGGATAGAATGTCTCTATGCTCGGAAACAAGGTAAGGAAGCTGCTGAAAAGCTCAGCGACATCGTCCGCACGCTTTCTGAAAAAGGAAACCGGTTCACCCTGCACAGTATGTGGAATGAATTTTATTCCGACCTTGTTACACCGCTGCAGGAAAGAATTGACATCCCTGGCGTACGGGTCCATATCTTTTATGCTCTGGGTATGGGAGAAAAATACCGGAATAGATATCTTAAGCATTTTGCCAATCCGGATATCTGCGCCAATCCATACGACCATGAAATGCTGCTTGCCTTACACCCGCAGGAGTGGGTGCAGGAGTTAAATGACTGTATGAAGGAGAATCGTTCATGAAGTATAAGTATACAGTGCTGTTTGGAATACTCGCGGGCGTAGTCATGGCACTGATCTGGAGCCTTGTGTTTTCAAGCATCATCGGAACATCCGGTTTTGGTACAGGAATTGCTTTGGGTATTGCCTTCGCCTGCTGCGGCTGTCTTTTCGGATATTCCATTGATAAGAAAAACAATAAAAAATCATCATCAGAAGATACACAGGAGTAAAAAGTCATGGAGAAAATACATATTGAAAAAGGCAGTGTACAGGAGACATTGATCGCTCCGCTTTACGCCAGAAAATTGTGCGCGGAACAGTTCCCTTCCCTGTATCAGGATGACTATGCCGCAAAGATCTGTGACAGGCTGGACTATGACTTCTCTCAGTTTCAGAAGAAAGAAAACAGCGCAATGTATCAGTTCGGCGGCCTTGAAGGTGCCATGCGTGAAAAAGACATGATCTGGGAAATCACAGATTATCTGAAGACACATCCACAGGCCTCGGTTGTCAATCTTGGCTGCGGTCTGAATATGACCGGAAGAAGTGCTGACAACGGGCAGTGCAGGATTTATAACCTCGACTTTGCCAATGTCATCAAATCCCGAAACGAAATCATTCCTGCCGGTGAAAGAGAAGAGAACATTGCCTGTGATCTGAATGATTTTTCATGGATGGACAGGATTGATGCATCCAATGGCGCAGTCCTTTACGCTGCAGGGGTTTTCCATTACTTTACTACTCAGCAGATCCGGAACATGGTCATTGCCATGGCCGATAAGTTTCCCGGCGGAAGGCTCGTGTTTGATACTGTCGGCAAGTTCGGCCGTGACGTACTCATGAAGGGGACACTGAAGAATATGGGAATGATGAATGACATCTCTGAATATTTCTATGTCAGTGATGCAAAGGATCTGGAAGGATGGTCTGACAAGGTAAGGCTGGTTTCAAGGAAAAGCTATATGCAGGGCTATTACAAGCTTGATGATCCGAATATCAAGGGCATTCACAGGTTCATGGCAAAGCTCTGCGACAATCTTGCGAAAATGTATATCAACAGACTGGAGTTCTCAAAGTAATGATTCAGACAATCCTGTTAACAATAATGCTTTGTGTTCTGATCCATATCAAAGGCAGTAGGAGAACTGAAAAAGATGAAACCCGGGGAGTTAAAATAACATGATTTTCCATGTATTTGGAAAAGAAGGGGCGTAGCGGCCGGCAGCGGCAAAAACAAAAGTGCCATCAGCTTTCTTGTCACGATTCCGGAACAGAAGGAACAGGTACAGCATTTGCTATACCTTAAGCTGGATTTCGTCCGTAATTGCATGATTTTTGACAAAAACAGAGTTATCCCGGACGACAATTAAGAATTTATATCTTGATCACTTCTAATGTACCTATAGGTGTCAGGTGCTCTAAACTATTTATAAACTGGTTTATAAATAGTTTAGAGCACCTGACACCTTTTTAGACGCCTTCTTATTTTTCAGTAATCCGCAGCATTGCGTTGAACATGAAGAACTGTACTGCCAGAATAAAGAGCAGGTAGAAGGGCAGGAAGCGGATGCCGATGAGCTTTGTTAAGAGACCGAAAAGGGGCGGCATGATGGAAGTGCCGATATAGGCGGATGCCATCTGGATGCCGACCATGGCCTGAGATTTATCTCTGCCGAAGTGTTCCGGCGTGGAATGGATAATGCTGGGATAAACCGGAGCGCATCCGATTCCGATGATGATGAAACCGGCAAGCGCAGGAATTTCAGAACCGGGCAGCATCATCAGCAGGCAGCCGATCCCAATCAGTGTCTGGCCCAGGTGTACGAGCTGCGTGTCGGAGAATTTCAGTGTCAGAAAGCCGTTGACTGCTCTGCCGGCAGTAATGCCGATGTAGAAGAAGGAGGCGAATGCCGTCGCGGTAGCTTCCGCGACACCCTTATGCAGGACAAGATAGGAGCTTGCCCAGAGTCCGACGGTCTGTTCCAGGGCACAGTAGCAGAAGAAAGCCAGCATGATCTGCTTTGCGCCGGGGATTTTTACCACTTCTTTAAGGGGAAGAGGCTTTGCACTGGCTTCTTCTTCCGAAGAAACCGGAGCTTCCATTTTCTTCCATAAAGGGAGGCTCAGGAAGATGATTGCGGACAGGACAATCTGAATGATGCTGATTGCGCGGTATCCGTTGCTCCAGGACGCGGTGCGCGTAATGGCGGCGGACATGATGTAGGGACCGACGGAGGCACCGACGCCCCACATGCAGTGCAGCCAGCTCATGTGTCTGCTGGCGAAATGAAGGGCAACATAGTTGTTCAATGCCGCGTCAACGGAGCCTGCTCCGAGACCATAGGGAATTGCCCAGATACAGAGTGCCGCGAAGGAATGGGAAACCGAGAAGCCGAAAAGGGCGACGGCAGTCATGCAGACGCTGACGGCAGTTATCAATCCGGCACCAAATTTTTTCGTCAGACGATCGCTCTGCAGGGCGGATATAACGGTCCCGACCGAAATGATCATGAATATGATGCCGGACCAGGAGACCGGAACACCAAGTTCCGGGTACATGACAGGCCAGGCACTTCCCAGTAGGGAATCCGGAAGCCCCAGGGAAATGAATGAGAGATAAATAATTGCAAGCAGTAATGAAACCATCTGAGAATGCCTTCTTTGCGGGGGACATATATTGTACTGGTGCAAAACAATGTGAATGAAAGTAAATATAGTAGTACTATATCGCCATTCATTCTCAAATGGTAGGAATATTCATCCTTTTTTATCGGACAAAATCACCAGATGGAAAATTTTCAAGAAAATAAGAAAAGATGTCAGGTGCTGTGAACGGAACAAAAGTTCGCAGCGCCTGGCATCTTTTCCATTTATAAATTGGTTAATAAATATTTTACAGCACCTGAATAGAGCTTTTTGTACAATGAGAAGAGGTGGCAAAGTGTCAGGCACTTTGCCACCTCTCGTTAAAATAGCTTTTCCGCAGCTTCGTATCCGGTCATGCCCATCTGCACGCCGAGCTTTTCGGCAGCAGGTGTCATTCCTTTGATCGGATTCTTCAGTACGGCGTCGAAATCCGCTCCGCCGACCTGGACGGCGGCATCGCCGAATTTTCCAGCTGCCGCGAGATTAATATAGCCGCACATGAGGAAGCCTTTTTCGCAGGTAATCTCAATGATATTGGGATGACCTTCTCCGCCGGGAGCCTTGATTAAGGTTCCCGCAGCTGTATGACTGCCAATCTTGATTTCTTCTAAAGTCACCATTTCTATGTTCTCCTGTCTTTTATAAGGAGCCAAAGTGACAGGCACTTTGGCTCCGGGATTGCTTTTATCAGAGTTCCACAACTTCGGGGGCGTCCGTGAACGAGTACAGAGTCGCGGTTCCTTTTTCAAAATAGTATACGATTGTGTTGCCGTCGTTTTCAGCATACATTTTTCGAAGTGAGGGATATGCATCGAGCATGCTCTTTTTCGCTTCGAAGGTATCATCGGCGACGAGTGTGCCGCAGATACGCAGCCACTTTCCCTTGTTCATTGCGCAGATCTCAGCCTTTCCATTTGCATCGAGCTGGTGCGCTACATCTTTTTTCTTTCCTGTCTGGATGTAGAGACGGTCCTTGTAAATGTGCGCCGTACCGAAAGGTCTTACATGGGGCTGATCTCCGTCTGCAGTCGCGAGATAATATGTCTGCGCATCTTTCAGGAACTGAGTAACATCTTCGAGAGTTTTCATCTTTATTACATCCTATATTACTTATCTGTACTTTTGTTTCCGGTTTTCAATTATTATAATATTTTAACAGAGTATTTTGAATCGGGATTTTTCCATTATAGAAAAAAACAGACCGAAGGAGGTCAATTATGAGAGTTGCTCTGATAACAGGCGGAGGCAGCGGGATTGGACTTGCCTGTGCCCGGAAATTTGCGGAAAGCGGAGACCATGTAATCCTTGCGGGAAGGACGGAAGAACGCCTGTGCAGGGCATGCGAAAGTCTTCCGGAAGGCTCGGATGCGGACTGGATAGCAGCCGATGTCTCAAAGACCGAACAGTGTAAAAGCCTTGTTGAGGAGACCATTCGCCGCGCAGGACGTCTGGACGTACTGGTGAACTGCGCCGGTGTGTCAAAGGCGGGACCCTCTGTGGAAGTGACGGAAGAAGACTGGGACCGCATCATCGATACGAACCTGAAGGGGACTTTTTTCACCTGCCGCTACGCGATTCCCTACCTGGAAAAAACGGGCGGGAACATTGTCAATATCAGTTCGGACGCGGGGATCGTGGGCAACCGGGAGCTTGCCGCTTACTGTGCTTCCAAAGGAGGCGTTACGGTCATGAGCAGGGCGCTTGCCCTGGAACTGGCACCGTCCGGTGTACGGGTCAACTGTGTATGCCCGACTGAAACGGATACGGACATGCTGAAGCAGGACATTGTGGAATACGGATATGGCACGCGGGAAGCTTATGAAGAAGCCTTGCAGTACCTGTATCCACAGAAGGAAAAGGCCAGGTTCGTAAAGCCGGAAGAAGTGGCGGAGGCGGTCTGCTTCCTGGCAGACAACCGGAAAGCCGGCGCCATAACGGGCACGGAAATCCGGGTTGACTTCGGGATTACAGCAGGATACTGAGACGGCACTTTGGCTTACCCCCCTGTGTTGGTATCAGACAGGGATCCCTTCTACCAGATATACATTCTTTTGTTCTCTGGCATATCGAACCAGTTCTTCGGTAAAGCCGCTCTTGCTGAACAGAATATATGATGTTTTTTTCCTGCATTGGAAGGGCAACTCCAGCTCTTTTATTGTAAGATCCTCCAGCACTTTCATGCCTTTCGGATTTGCTGAGTATTTACATTCACCAAGCAGAAGACTGTCACCGGAAGAATCGTATGCGACAAGATCGATTTCCGTATTCTTGTTCCACCAGCGGCCGGCTTTATCAAAAGGCGGAAGTGTATCTGCCATTTCCCGGATTTTTTCCCTGCAGATGTCTTCATAGACGAAACTTACATGGTTTTCTGTGAAATGCTGTCGAATCCGGTTTAAGACATAATCTGTCCGGTCCATCTCCAGAAGGCTCTTGTAAGGATACACGTAGGTAAACCAGAAGCGGATAAAGTTATCGGTGATGAGGTATTGTCCCATCTTGCTTTTGGCAGGATTTTTTTCTGTAACAGGTATATCACGCTTCAGAACATCAAGCTGTATGAGGGTTTCCAGATATTTTGTTAGATTTGAAGCTGAAGTTTCCAGGCGTGAAGCGATTTCCGTGATTCGATGAGAACCAAGAGCAATTACTTTGAGGATAGAAAAATAACTTCCGATGCCGGTTACTTCTTTCTGGAACAGAAATTCAGGTTCCGCATAGAGAAAGGAATCCTTATCCAGGATATTTTGACGGATACCTTCATAAATATCCTGGCAGTCTTCAAACAGTTCAATGTATTTTGGCACACCGCCGGTCACTGCATATTTCATAAGCTGTTCTTCGGCAGAAAGCTGTTCATTCCACTCATGATAAAAACGGAAGGGAATCTGCTTCAGGCAGATCTGGGCAGTACGTCTTCCATAGAGGGGGCTGTCGTAATTCAGCACCTGTTCTCTCATTATCCGGATCAAAGATCCGCATAGTATAAGCATGATATTGCTGCTTTTCAGGGTCTCGTCCCAGATTTTCATTAATATGGAGGGAAACGCCGGATTGGCTTTTCCAAGATACTGAAATTCGTCCATGACGATAATAAGCTTACGGTCTGCCCTGTCAGCTCGTTCTATAATCATCCGGAAAAGCACAGCCCAGTCATCCACGAATATATGAGACAGGTCTTCCAATCCGGGGAATAACGAAGCTGCGTTCCGGAAAGCGTTTCGATTCTGTGAATCGTTCTCTTCTGTAGTCAGAAATGAGATGCAGGGTTTTTCTATGCAAAATTGGCTGATCAGCGTAGACTTGCCTGTTCTGCGTCGTCCATAGACCACGACAAAAGAGGAAGCGGGACGTTGATATTCCCGGTCCAGAACTTCCATTTCATGTTTTCTGTCTACGAAATGATCCATATATGCTCCTCGATAAAATTATAATTTGAATTATTATAAAATGAATTATAATTAATAAAAAAGAATTATGTCAAACTTGAAAAAGCGGTAAGGGAGTCTTTCCCCTGCCGCGCTTTTTTGGAGCCAATGTGCCGGACATTTTTCTGCCACTGCTGAGCCAAAGCAGCAGGTTCTTCGGCTCCTCGCAGTTAAGGAGCACGCACAGGGTAAATTTTGCCGCAATGATATTCACCTTCCGCCGGCTTTGAGAATGGCAGAGAGCTCCTCCGGGGAGTCTTTCATTCCCCGTTCGAACCAGATTTCGATCCAGCCATACAGAAGATAAACAAGAAAGGCGCTGGAGTAGGCTTCGATCAGCGGTCCGTCTGTTCGGAGGCTGCCGGCAGACATGATGACGTCCTTCAGCATCCAGACTCGGTGCCGGTCCCTGAGCAATTGATAGAATTCCCGGTGCTCTTCGAAATGACCCAGGATCAAGAGTATAAGATCAGAGAAAGGGACTCGCCCATCCAGGGCCATTTTATCTGTCCATTCTTTGTTCAGATCCAGCAGGTATTGGCGCAGAATAGCATTCATATCCTGATAATTGCGGTAGAAGGTTACCCGTCCGGTACCTGCCGCCTTGCAAAGTTCACTGACCGTGATTTCTTCCGGCGGCTTCTTCTTCAGGAGCTGCAGGAAGGCAGCGGTCAGTTCTTTTTTCGCCCAGGTATTCCGGGCCTGGTTGCTCATTGGGCGGTTATTTGGTCCTGATTTGTCTGGTGTCGAACTAGCAGTTATCTTGGTGCTCGCTGCCAAACTGTCTGCTGTTGGTTTGAGGCTGATGAGTGGCTGACTGATCGGTGCTGTTACAGAATCAGGTTTCTGTTTCATTTTTCCTTATCCTCTTGCGGCATGAGATGAAGTTTGTTATAGTCCGATTGCTGATACAAATGTTTCAGCAAAAAAATAGCAGTTTTTTCATGCAAAGTCAATCCAATGATCAACGGAAGAACTTTTCTCATAATAAAAAGAGGTGTTTTTCTATAAAACGGAAGTGCGTTCTTAATGAAAGCAGTTGAATGGAAAACTTAAAGTGACAGGATGGGAGTGCGGACGTTTTCTTGGACCTACGCCGCTAGTCCCTGAGCCTTCCTGTATTGAATCGGGCTCAGTCCTCCAAGAGATATCTTGATACGTTTTTC
>JAXJVN010000066.1:0-9496 GCA_036308545.1 Eubacterium sp. | reverse complement strand
TCTCGATATATCCTTCATCTACCAGAATATCGGCAATGGAAACTTTAATCTTAGATGCCGGCATATCAACGGTATCATGTTTTGCAATATTTGCATTGCGGATTCTTGTAAGCATATCTGCAATCGGATCGCTCATAGACATAGTATTTTTCCTCCTTTCCCTGAATTACCAGCTGGCCTTCTTTACTCCCGGAATCTGACCCTTGTAAGCCAGTTCACGGAAGCAGATACGGCAGATACCATATTTCTTCAGTACAGAATGCGGACGTCCGCAGATTCTGCAGCGGGTATAAGCTCTGGTAGAGAACTTAGGCTTGCGCTGCTGTTTAATTTTCATAGATGTTTTAGCCATGAATCTTTCCTCCAAATATTACTTTGCGAACGGCATTCCGAACATTGTCAGCAGCTCACGAGCCTCTTCATCGGTCTTTGCTGTGGTTACGAAGATGATATCCATACCTCTTACCTTATCAATCTGATCGTACTCGATTTCAGGGAAGATCAGCTGCTCTTTAATGCCAAGAGCATAATTTCCTCTTCCGTCAAATGCGTTCGGATTTACTCCACGGAAGTCACGAACACGCGGCAGAGCAAGTGCAATAAGTCTCTCTGCGAAATCGTACATTCTGTCGCCGCGAAGGGTAACCTTACATCCGATCGGCATACCTTCACGGATTTTGAAGTTTGCGATAGATTTTTTTGCCTTCGTAACGACAGGCTTCTGACCTGCAATCTTGGTCAGATCGCTGACTGCGGAATCCAGGACTTTGGAATTCTCTTTGGCTTCGCCTACGCCCATGTTGATGACGATCTTTGCAAGTTTCGGAATTTCATTAACGTTCTTATATCCGAACTTTTTCGTCATGGCGTCTGCAATTTCATTCTTATACAGATCTTTAAAATTGCCCACTTGTTAAGGCCTCCTATCCTAAATTGCCGGACTGCCTGCAAAAAACTTCACAGGCATTTATCCGGTTCGATCAATTAATCAATGGCTTCTCCGGTTTTCTTTGCGATACGTACTTTCTTGCCGTCCTCGAACTTATATCCGAGTCTGGTAACTTCGCCATCCTTGAGATACATGACATTAGAAGCCTGGATCGGAGCCTCTTTATTTACGATGCCGCCATTCATATTGGCCGCATTCGGCTTAACGCTCTTCGTAACCATATTGATGCCTTCTACCAGGACTTTGCCCGTTCTTACATCAACAGAGAGGATCTTGCCTTCCTTACCTTTATCTTTTCCGGCGATAACACGAACGGTATCACCTTTTTTTAATTTCATAGACATACTAGGCCTCCTTATAATACTTCCGGAGCGAGGGAAACAATCTTCATAAACTGTTTCTCACGAAGCTCTCTGGCTACCGGCCCGAAGATACGGGTTCCTCTGGGAGTATTGTCATCCTTAATAATTACAGCTGCATTCTCATCAAAACGGATGTAGGAGCCGTCATGTCTGTGTGCGCCTTTAACAGTACGAACAACGACTGCTTTGACAACATCACCTTTCTTGACAACGCCTCCGGGTGTTGCGTCTTTGACACTGGCAACGATCACATCACCGATATTAGCATATCTTCTGGTGGAACCACCCATAACACGGATGCACAGGATTTCTTTTGCACCGGTGTTATCAGCCACCTTAAGTCTGGTTTCCTGCTGTACCATAGCGGTATTCCTCCTTTAGATTTATTTGGCTTTCTCGACGATCTGAACCAGTCTCCATCTCTTGTCTTTGGACAGGGGTCTGGTTTCCATGACGCGAACGGTATCACCGATTCCGCATTCGTTATTCTCGTCATGTGCCTTCAGTTTATAAGTTTTCTTTACGATTTTATGGTAAAGAGGATGCTCCACGTGGTCTTCAATCGCAACGACGATAGTCTTATCCATCTTATCGCTGACGACTTTGCCTACACGGGTTTTTCTTAAATTACGCTCTTCCACGATCTGTCTCCTTTCAGACATTTAAGGCAAATGTAAGCTGCAGATTATTCTGCGGTCTTGCCGGCGATTACTGTTGAGATACGCGCGATATTCTTACGAACTTCACGGATGCGGCTGGAGTTCTCCAGCTGGCTGGTCGCGTGCTGGAAACGAAGGTTGAAAAGTTCCTTCTTTGCAGCTACCAGCTCGTCGTTAAGTTCAGCTGTCGATTTGCTTCTGAGCTCTTCTACGTATTTATTACTCTTCACTGTTATCACCGCCTTCTTCCACACGGGAAACAATCTTGCACTTGCAGGGCAGTTTATGCATTGCAAGGCGAAGTGCCTCTTTTGCTGCATCTTCCGGAACACCGGCAATTTCAAAAAGAACGCGGCCTGGCTTAACAACTGCTACCCAGTACTCAACAGAGCCTTTTCCGGAACCCATACGGGTCTCAGCCGGCTTTGCAGTAACGGGCTTGTCCGGGAAGATTTTAATCCAGACCTGACCGCCACGCTTTACATAACGGGTCAGGGCTACACGGGCTGCCTCGATCTGGTTGGATTTAATCCAGCACGGCTCGGTAGCAGCAAGACCGTATTCACCGTAGGTAACGGTATTGCCCTTAAGGGCTTTGCCTCTCATCGTTCCGCGGAACTGTTTTCTATGTTTTACTCTCTTAGGCATTAACATAATTATTTCTCGCTCCCTTCCTTGCTGTTCTTGGTCGGAAGTACTTCTCCGTTGTAGATCCAAGCCTTAACGCCGACCTTACCGTACTGGGTATCTGCTTCTGCAAATCCGTAGTCGATATCTGCACGCAGTGTCTGAAGCGGAATAGTGCCTTCGCTGTAGAACTCGGTACGAGCCATATCAGCGCCGCCGAGACGTCCGGATACGGAAGTCTTAATTCCCTTTGCTCCGGCACGCATGGTTCTCTGCATAACGGATTTCATAGCGCGGCGGAAGGATACACGCTGCTCAAGCTGAAGTGCGATATTCTCAGCAACAAGCTGTGCGTCGCGGTCCGGTTTCTTGATCTCTTTGATGTCAACGATAAGCTTCTTGTCAGTGTATGCTGCAAGTTCTTTCTTGACTTTGTCAATTTCCTCTCCGCCTTTTCCAATGACCATACCGGGTTTAGAGGTATAGATTGTAATTTTCAGACGGTTGGAAGCTCTCTCAATTTCGATGTTGGAGATTCCGGCTTTGTACAATTTCTTCTTCAGGAACTTGCGGACCTGATAATCTTCTACCAGGTTATCTGCAAAGTCGCCTTCAGCGTACCATTTGGAATCCCAGTCTTTAATTACTCCGACTCTTAAGCCGTGTGGATTAACTTTCTGTCCCATACTAAGCCTCCTTAACGCTCATCCAGCACAATGGTGATGTGGCTGGTACGCTTTTCAATTCTATATGCTCTGCCCTGTGCTCTCGGCTGAATTCTCTTCATTGTCGGAGCCTTGTCTGCATAGCACTCTGCTACATACAGACTGCTCTTGTTCAGGCCATTGTTGTTCTCTGCGTTTGCAACTGCAGACTCCAGAAGTTTCTTAACAACAGCGGATGCATAACGGGGGCTGTATGTCAGGATACCAAGTGCGCTCTCTACATCTTTGCCGCGGATTCCATCCAGTACGAAGCATGCCTTCTCAGTAGGAATTCTGGCGTAAGAAAGCTTAGCTGACGGTCTGGTGTCTTTATTCGCGTTTCTTTCTCTCTTAATCTGGCTTCTATGTCCTTTTGCCATTTTAATTTAGCCTCCTTTCGCCTTATCTTACAGACGAAGTCTTCTCGTCTGCCTTGTGTCCTCTGTAAGTTCTGGTCGCAACGAACTCACCGAGCTTATGTCCGACCATATCCTCAGTGACATATACCGGAACATGCTTTCTGCCGTCATGGACAGCAATAGTATGTCCGACGAAGGACGGGAAAATAGTAGAACGGCGAGACCATGTCTTGATTACCGTCTTATCTCCGGCTGCGTTGGCAGCGTCAATTTTCTTAAGCAGGCTTGCGTCTGCGAACGGGCCTTTCTTTAATGAACGAGCCATCGTATTCCTCCTTATTTATTCAGTAATTTTCCGTTTCTTCTGCGGATGATCAGTTTGTTGGAAGCTTTATGCTTGTTTCTGGTCTTAAGACCCATAGCAGGCTTGCCCCACGGGGTAGACGGTCCCGGACGTCCAACCGGTGCCTTGCCTTCGCCGCCGCCATGCGGATGATCATTCGGGTTCATAACAGAACCGCGGACGGTCGGGCGGATTCCCATGTGACGTTTTCTTCCGGCTTTACCGATATTAACGAGGTTATGATCGCCGTTTCCGATGGTGCCGATGGAAGCACGGCAGTTAATCGGAACAAGTCTCATTTCTCCGGACGGAAGGCGCAGGGTTGCGTAATCTCCTTCCTTAGCCATCAGCTGTGCACCAACGCCGGCAGAACGAACAAGCTGTCCGCCTTTTCCGGGATGCATTTCAATGTTGTGGATAATGGTACCAACGGGGATATTTGCCATCGGCAGGCAGTTGCCCGGACGGATTTCTGCGTTCGCGCCATTCATAACAGTCATTCCAACCTTGAGTCCTTCCGGAGCCAGGATATAGCTCTTTACACCGTCTGCATAACAGATCAGTGCAATATTGGCAGTACGGTTCGGATCATACTCAATTGCTCTTACGGTTGCAGGGATGTCATCTTTGAATCTCTTGAAATCGATGATTCTGTATTTTCTTCTGCTGCCGCCGCCATGATGACGAACAGTGATCTTACCCTGGTTATTGCGGCCGGCATTCTTCTTCAGAGAAACAGTCAGGCTCTTTTCCGGTTTTGTCTTTGTGATTTCCGCAAAGTCGGAGTTGGTCATGTTTCTTCTGGAAGGTGTATATGGGTTATAACTTTTGATTCCCATTACATTTTCTCCTTTCGATAACGGATTCATTTCTTTAAAAAGGAATCCGTATAGTGACTATCATGCACTATACATGTAAGTATTGATATTTATCAAAGTCCTTCGAACAGCTGGATTTCCTTGCTGTCTTCCGTAAGCTTAACGACTGCTTTCTTGGTCTTCGCAGTACGTCCGCTTGTAATTCCGCTTCTGGAATTTCTGCGGCGGACCTTTCCGTCCTGGTTCATTGTGTTAACTTTGGAAACCTTAACACCATCGAACATCTTTTCAACGGCTTCCTTGATCTGGATCTTGGTTGCGTCCGGATGTACAAGGAAGGTATATTTTTTATCGGCCATCTCATTCATGCTTTTCTCGGTTACAACCGGTTTCAGGATGACGTCATAATATTTAATGTCTGCCATTATGCATACACCTCCTCGATGGATGCTACGCTGCTCTTGGTAGCGATGATGGTATCGTACTTCATCATGTCATAGACATTGATTCCGTCCGGTGCGCAGGTCATAACGTCCGGGATGTTTCTTGCAGAAAGAACAACGTTCTTGCTGTCGTCGCCTACAACGATCAGAGCTTTTCCAACTTTCAGCGCATCAAGGACTTTCTTCATATCCTTTGTCTTGATATTCTCAAGAGTAAGTTCATCAAGAACTTTGAGCTTATTCTCCTGAACCTTGCTGGTCAGAACAGATTTCAGTGCGGCACGCTTCTCTTTCTTGTTCATCTTGAAAGAGTAATCACGCGGTACCGGAGCAAATACAACTCCGCCGCCGGTCCACTGCGGTGCACGCGTGGATCCCTGTCTTGCATGGCCGGTTCCTTTCTGTCTCCAAGGCTTTCTTCCACCTCCGGATACTTCAGAACGGGTCTTTGCTTTCTGTGTTCCCTGACGGTTGTT
The DNA here is from genome assembly GCA_036308545.1 of Eubacterium sp. Taxonomy (GTDB): domain Bacteria; phylum Bacillota; class Clostridia; order Lachnospirales; family Lachnospiraceae; genus Bilifractor. The sequence goes on along the minus strand of JAXJVN010000066.1, from coordinate 3,756 downwards.
TGCCAGGTGAAGCACTACTGCTCTGTGGACCAGGTTCTCTTTTACTTCAACGCCGAATACGGCATCGGAAAGCTCCATCGTTCCGACTTCATTGCCTTCCATATTGTAAACAGATACGTTTGCCATCTGTTTTTCCTCCTTTCCGCTTTAGGTTACTGTGCGTTCTTTACAGACTCTTTGATCGTAATCATGCCTTTCTTGGGTCCCGGAACAGATCCCTTTACCAGGATCAGGTTGTTCTCTGCATCGACCTTAACGATCTCAAGATTCTGAACGGTAACCTGTACGTGTCCCATCTGGCCGGGCATCTTCTTTCCGGGGAATACACGGCTCGGATCGGAAGAAGTTCCGTTGGAACCGGCATGGCGATGATATTTAGAACCATGGGCCATCGGTCCGCGGCTCTGGCCATGACGTTTGATAGCGCCCTGGAATCCCTTGCCTTTGCTGATTGCGGTAGCGTCTACATGATCGCCTTCAGCGAAAATATCTGCCTTGATTTCCTGCTTTACAGCATAGTCGGCAGCGTTGTCAAAGCGGAACTCCTGGAGATATCTCTTATAGGGAACTTCTGCTTTGTCAAAAACGCCTTTAACGGGCTTGTTCACGAGTTTCTCGCGGATGTCATCAAAGCCGACCTGAACAGCATTGTAGCCGTCATTCTCGACTGTCTTGACCTGTGTAACAACACACGGTCCGGCCTGAAGTACGGTGACCGGGGTCAGAGTTCCGTCTTCTGCGAAAATCTGGGTCATTCCAACTTTCGTAGCCAAAATTGCCTTCTTCATACTTACCTCCTGTTTTTCTACAGCGGAGCGTTTTCCTTCTTTATGGAAAACGTTCATACTAGTTAAGAGATATTTCAATCATATTCCTTAACCTTGCGTCGGCTGCCTGAAGGCTTCAAGCAGCACACTTCTTTGTTGCCTAACTTACTTTGTCTTCATCTTGATATCGATGTAGACACCTGCAGGCATCTCCAGTCTGGAGAGAGCATCAACAGTTTTCTGAGTGGGTGTAATGATGTCGATCAGTCTCTTGTGTGTTCTCTGCTCGAACTGTTCGCGGGAATCTTTGTACTTGTGGACGGCACGAAGGATCGTAACTACTTCCTTCTTAGTGGGAAGCGGAACCGGTCCGGATACAACCGCTCCGTTCTTTTTGACCGTCTCAACGATCTTCGCTGCAGATGCATCAATTAACTGATGATCATACGCCTTCAGTGTGATTCTCATTACCTGTTTTGCCATAAAAAAAGTCGCCTCCTATTCGCACTTTTTTGGAGTACGGCAAGCGGTGACTGTACACATGTCCGTGTGTGTCATAAAGGCTCACACGCGGTATCCCCTTAGAGGAGGACCACTTATAAATTGTACAGTGACTTGTCGCCAGTTTGATGAACTTGACATTTGCTCCACGGAGAACCCGCATCCTGTATGGATGCAGCAACTTCACGCTTCATAGCTTTTTGTCACAACACGAAGATTATACGATTTCAAACATAGATTTGCAAGTTTTATTTTTTATTTTTTTTAAAAATTTTTTATAAAAATAACAAACTTTCCTGCCTGATTTTGGAGAATTTATATGACAGCCCTGATGATCAGGCGTGCATACCTGCTATCCGCTAAGCTTCCCGCTGCACAAAAGAAGAACCTGCCGCAGCAGGTCCTTCTTTACAAAGTATTTCTTCACGCTTAGCTTAAGTTTTTATATTTTCTTCTGTATTAGAGGCTGTCTGAATAATCTATTAAGGTTACGCCGGTAATCTCATCTTCATGAACCTTGGGATCCAGACCATCCTGATAAGCCTTCTGCAGAAGTTCCTCGGCTGTCTTTGCAGGCATGGCAATCTGAACCTCGTCGCGGTCCCCTTTTTCCGAAGGAGTGTCTTCTTCAAGCGGGAACTGTTCTGCTGTCGCTGTTTCTTCTTTCTCCGGTTCCTCGGCTGCAGAACCTTCAGACCGGACATCAGGCTGCTGAGCTTTTGCATTCCCAGCTTCTATCATACTTCTCAGCTGCGTCTCAAGGTCCTCTTCGATGCCTTCGGGGGATTTTCCTTCGAAATAATCTTCGGCCGGGCCGTCAGTTCCTTCGCTCTCATATCCTTCGTCCTGTCTGTCCCCGCCGCGGCGCCTGTCGCGTTTACTGCGGCGTTCTTTATTTTCTGTCCTTTTCTCTTTTTTATCCTTGCCGGATTTTCTATCCTTTTTCTCTTTGTCTTCTTCTGAACTGCTGTTCACCTCTGCTGCAGCTTTGCTCTTCTCAAGATTAAGCTGATGCGTTGCCGCCAGATTTTCAAAATACTCGTCGTCGTCCTCTTCATCATATGTGTCGTAGTCGCCCATTACTTCAGCATGATGACGCATAACCTCTGAAAGGATAAACAGGACGATGATCAGGAGCAGGATCAGGCCAAGGAAGATCAGGCCATTCCGTGACTGCATAGCGATGGACAGATACCCCAGCGCCGGAACTGCAGCTTTTACCAGGTAATAGTCACCGGAAACCTGCAAAGTGCCCTCTGTGCCGTCTTCGTAAGCAATCGTTTCGGCATCCCTATCATAGCTTTTTACTGTACGTACGTTAACAGCATCGCCGCGAAGCTCCAGAATTTTATCTCCGTTTGCCAGTTCCGAAACTGGTTCTTGCTTCGTATAAATTACGGTCCCCATTCTCTGGTTGCCCGTTGTTGCAGAGTCAACAATCGTAGTATTATATCCAATATAAGAAGGAATCAGAAGCGCAGCACCGGAAACAATAAAGGCTGCAAGCAGGATTCCTACAATGAATTTCAGGAATTTAGACATAGTAATCTCCTCGTTATATAAACTTAACAGGCAAATTATAACCCGAAACCTTCGGGATTGCAAGAATTGGGCAATAGGTATAATTTGGAAGAAGTCACATTGTTAAATTTATATTGTGCAAGGTATCTATATGTTCTCACAGATCAAAGAAATTGAAGATATGTCTCTGAACGCATGGCCTTCTCATCAGATCATGTTCTATGACGGCTGGCTTCTGCGTTTTTCTTATTTCTATACGCATAGGACAAATTCTGTCGAGCAGATCGGACCGTCTACTCTTCCCCTGGAAGAGAAAGTTGCCTTCTGCGAGGAGGCATATCGGCGCTGGGGTACGCCCTGCATTTTCAAGATTACCCCTTTGATGCCGGCTGCTTTTGATGCTCTTCTGGATAAACGGGGCTATCATATCGAGCACACGGTAACAAACATGGTCTGCCGTCTGTCAGGGGATGCGATTGATGTTCCACCCTCTCCCATCAGGCCTGTGGTAGATTCCAGGATTACAGATGCCTGGATTGAAGCTCTTTTCGATCTGAAGGGTACGGAAAACGTTATGCACCGCAGAATCGTCCCTTCTATGTACCGTTCGATCCCCATGGAGACGATTGCTGTTTCTGTAAGAGACAAAGGAAAGATCATAGCTACCGGTCTCGGAATCCTGGATCGCAATTACGTAGGAGTCTACGCAATTCACGTCAAGGAGGAATACCGCCGTCAGAACTACGCCCGCAGCATTGTTGCGTCCATTCTGAATACTGCCGGGAATCTGGGAGCGGAATATGCCTATCTGCAGGTGGTAAAGGGCAATGAGCCTGCCGTACGCCTCTACCGTTCCATGGGCTTTGAAGATTTATATACGGATTGGTTCAGGGTGTTGAATCTTTTCTGACTCCTTTTGTTTTTCTTAACGAACAAGATCGGAATTCATCCTTTTTTTACCAAATTC
>JAXJVN010000065.1:0-5873 GCA_036308545.1 Eubacterium sp. | reverse complement strand
TCTTGCCCATGCAAGATGTGTATATATACTCAGCTTATGCTGAATATAGCGAAAGAATTGATACCTTTAACCCTTCACAGCCCCGGAGAACATGCCGCGGATCAGCTGCTTCTGTCCTATGATGAAGATAGAAATGGAGGGAAGGATAATGATGACAACCCCGGCGATCATCATAGTGATCGACTGGGCGTCTACGGACTTCAGCATGGAAATTCCAATCTGAACCGTACGCATGTTCTCGGTTCCGGTAACAAGCAGGGGCCACATGTACATATTCCAGGAATTAATAAAGGTATATACAGCCATGGCTCCGATTCCGGATTTGGTAAGCGGAAGCAGAATCTTGAAGATAAAAACCAGATTCGGACATCCGTCAATTTTGGCAGATTCATAAACAGAGATCGGGAAGGACGAATAAAACTGGCGGAACAGGAAGATGCCCATCGCCGATGTCAAGTAAGGAACAATCAGGACATGATAGGTATCCAGCCAGCCCCAGCCGGAAACTGTCAGATAGTTGGAAATGATGGTCGCTTCTCCCGGAACCATCATAGTAGCCATAACCAGCATGAAGAGAACGTTTTTCCCCTTGAAGTTCAGGAAGACGAAGGCAAAGGCTGCCAGAGAGCAGGTCAGGATCTGGCCCAGGGTAATGATGCCGGATACCACAAAGGAATTCACGACGAAGCGGATCAGGGGAACATTGACCAGGGCGTCCTTAAAGTTCGCAAGCGTAGGATGCTTGGGGAAAAGGTTGAGGTCCATGGTATAAAGGTCACTGGATGGCATCAGCGCAATGCTGACCGCATACAGCAGCGGAAGCAGCATCAGAATGGCAAAAATGATATTCAGGATCAGCCGGAGGGCTGTTTTTCTCTTATCTACCAGCATGATTTTTTATTCTCCTTTCTTCTTCTGGGCCTTAAACATGAAAAGGGTAAGGACCATGATGATCAGGAAGAGGACAACGGACTCCGCTGCCGCTGTTCCGAATCTGTAATTGAAGAAAGCGTCGCGGTAGATGGAGTATACGATCAGGTTCGTGGATTCTCCCGGCCCGCCCATAGTAAGGATCTTGACCTGGCCGAAGGACTGGAAGGCCTGAATGATATTAACGACAACGGTATAAAAAAGAATCGGCGAAAGTCCCGGCAGCGTCAGGTGAATGAACTGCTGGAAGCCGGAAGCGCCGTCAACGGAAGCACGCTCGTAAATCGTCTCATCGATGTTGGAAAGACCGGCTGAAAAATAGAGAAAATCAATTCCGCTGTTCAGCCAGGCTGTAAGGAGCGCAACCATAATAAGCGCATATTTAGGATCCTGCAGCCAGTTGATATTGGTATGGAGAACCTTGTTGACGATACCGATCGTCGGGTTCAGCATGATGCTGAAGATCATAGCCGCCGAAGCGGAAGCAATGGACATGGGCAGCGCGTAAGCAACGCTGAAAAAACGGATTCCCGGGAAGGTCTTGTTGCAGAGCACCGCTCCAACGAGTCCCAGCAGCATGCCGACGACAACGACAATGACAACAAAGATGATCGTTACCAGAAGGCTGTTGCGGAAGCTCTTGGAAGTAAGGATGTCAATGTAATTCCCCAGTCCGACAAAAAGCTTGGCCTGGCCCATCTTATTGGTCTTGAAGAGACTCAGATAAATGGTTTTTGCAAAGGGATAAAAGAGGAATACCGCAAAAACCAGAAAGGACGGAAGCAGATACAGATAGGCTGATCTGTTGTACTTCTCATGTTTTTTCATTCTTCTACCTCCGGTTTCCTGTATAAAAGGTTCCGTCCATTATCCGGATCGAACACCTTCCATGTCTCAACATCAGCCTTGAGAGAAACTTTCTGCCCCGGACGGATCCCGGTCTGCTCTTTTGTCCGTACCGTCTGCATAGTTCCTGCAATTTCGGCCTGTTCCGGTTTCGTATTGCCGAAGAAACCGTAAAGCAGCTCTTCCGCGCCAAGGTTTTCACAGACTTCTGTATGAAGCGGAAGTTCTTCCTCAGACGGATCACAGATCTTCAGTTCTTCCGGGCGGATGCCAAGGATCAGCTTGCTGTCACCCTTATTTTTCTTCTCCCAGTCCGGACTGGCGAGAATTGCATGTGCCTCTTCTTCCGGAATGCGGATTTCTATACCGTCTCCCGTCAGAACATAACCATTTTCCTTTACCAGAAGGCGGACCGAAAGAAAGTTAATCTGAGGAGACCCAACGAATCCTGCAACGAAGGTGTTGACCGGATTCAGGTAAAGTTCCATGGGCGAAGCAATCTGCTGGGCAATGCCCCCGTTCATGACCACGATCCTGTCGGCAAGCGTCATAGCCTCGACCTGATCGTGAGTTACATAGACGATCGTTGATTCCAGGTTCTTGTGCAGCTTTGCGATTTCAACGCGCATTTCCGCTCTGAGCTTGGCGTCCAGGTTGGAAAGCGGCTCATCCATAAGATAAGCCTTTGCTTCTCTTGCAATTGCCGCACTGATTGCCACTCGCTGTCTCTGCCCGCCGGATACCTGTGCCGGACGTCTCTTCAAAAGGGACGTAATCTGCAGCATATCTGCGACTTCATGGACGCGTTTATCAATTTCCTCTTTGGAAAAACCGCGTACCTTAAGCGCAAAGGCAATATTGTTGTAGATGTTCATCTGCGGATACAGAGCATAGCTCTGGAAGACCATGCTCAGGTCCCGCTTGCCCGGCTCCAGTTTTGTTACGTCCACGCCGTCTACCAGAACGCTTCCGCTGGTCACGGTCTCCAGTCCTGCAAGCATACGCAGGGTGGTCGATTTGCCGCAGCCGGAAGGACCGATGATCATGACAAGCTCCTTGTCATGAATCTTCAGATTGAGGTCTTTTACGACGGTCACATTCTTGTCGAAGGTCTTCGTCACATGTCTGAATTCTATTTCTGCCATAAATGCTTCCTCATCTCATTGCATTCCAAAACATGGGTTATTGTAGCAGGGGAATGTAAAAAGCACGTGTATGGAAAGTTCAATTATTTGCAAAATTGTGTAAAAAGCAAGAAAGTAAAAGAGCTTCTCTGTTCGTTCCAACTGTCCCGCCTGCATAAAAAAGAACCGGCGCTTTCGCGTCGGTCCCCTGTATTCGTCACTTCCGGAATCTTGGCTGTCCGGTCATTTTTTCGCTAATCCTGTTCAATAAAATCTCTCCCGCTGTTACGGAATCCTCCAGCATCAGGTAATGGGGTGCCGAAGCATCTACCAGCATTTTCCCCTGCGCCGGGAATTCATCGTCCGCAAACCATACATTAATATAAAGCGGATATTGTGGAAACATATGGAACCTCACGCCAAAGTCCGCCTTGGTCCGGATTTCCTGTCCGCCTGCATCCGTCAGGCATTTCCGGATCTGCTCTTCGCTTTTCCCCAGGAACATCCTCTGCAGGTCAGACTGAGACGAAAAATCAAAGCCATGCCCGCGGACCATACCGTCCGTGAGGTCCTTGAAGGATACTGTATCTCCTGTTAAGGGGGTGCCGTCTGCCTGATACAGATAATGAAGGGCGACAAGATGATGCCACATCTCCCTTTCCGGTTTCATGATGCCATCCGGCCAGGAAACCGACAGTGTCTCGCCAAGACTTTCTACTGTGATTGTTTTTGTCTCGGGATGCCATAAAGCACCGGCTTTTTCTGCCATAAGGGCAGGGTCTGCCTTTTCAAACTTTTCCACCGCTGCTGCCAGCATGCTGGAATACTGCTGGTCCTGCTGGATTTCTTTAATTGTCTTCATACGCGAAACCTCTTTTTTATTGTATAAGTCTGGCTCGCCGCAGACGTATGCGGCGCAAAACAATGTGCATGAGAGTTTATATTGCAAACACCTACTGTCAGGAAAGCCTACCATGTGTAATGACTTTTGGCACTGGTATCATAAATATTCTAGCCCTGCAGTCTTTTCTTTTCCAGCAGTGCCTGCATCTTTTCAACATTTTTCGACGTTTCTTTTCCAGACGTGGTGATATCTTTTCACATTTTTTCAACTATCTGTAAAATCTGTACAGGATTTTCCTTTTTCATTCCCTTTGAAAACTTGCCTGCATATCCATTCTTCATTAGAATTTTTAACGTGGCCTTTTTTATAAAATATATGCTGAGCATGTGTCAAAAAATATGATGCCGGTAAGTCATTTACCCGCATACAGTCAGGCTGCCGTTTGTAATGACTTTTGCGCTGGCATCATATGTTTTTTTAAAGAAACTAAATAGCATCACTGAGGACTTTAAGATGGAAAAAATCATGCACGACCTGCATGCCTACTGGACAAGCCGTTCCGCAGGTTATTCGGAATATAACAAACAGGAAATGGAGGACGGACGCCGCGACAGCTGGAAAAATCTCCTCCACGAAAAAATTTCTCAGGCCTTTCCCGACCGTAATCCGGATGAGATCAGGGTCCTGGACGCCGGCGCCGGCCCAGGCTTTCTCTCGATTCTCTTGGCTGAATGCGGTTATAAAGTAACGGCACTCGACTATACGCAGGAGATGCTGGACCAGGCTAAGGTCAATGCCGGAGACTTTGCGGATTCCATCACCTGGGTGCTGGGCGACGTCCAGGCAACCGAATTCTGGGACCTGACCTTCGACGTGATCATCAGCCGGAACGTGACCTGGAACCTGCCTCATCCGGAGCACGCCTATCGGGACTGGTTCCGGATTCTGGACGAAGGCGGTATCCTGCTCAATTTTGACGCCAACTGGTACCATTACCTGGTTGATTCAGAAAAAAAAGAAGCTTATGAAGAAGACCGCAGAAAGGCTTCCGAGCTTGGAATCGACGACTGCAATGTTGGCGACGGCTTTGACCGTATGGAAAAGCTGGCGGAAGAGGTACCCCTGACCCGAGAACAGCGCCCGGACTGGGATGTGGAAGTCCTTAAAGCATGCGGCTTCGACCAGGTCGATACGGATACGGAGATCTGGAAACGCGTCTGGTCAGAGGACGAAAAAGTCAACTGTGCCTCCACGCCCATGTTCATGATCTGCGCAAAAAAGCATGATATCAAGGAGCGTGTCGTCCGCTACTGGACCAAACGGAGCGCTGCCTTTCTGGAGCTCAAGGAGAAAGAACTGCACGACCCCATCGCCGACCGCTGGCTGGCCCAGATCCTGCCTGTGCTGCCACAGCCTCAGGCCAGAAAAAAGCTGCGCATTCTGGACGTCGGCTGCGGCGTGGGATATTTTTCCATCCTTCTGGCTAAGCAGGGCTTCGACGTAATCGGCATCGACCTTACCGCGGATATGATACACGGTGCAAAAATCCTGGCAGGCCGCGAAGGCGTCTGGCCGGAATTCCTGCAGATGGATGCCGAGCATCCGGATTTCCCGGATGAAAGCTTCGACGTAATTATTTCCCGCAACCTGACCTGGACCCTGCCCCATCCCATTGAGGCTTATCACGCCTGGTTCCATTTACTGCGGGACGGCGGCGTCCTTCTCAACTTCGACGCCAACTACGGTTCCCACAAGACCGTCAGTGATGCCAGTCTGCCTTACAATCATGCCCACAACATGATCAGTAAAGATATGATGAATGAGAACGATGCGATCATGCATCTTTTGCCCATCAGCTTCTTCCGCAGGCCCTCCTGGGACGCCCACGTGCTGGAGCAGTGCGGGGCAAGCAGCCTGTCCATAGACTTCCGCTTGAGCGACAAGGTCTACCTGGAGAAGGACGAGTTTTACAATCCCGTACCCATGTTCCGGTTAATGGCAATCAAATAAATGTGAGTTTAATGAAATGTTTGCGCCCCGACTGGAACAGGGACATGTTCGCTCGGCTTCGTTTCGGAAACTCTAACTCTGACTAAGAACCCAAGGAAAAGCACCTTGTGTTCCAAGTC
>JAXJVN010000064.1:0-6913 GCA_036308545.1 Eubacterium sp. | reverse complement strand
CGCAAAGACAGCTGTCATTACCGATAAGCTGCCGGACGGCGTGAAGTTCGTATCTGCCGATCAGGAAGGCGTTTACAGCGAGGCGGATCATACCGTCACTTGGAACGTGATCACCGACGCCCATACAGAAGGGACTGTCACTGTGAAAGTCAAAGTCCTTGCCTCCGCAGCAGGAACCGAGCTGAACAACCAGGCCCGCGTCGGTATGGATGAAGCGGATATCACGACCGTAACAGACAATGGCAGTGATGACGACGATACCACGACCAACTTTGTGGCGGTCAAAACCGTTGTCAATGCCGAAGGTACGGAAATCGACAAGCAGGTCGTCGCAGTGGATGATCTTGTCACCTACCACATCCCGTACCAGAATCACAGCAAAAATACCCGCACGATCACCATCACGGATGTTCTCCCGCAGGATGTCACCTACGTGGAAGCCTCCGAGGGCGGCAACGTGCAGAGCATCGTTCACGGCCAGACCGTGATCTGGGTGCTGGAAGCAGCGCCGGATACCGACGGCGAAGTCTGGGTGACAGTGAAAGTCACAAAGGCCCTCAAAGGCCAGGCATTTGCCAACAGCGCGATGCTTGAGGTAAAGGATCAGGAGACCGGCCAGACAAAGAAGGCTGTCACCAACCAGGTCATCAACTATGTGCTGGATGATGTCGTGAAGGAAGTCCTTTCCGAGAACGGCAGAAAGAATTTGGAAGGCGAAAAGGTCAAGGGCGGAAGGACGCTCCTGTACCGCGTCACCTTTAAGAATCCGGCCACGACCGAGCGCACCTTTACCGTCACCGACGAGCTGCCGGAGGGCGTGACCTTCGTGTCCGCTGAAAATGAAGGCACCTACGACGAGGCGGCAAAAACCATCACCTGGACCGTAAATCTTGCCTCCGGAAAGAGCCAGACCGTCAGCTTCCTCGTCACCGTGGATAAGACGGCAGACTGTGATTTCATCCAGAACGTGGCAAAAATCCATGTGGATGAGACCGATGCCGACAGCAATCCGGTGAAGGTCTATGTGAAGGGTGATAAGAGCACCGATCCGGAGAATCAGGATCCGAAGGATGACCCGAATCCGGACGACCAGAAACCTGATGACGGCAAGCCGGCCGATGATCCGAAGACGGATGACGGAACGCCTTCAGACGACCCGAAGACGGAAGATACCACTCCGAAGGATGATGATAAGACCCCTGCGGATGATACAAAAATGCAGGATGATCAGAAGCCTGTCATCACGCCGACAGAGACGGATGATAAGAAGGATACGACGACGCCGACACAGGATTCTTCAAAATCCGATGACGATACGAAGAAAACTACTGTGAAGGACAATACCGGAAGCAACGACGACTCCGGCAAAGGACAATCCACACCGGGAAGTGACGGCAAAGGTCAGTCTACCCAGACGACCGCGCCGAAGACAGGCGATGAGTCCAATGTCACTCTGTGGGCCATCCTGATGCTGGCGGCAGTCTGCGCAGCCGGCGGACTTGGCATCTTCGCGGTCCGGAAGGGACGCAGAAGGCGCTGATATGAAATCCGGTTTTAGATTAGCCGCGGTGCTTCTGGCAGTGATCTGCCTTGGCGCTGCGGCTTTCCTTGGCTGGAAGATTCTGCAGACAGAGCATGAATACCGGGCCGGGATCAATGCCTATGACCGGATCGCAGAGATCGCGGGCGTAACAGGCGGCACTGGTCATGAAAGCCGGCAGGGGCCGGGTGGAATCCCGGCCTCTGCCGGTTCCGGGGAGGCTGATCAGGATAAGGGCAGTCAGGCAAATGATTCAGAGGAAGACTTTGAAGAGGATCCAGATGGTTCGGGCAGCGGTTCCCATGAGAATACAGCCGACCGATCCGGATCCGACAATCTGAACTTGGCGGATCTGTCAAAACCGGCGGATCTTCCAGAAATCAACTTCAAGGCACTGAAGGAAGTAAATCCGGATGTGATCGGCTGGATCTACAGCCCGGATACCACGATCAATTACCCTGTCGTACAGGGTAACGACAACGCTTATTACCTGAAGCACCTGGCAGACGGGACCGAGAACCGCAACGGCTGTCCGTTCCTGGATGTCCAGAACAGGCCCGATTTTACCGATGACAATTCCGTCATTTACGGACATCATATGCAGAACGGGACCATGTTCGCCGGCATCTCCTGGTACGAAGACCAGAGCTATTATGACGAACACCCGGTCATGTACCTGATGACGCCGTCGGCAACGTACCGGATCGAACTCTTTTCCGGCTATATCACCACTATGGACTCCTCCGCTTATATGCAGACTTTCGGCAGCATTCGGGAACACACGGACTGGCTGAAGGAAGTGAGCGGCAGATCAGACTTCAGGGCAAACCTGGTAATCTCGGCTTACAACAGGGTCATTACCCTTTCCACCTGCGCTTATCGGTTTGAGAATGCCAGATATGTGCTTCATGGGAAGTTGGTGGAGCTCAGATGAGGCGGCGGAAGCTGCCTCGGTACATAAAAACTTTGCCTTTGTCTTGACAGGCTAAAGATTGTTAGCTATACTAAGCTAAAGAACATTAGCCAAGTGGGAGGAACTATGACTACAAGGGAAAGAATCCTAGAGGAAGCACTGACACTTTTTGCGGAGAATGGCTATGACGGGACCGGTGTGGAACGGATCGCCGAGCGCGTCGGCATAAAGGCGCCCTCTCTTTATAAGCATTTCAAGGGCAAAGAAGATATCCTGAACGCAATCATCGATGAAGCAGAAGCCAGGTATGAGGAATCCTTCGGATCTGCTGATAACACAGGAAGGCTCCCCGAAAACAAAGAGGAGTTCCTGCAGATCACGATGGGAAAGATCATCTTCACCATGCATGATCCAATGATTCGAAAGATCCGGATCTTTCTGGTCCAGGAACAATTCCGCAGTGAACGTCTGGCAAAGATCAATACAAAACACCAGGTGGACGGACTTCAGCAGATGTATACGAAGATCCTGATGGCCATGATGGAGAAAGGGCTGCTGAAGGCAGATGATCCGTCCATGCTCGCACTGGAACTTATTTCTCCTGCAGTGGTTCTCATAGCAAAGGCAGACAGACAGCCTGAGTGTGATAAAGAAGTTCAGGAAATCATAGAGAAACACCTCCGGCATTTCTGTGACTCGTATATGTAAAAAAGCTTATCTACTACGCGGACAAGGACTGTGAAGTCAGAACATTAGAGGAGTATCGAAACGATGTTTGATTTGGATAGTTATTTGAATGCTCTGATCCTGTCCTGCCGGGCAGCCTTCGGAGAACGGCTGCTGTACGTTGGCCTTCAGGGCAGCTATCTGCGTGGAGAAGCCCATGAAAACAGCGATATTGATGTCATGTTGATTCTGGATCGGTTTTCTGTTCGGGACATGGATCATTATCGGGAGATCCTGAAAAAGATTGGTTTCTTTGAGAAATCCTGCGGGTTTATCTGCGGCAGAGACGAGTTGCTTCATTGGAATCCCCTGGAGGTCTGCCAGCTGCAACATACGACAAAAGACCTGCTCGGCGTATTGACGGATTATCTTCCGCCTGTGATGCAGGAGGACGAGGCCAACTATGTCAAACTGAGCCTGGGGAATCTGTACCACGAGCTTTGCCATCGCTATATCCATGCAGGCAGAGAGAGGAATGTCGCGGCGTTTCGCGACACCTGCAAAGGTGTGTTTTTCCTGATGCAGAACCTGCATTATCTGGAAACTGATCAATTTATACTCACAAAAAAGGATCTTAAAGAAACTGTTTCAGCGGAAGACCGACGGGTACTGGAGCTGGCAGAACTGCCAGACGGATTTGATTTCGATCAGTCTTTCTCTGCTCTGTTTGCCTGGTGTCAATCAGCTTTTCTGCGTGTGGAACAACTTGCGAAAAAAGAATATTCAATCCGGATCCTGGCGGAAGACGAAACAGACGCAGCACTCGCTCTTCCGATTTGCAAAGAATCCATTTCAAATGGGTCCCTTTGAATTTATATAAGGAACATGATAGCGTGTCTGACTGTATATTTTGAAGATCCCTTCTGGGTCGGAGTTTTTGAGCGAATTCAAGAAGGAAAATTATCTGTCTGCAAAGTCACCTTTGGTGCAGAACCCAAGGATTATGATGTGTTGGAATTCATTTTGCAGCACTATGACGAACTGGTTTTCAGTCCGGCTGTAGAAGCAGAAATACGGCAAACAGCAGATAATCCAAAGCGGCGGCTTAGAAATGCAAGAAAACAAACAGAACATAAAGGAATCGGCACAAAGTCCCAACAGGCTCTTAAGCTGCAACGGGAGGAAATGAAGATGGAACACCACCAGATCAGCCGGGAACATAAGGATGCGGAGGTACAGCTTCGTTTTGAGATGAAACAGAGGAAGAAGAAGGAAAAGAGGCGTGGACATTGATAAATGAAACGTACACTTACATATATTGCTTATTGCGGACTGGACTGCGAGACATGCGAAGCCAGAATCGCTACGATCGGTAGTGACGACGTGCTGCGGGAAAAGGTGGCCAGGGACTGGTCGGACCTGAACGGTGTGGAAATCACGCCGGACATGATAAACTGTGTTGGCTGTCGGATCAGAGGTGCAAAGACACCTTACTGTGAATCACTCTGCCCCATCAGGCAATGTGCGCTGAATCGCAATATGGAAACGTGCGGCAGCTGCAGTGAGATGGAAAACTGCGAAAAGGTGGGAGCGATCATCAGGAATAATGCTGATGCATACCGCCGCCTGAAAGGATAATCCTGCCGAATGGCTTGATTATAAAAATATATCATAAGGAGAGTGCTGTTTGAAAAAGCGCAATACACTGGAGATTGTCGGCTGACCGGGAGGTTTGACCGCAATCGATCAAACCTCCCGCTGAAAGGCAATTGAAGTCAACAATTTTCAGGAGGAAAAACAATGAATACAAATGACTATACCATTCGTTTGGAGAAGAAAGAGGAATATAGAAAAGTCGAAAATCTTGTCAGAGAGGCATTCTGGAACGTATACCGTCCGGGCTGCAGCGAGCATTTGGTGATCCATGTGCTCCGGGACGATCCGGCTTTTGTAAAGGAGCTGGATTTCGTCATGGAAAAAGACGGTGACCTGATCGGCCAGAACATGTTCATGCGTACCATTATCAATGCCGACGATGGCCGGGTGATCCCTGTACTGACCATGGGGCCAATCGGCATTACCCCGGAGCTCAAACGCCAGGGCTATGGGAAAAAGTTGCTGGACTACTCGCTGAAAAAGGCGGCGGCCATGGGCTTCGGCGCGGTGCTGTTTGAGGGCAACATCGGCTTTTACGGCCACAGCGGCTTCACTTATGCACGGAGCTTCGGCATCCGCTATCACGACCTGCCGGAGGGTGCAGACGACTCCTTCTTCCTCTGCAAAGAACTAATTTCCGGTTACCTGGACGGTATCACAGGCGTATACCAGACGCCGCAGGGCTACTACGTGGACGATGCAGACGTGGAGGAGTTCGATAAAGCGTTTTCCCACAAAGAGAAGCTGAGACTTCCGGGCCAGATCTTCTAAACCGAATGGCGAACTAGAGCAGGAGCTGGTGCATCCTGGGCGGTGTACCGGCTTTTTCAAAAAACTGAGGAAGTGAACCGAAATGATATTTACAAAAACAATCATACTGAAAGATGGAAAGACATGCGTTCTTAGGAATGGTACAGAGCAGGATGGACAGGCTTTGCTGGATATCTACAATCTGACTCATGCACAGACAGACTATCTGCTTTCCTACCCGGATGAATCCACTTTGACTTCCGAGCAGGAAGCACAGTTTTTGAAGGAAAAATCTGAAAGCGAAAACGAAATCGAAATTCTGGCAGTAATAGACGGGATCGTTGTCGGTTCAGCCGGGGTAGGCTGCGTAGGAAAGCATGAAAAAGTTAAGCATCGGGCTGAGTTTGGGATCAGTGTAGACAAAGCATATTGGGGGCTTGGAATCGGCCGGGCACTTTTGGAGGCCTGCATCGAATGCGTCAGGGATGCTGGATTTGCTCAGTTGGAACTGGAAGTGGTAGCCGAAAACGAAAAAGCCCTTGCCCTTTATGAGAGTGTCGGATTTGAGGAATACGGAAGAAATCCAAAAGGCTTCCATTCCAGGCTCAGCGGATGGCAGGAACTGGTGCTCATGCGTCTTGATCTGGAAGCATAACTGGTAGCAATAATGAAAGACGGGGTACTGTATATCCATGGAAAAGGCGGCAGTGCTGCCGAGAGCGAACATTACAAGCCCCTGTTTCCCGACTATGAGATTTTCGGCCTGGACTATCAGACCTTTACCCCATGGGAAACGGGGACAGAAATCCGCACGGCGGTAGAAGAACTGAAAGCCGAATACGAAAACATCACCCTGATTGCCAACAGCATCGGTGCCTATTTCAGCATGAGTACCGATGTCGACGGCCTGATCCGCAAGGCATATTTCATCTCTCCCATCGTTGATATGGAGAAGCTGATCGCAGGTATGATGGATCAGGAACATATCACAGAAGAAAAATTGCACAGTGAAGGCGTGATTTCCACCTCATTCGGTGAGGATTTATCCTGGGACTATCTCTGCTACGTACGGAGGCACCCTGTCAACTGGTCTGTGCCAACGCAGATTCTTTATGGAAGCCGTGACAGCCTGACGTCTCTTGAAACTATCAATGACTTTGCAGAAAAGAACAATGCCGGGCTCACCGTAATGGAAGGCGGCGAGCACTGGTTCCACACAGATGAGCAGATGCGGTTTTTAGATGACTGGATCAGAAGAAAGGAAAAGGAATGGATTTAAAACTGTTTTCGCAGGCAATCATCAAATTCCTGGGCGGTCTGCTGATCGTTGGCCTGTTACTGTTCCTGCCTGCCGGGACATTCGGCTGGTGGCAGGCGTGGCTGCTGAT
>JAXJVN010000063.1:0-48848 GCA_036308545.1 Eubacterium sp. | reverse complement strand
CCTGGCAGGGCGGGCTAACAAAAAGAAGCGGGCACGTTCAAAAAAACTTTCCGGCAAGCAAGAATTCCGGTAGTGCAACTCCTATTTACGAAATTCAAAAAAGGCGTGGAACCCAGCAATAGCAAGGGTTTCCACGCCTAAAACTTTATTTAAGTGTCAAAGATGGGATTATGCACGCCATATTCGGTAAATGACAATGGAAAAAATAACGAACTGAGGTTTTTTGTCATAATAAACAAGGGTCGCAGGGGCATTTCATGGATTATACGATACAGGTAGGATTATATATCGAGGCGAATGTGATCAGCCTTCTGGTGCTGTGTGTGATTGCGCTGCGAGTGGCGCTGGGGGACAGCATGGACCAGGCACTGCGTATGTACTACCGCAGCACTTTTTGCATGGGAATCACGATCATTACGGATGTTGTAAACTGCATTTGTCAGTACAAGGGCATTTTTCCGTGGCTGATCCTTACCTGTGAGATGATCTCCGGAGCGAGCATTCTGCTTGTATGCCTGTTCTGGCTTGCGTTTATTGAGCGATATAACGACGTACATCCGCCGCGGTGGATGTGGTGGGTGCTGCGTATTCCGGCTTTTATCATTTTTTTCCTTATCGCACTGTCTCCATTCGGATATGGGGTATACTGGGTGACTGAGCCCGGCGTATACGTCCGCGGGCCCATGTATCAGTTGAAGCCTTTGACCTATACCTTCTATATGGTCGTTCAGTTCATCGCAGTTGTCTATTCAGTTCACAGGACACAGAATCCGCAGATTCGGAAAGACCTGAGGTATTTTGAAGTCTTCAGCGTTTTCCCAATCGCAGGCGCGCTGCTCCAGCAGGCAATAGGTGCCGCATATCCGATCACGAACCCGTCTTTTACGATTGCGCTTTTATGGGCTTATACCGGAATTGCCTATCGTGAGTCCAATCTGGATACACTGACCGGGCTCAATAAGCGACAGGTACTCATCAGGTATCTGAATAATCTGGTCGCATCGAATGTATTGCCGGTCCTTCCTCCTTCGGAACAGGAAGACTATTATCTTTATATGATGGACCTCAACCATTTCAAGAACATTAACGACAGGTTCGGACATCAGGAGGGAGACCGGGCGTTGGCTATCTGTGCCGAGGCATTCCGGAAGGTATTTGACGGACATCGGGGATGCCTTTGCCGTTATGGAGGCGATGAGTTCGCTGCTGTTCTCTATGGGACAAAAGAGACTGCAGACTTCATACGCAGCCGTGTCAATGACGAATTGAAGAGTCTTCAGAAAGAACATGGATTGAAGTATGACCTTGCAGTAAGCGTTGGATGTGTGAAGGTTACTGCTCACAGTTACGAAGAACTGAAAGCCGATTTCCACCAGGCAGATCGGGAAATGTATAAAGAGAAAGAACGGATGGAAGCCGGCAGCCGTAAAAGACCGGCGGTTTAGAAGAAAGCAGAAAAAAAGAAATGGTAAGAGGTGGCAAGGTGCACTTTGCCACCTCCTTTTTCGTGCCATTTGTACCTGTTACAAATAGAACGCACAAAAATAAGGACGTAAAAATGCGTTTTACAACAAAAATAAGGACGTAAAATTGAACTTCACTACAAAAATCAGTCGGAAATGTGTATAATGAAGGCAGAAAAGCCAGCAGGAGTTGAATAGAAGAGCCTGGAAGAGGTGAGATGCATGAAACGTGATATCAGTGCGGATTTGTTGAATTGGAAGAATAAGAAGAATCGCAAGCCGCTGCTTCTCCGCGGAGCGCGTCAGGTGGGAAAGACCTGGATTATTAAGGAAGTTGCTGAATCTGCTTTTGAGGATTCGGTTTATCTGGTATGCGATAAGAAGAACGATGCGCTTGCAGGCATTTTTGAGGGAACGCTGGAACCTGCCCGGATTATTCCCCTGCTGGAGATTGCGGCGGGAAAGAAAATTATTCCCAACCGGACTCTGGTGATTTTTGATGAGATTCAGGAAATACCGAGAGCCCTGGAGAGCCTGAAATATTTCTGCGAGAATGCTCCGGAGTATTACATCATTGCCGCTGGGTCTCTCATGGGCATTGCTTTGCATCAGGGAACGTCTTTTCCGGTCGGCAAGGTGGACGAACTGTTCCTTTATCCCATGAGCTTTGATGAGTTCCTGGATGCGTGCGGCGAGGAGAGTCTGCGCAAGATGCTGGAGGATCAGGACCAGGATTCGGTTAAGATTTTTTCGGAAAAATATAAGGGACTGCTGAAAACCTATTATCTGGTGGGAGGCATGCCGGAGGCGGTCCGTGCCTGGACGGAGGACCACGATTTCAGGGAAGTCCGGGCAATTCAGAAGGAGCTTTTGGATTTTTATGACAATGATTTCTCCAAGCATGCGCCGGCGGACCAGATTATTCGCATCCGGGCTGTCTGGAACAGCCTCCTGAAGCAGCTTACGAAAGAAAACCGGAAATTTATCTATGGAATGGTCCGGACCGGGAGCCGGGCCAAGGACTATGAGCTTGCAATAAACTGGCTGCAGGACTATGGCATCATCCATATCATCCGGCGCGTGTCCAAACCCGGAATCCCATTAAAAGCCTATGCGGATCAGAATGTTTTTAAAATATTCATCCTGGATACAGGCCTTTTATGTGCTATGGGAGACCTGGACCCTTCCGTCATCCTGGACGGGAGCGCTGTTTTTTCCGAATTCAAGGGGGCACTGACAGAACAGTATGTCTGCCAGCAGCTGTTCCCGATGTTCCGCGACTCCCTGTATTACTGGTCTGCTGAAAATTCCAGCGGCGAGATTGATTTTATCCTGCAATATCGGAATACCGTATATCCGATCGAAGTGAAGGCGGAAGAGAATTTAAGGGCAAAATCGCTGCGGGCATTCTGCGATAAGTATGATCTGAAGGGGGTTCGGACATCCATGTCTGACTACCGGGAACAGGAATGGATGAAGAATGTGCCGCTATACGAGATCAGAGATTTCTGGGGTTGAACCGGAAAAACGATTAGTTAAACAGTTAAAAAGTTTGCGTTAACTATGCCACTTCTTTTTCAGAATGTTACAATATAAAAAATTGTGATAAAAAATGACAGGCACTTTAGCGAGTTGGCAGACGAGACCTGTCACTTTGGCTGGAGCAGGTGGCAAAGTGCCTGTCACTTTGCCACCTCGAAGGAGTTTTATATGCTTTATAGTTTTGCAGCGGATTATAGTTTTGCGGAGATTTTCTGCGCGCTGATGCTGATCCTGCTTCTGGCCGTGGACAGAAGGATTGGAAATTCTTCTGTTACGAGCCGGTGGTTCCGGGTAGCCCTGATCATGACGATCCTTTACTATTGGATTGACGCGATCTGGGCCCACGCCTATACCGGCCTTTTCGGAGACATCCAGAACTGGACTGCGATCATGAATTTTATCCTCTGCATTGCCCTGAGTCTGGACGGCTATGCTCTGTTTGTCTTCGTCATTACCTACGAGGACTATCCCTTAAGCAGACGCAAGCGCAATCGGATCCTCTGCGTGCTTCCGGCCCTCATCTGCGATCTGATCATGATGGTCCTTTATTTTACGGGAGACGGCCATATCACAAATCCGGACGGAAGTCTGACTACGTCAGCCGGTATTATCTTTCTGATCGCGCCGGCTTTTTACTGCATTACTGCCGCAGTTTTATCTTTCCACGGTGCGTCGAAGGAGCTGACCCTGGAGCGACGCAGCTTTTTCTTTACTTTGGGCATTTATCCGACCCTGATGATCATTTGCGGTGTAGTGGAAACGCTCTTTGTTTCTGCGCCTTTGTTCGGCTATTCGATGACAGCCGGCATGGTTTATATCTATGTATCCTTCACGGCGGACCGCATCCTGACGGACCGCCTGACCGGTCTCAAGCACCGCGACAGCATGGAACGGCAGGTCCGCCATCTGGACCATACCGGAAAGCTTCAGGAGTATACCCTCTTCATGGTTGACATGAACGGTCTGAAATCGACAAACGACGTTTACGGTCATGCCGTCGGTGACGAATCGCTCAAGACTGTTGCCGATGGTTTGAAAAATGTTCTGGAAGCGCATTCTTTCGATGGCTATGCCTGTCGATTCGGCGGGGACGAGTTCCTTCTGCTCCTCCATGCCTCCGAGGATGAAGCTCTGGAAAAAATACAGGAGGAGATGCGGGAAGCGGTCCGCATTGCTGCAGTGCGCAGGGAACTGGCTGTTGTGCCCCAGATTGCGATCGGCTGTCATCCCATGACGTCCAGTCGCAGGGATTTTGACAGAATCATAAAGAGCGCAGACGAGAGCATGTATATTAATAAGAGGGAGATGGAGAAGGAAATCCGGCAGATGGATATTTTCCGAGACGACGTGACCGGCCTGCCTAACGCAAACTTCTTTCACAATGCGGCGGAAAAATCTCTGTCCAGCTTTCGTCAGGAGCAGAAGACGCCCGTCTTCGTTTTTTTCGATATTTCCAACATGCATTCCTTCAATGACCGCTATGGCTACAGTGAAGGGAACCGTCTGCTGGAAGCCGCCGGAAGTGTAATCTCCGGTCTGTTCCCCGGTGACCTCGTTGTACGCTACACGGAGGATCATTTCGTTCTCCTCACCGGCGCAATGGATGTAGAAGAGCGCTGTCTGAAAGCAGATGAAGAACTGCGGAAACGTTACGAAGGACGGAACATCGCCCTTCACGCAGGAATCTGTTTTTGCGAAGACGAGTCGGAAACCGCCGTCAGTGCCCTGGACAAGGCGCGCCAGGCAAGGGCTTACGGCGGAAGCCGCCACGAGATCCGGGTCCGTGTCTACGACGAAGAGGTACGGCACCATTACGACGAACGGGACTATGTCCTCAACCATTTTGATGAAGCGATTGAAAAGGGCTGGATCCGTCCCTATTATCAGGCCCAGGTCCGCACGCTGACCGGCAATATCTGCGGCAGCGAAGCCCTGGCCAGATGGGTCGATCCGGAACGCGGTGTCTTGAGCCCGGCTGTTTTTGTCCCGGTACTTGAGGAAACTCACCGCATCGTGAAGCTGGACCTCCTGATCGTCCGCCGAGTCTGCGAGATTGCAAAAAGATTTACAGAAGAAGGCGTCGACGTGCAGCCGGTGTCCTTCAACCTGTCCCAGGTTGATTTCCAGCTCTGCGACATGTTCGAGGCGATTGAAAAAATCCGCAGGGAGTATGGTGTCAGCCCTTCTATCCTGAAGATTGAGATTACAGAGTCCGCCCTGACAGGAGCGAAGGACGTCATGGGCGAGACAATCAAAAGGTTCCGCGAGGGCGGGTACGATGTCTGGATGGACGACTTCGGGTCAGATTATTCCTCGCTTCGCAGCCTCAGCGCCTACCATTTCGACCTCATGAAGATTGATATGGGATTTTTACGTGAATTCGACACGAATCCCCATGTAAAAACGGTTATCTCCGCAACAGTCCGCCTGGCCAAGCAGATGGGAATCCATACCCTCTGCGAAGGCGTCGAGACAAAGGAGCAGTATGATTTCCTCCGGGATATCGGATGTGAACGGGTGCAGGGCTACCTGATTTCCAGACCGGTTCCTCTGGACGATATGGTCCGGCTGGCGCAGAAAAAAGAAAAATACGGCTACGAGCCTCTGCGGAAAAATGCCTACTATGACGCGGCAGGCATCGCGGACGTAACCGGGGATCCGACCCTGGAAGCAGAAGAAGACAATACCGGCATCCCTGTGTCACTGATTGAAAGAACGATAATAACAGAAGAAGTCGCAGAAGGGGAAACAGCAGATTACCAGCTGCGCCGGCTTTTCGTAAATGAAGCCTGCCGCAGGCTCATGCAGTCCCTTGGGAGAACCCGGGCACAGATGGAGACCCGGGTTGAAAAATCCGACGACAGCCGGCAGGTCCGCTTCTTCCTTCGCAACATGGACCTCTGTGAAAAAACCGGCAGAACCGTCAGCGACGTAGCCATCATCGAGGGCGTTCCCATCAACGTCCGTATGCGGATGGTCGCGCAGGAAGATAACCGTTCCATGTTCGCATGTACCTTGATACCCGAAAAAGAGGTGGCGAAGTGACAAAGGAGGTGGCAAAGTGCCTGTCACTTTGCCACCTCTGACTTAAGCGCGGCACACAGGCACTATGCCTGTTAGGAGCTGCGAAAGCTGAGAAATTCAGCACCCTGGACTTGGGAGGATTCGTTCGACTTTCAATTTACCCAATTCTCGACGGTTAATCCTTCTATGCGTGTAAATTCTTTCGTATTATTGGTGACCAGCGTCATTCCTGAAGCCTTTGCGTGAGCCGCAATCAGCATATCATTCGGTCCGATTGGCCTGCCAAGTTTTTCTAATGCGGCACAAATCGGACCATATTCTTCTGCGGCTGCCGAATCAAATGGCAAGATTTCAATCCCGGTCAGAAACATCGTCAGCGCAAGTCTGTTTCTTTCAGGATTCGAACTTTTACTGATTCCATACTCCATCTCAGCCTGAGTAATGGAAGAAATGCAGCAGTCTGAAGGCTGCATTGTCAGAAATTTTTTAAAAACAGATTCCGGCCGGTGTTTGATCGTATAGATTACGATATTTGTATCCAGCATATATTTCATAGGCTTTCCCGCTTTTCAAATTCCATATTTGCCGAAGGGTCAGCGTAAAAATCGTCTGTAAAAAGATCCAGAGATCGAAACATACTTGCCCACCTGTTGCTTTTCGGAATCAGCATTACAACATTTCCGATTTTCTGTACCAGGACTTCATCGTCGTCGAAACGGCATGTCTTCGGAAGACGAACCGCCTGGCTGCCCCCATTTGTAAATATCTTAGCGGTCTCAATCATTATATTCACCTCCTGCTTTTTCGGTGTTGGTTTTCATAGCTTATAGGACACTGCTTTATGGTATGTCGCTCTAAGAAAAGTATATATTTAAATATATACTTTTTCAAGCGCGAATACCTGCTCTTACTTTGGTTCCTCCAGCCCCAGCTCCGTCAGCAGGTCGTCAATGGGAGCGAAGTCTACCTGGCATTCCCCGCCCCAGATCTGAACCGACACCTTGTCGCGGAAGGAATAAAGATGGATGGCATCGTCTGTCTCAAGGTCATAGGTCACAATTCGTTTCTTCTGCGGATCAGCCATCCAGTATTCCCGCACGCCGGCCCCTTTATATTTGACCAGTTTCAGATACATATCCTTGGACCTGGTGGATTTTGACAGGATTTCGAGAACAAAATCCGGAGCGCCGAAAATCCGTGGATAAACCAGCTTGCTGCGGTCACACAGGATTAGAACATCCGGCTGCACGATCGTGCGGTCATCGCAGTCCAGCTGCACGTCAACGGGAGAAATAAAGGGCAGGCAGGGCCCTTTTTTTCGTTTTGTGTAAGCCAAAAACGCGGCATATACATTACCTGCGATAAGCTGGTGTGATGTGGACGGCGCATTCATTTTATAGAAAACGCCGTCAATCAGTTCTACCCTCTGGTCATCCGGCAGGGAAAGATAATCGTCTAATGTATGTTCCCCCTGCTCGATGCCGGCTTCCAAATCCCATTCGCGGGCGGTACTGTAAGAGGAACTCTCTTTGACACTACCAGCGCCTGGGATGTTCTGCAAATTCCGATGACTCTGATCATCCTGATTGAGTGAATCAGTTGGATAACGGTATACACCGCTGCGCGTCTTGTTATGGGGCGCAAGGACACGTTCCAGAGCCTGCATGGTCTCATAGCGGGGAGACTTTGTGGCGCCGGAAAAAATCTTCCATGAGGTGCAACATTTTCCGCATCCCGTCTGTATATAGGGTGAAGGCGATAAGAACACAACAGTTTTTCAAACAAATTTTAAAAAGTGAGGTAATTAAAAATGAAATCGAATATGATGAAAAAAATGGGTCTGTTCCTGTCTATGACTGCTATGGCAGCTTCTCTTGCGGCCTGCGGCGCATCTAAAGATGCCGGCACTTCCGCGTCCTCTGATTCCACGACAGCTTCTTCTGCAGCAGCCTCTGAGGCAGCTTCTTCTGAGAATTCATCTGCTGAGAATACAAAATCCGCCGGAGAGGAAAGTTCCGGATCGTCAGCATCCTCAACTTCAGCATCTGCAACATCGGAAGCGATTTCGCCTTCTTCTGAATCGCAGGTGGAAGAAGCAGACGTCATTACCGGCGGCTGGGAGACTAACGACGGTGAACTTAGTCTGGACAAAAATGAAGATGCCAAGGCAGCTTTTGAAAAAGCGACAGAAGGTCTGGAAGGATATACATACGAACCGATCGCCTATCTTGGCAGCCAGGTCGTAGCCGGTACCAATTACGCCATCCTCTGCAAGGGAGAAGTCGTAAGCCCGGACGCAGAACCGGCATACGAAATCGTCTATATCTATGAAAATCTGGAAGGCAATGCTGAAGTCACAGGAAACAAAACGCTTATCGGCGGACAGGATGATAAAGCAATGGACGGCGCTTACGAAGCGAATGACGGCGACGCCGCAATTGACCAGAACGCGGACGTAAAAGCTGTTTTTGACAAAGCATTTGACGGTCTGGTCGGAGCTTCTT
Organism: Eubacterium sp.; assembly: GCA_036308545.1. Classification (GTDB taxonomy): domain Bacteria; phylum Bacillota; class Clostridia; order Lachnospirales; family Lachnospiraceae; genus Bilifractor. The sequence goes on along the minus strand of JAXJVN010000063.1, from coordinate 40,315 downwards.
ATGAACCCATCGCTTATCTGGGAAGCCAGGTCGTTGAAGGAACCAACTATCTGGGCTTTTTCCGCGAGAGCCCAGCCGTTCAGAACCCGGTTTCGGAATTCAATCTCGTAACAGCCTATGAAGACCTCGACGGGAATGTTACACTTGGAGATATAGAAACCGTAGAGCTTGGCGACATGGACGAGACCGAAAGCTGACGCAGCCAGCAACCAGCCAAAGTGACAGTCACTTTGGCTGGTTCGCCGGGGAATGATTGCGAGTGAGAATTGTGATGGGCAGAACAGGAATTTCTTTTACACACATGCCGGAGAATCTTTATACCCGACTTTTCTATGACCTTTTCTGGGACAAGAGGTTCCGGACTGTCTATCGTTCGTGTTTCAGCAGGCTGAAAATTGCGCGAAATTCAAGCAATGCGCTCAATATAAAAGCTGTATTTTCAGACGCTGCGTCATTTGCGGCTGATTCTTTTAAAAGAGCCTCAATTGCCAGCGATTCAGAAAAAGCAAAAAGCATCGGTACTTCCGGAAAGGCTGATAGTGTTAACGATGCTGCCGGTGCCCAAAGTGTTCCAAGCCACCGCGGGAGCAGGGGAGGCTCAAGCGGGGATGACAGCGGCGGGACCAAAACAGATGCTGAGATTGCGTCTGCCTTCGACGCCTTTGGAAACAGCATCCTCCGTCTGGCTTATTCCTACCTCCACAACATGGAGGACGCGGAGGATATTCTGCAGGAAACCCTGATCCGCTTCATGAACAAGGCTCCGGCTTTTGACAGTGACGAACATGAGAAGGCCTGGCTGCTCCGTGTCGCAGCCAATCTTGCAAAAAATAAAATCGATTACAATAACATCCGCAAGACGGACCAGCTGAAGGACGAGCTTGTGGCAGAAGAGAAGAACGACCTTTCCTTTGTATGGGAAGCGGTAAAAAATCTGCCGGAAGCAGAGAGAGCGGTGATACATCTTTTTTACCAGGAAGGATATGCCACGGCCCAGATTGCCGGGATCCTGAATGAGAAAGAGGCTACTGTCCGGTCTCATTTGAGGCGGGGACGCGCGAAACTGAAGGAAATCCTGAAGGAGGAATACGACTTTGGCTAAATACAATGAGCTTATGGCAAAGGTGTCGGTTACTCCTGAAATGAGAGCAAGAGTCCTTGCGGGAGTAGCGGAGGGCAGGAATTCAGCTGCAATTGGCCGGGCAGAAGAATCGGATTATGAAAAAGATACCGGTTATAAAAAAGATGCAGGTAATAAAAAAGATACCGGTCGGAATTCGGATAAGATCAGGAATATTGATTCCTTTAGGAAGGTCAGCAGGGCTCTTCGCTACGTGTCAATTGCGGCAGCAGCCTGCCTGGTTATAGCAGTGGGAGCACGCTTCTATCAGGTCAATAATATTGTCCGGTCTTCGCAGGAAACGCAAGGGACACTGGAGACGCAAGGTACTGAGGGACCGCCGGAGGATACGACTGCGACAGCGGATATTACAGACTACAGTTCAAGAGAAGAACTTGCAGAAGCAATCGGCTTCACGATTCCGGAGATTACAAAGCTGCCCTTTGATGTGACAGAGACAAGCTATACCAATTCTTTTGGGATTGCCCGGGTTGATTACCGCGGAGCAGGAGACGAGACGCTTACCTTCTCCAAGGCAGTCGACGACGGAACGGATATTTCAGGGGATTATAACGAATATAAAGAAGTAAGTAAGATTGAGATAGGGGAAGTATCCGTTACCATAAAGGGAGATGGCGGCAAGGTAAACCTGACGACCTGGTCTGATGGCGGATATGCTTATGCGGCAGACGATATGTCAGGCATGGACGAACAGGCCATGAAGGATATTTTAAGTGAAATTATAATGCAGGAATAATGTGGCAAAGTGACAGGCACCTTGCCACATGACAGGCACCTTGGCACATGCGGCAATAGTGCAACGCTTATTCCATAATTTTTTGAAAAGCCGCGCAGCCCAGCAATAACGGGGGCTGCGCGGCTTTCTACTGCTCTAAACCTGTTAAAAAAGAATGTGGCAAAGTGTCACTTTGCTACATGAAAGTACCAGCCAAAGTGACTGTCACTTTGGCTGGCGCTTTGGCTGGTTTATGCCTGTTTGCCGGCTTTTCTCTCTGTAAGTGTCCGGATGACTTTCTCCTGTATTTCTTCATAATGATAGAAGATCAGCAGGAAGATGAATACGACAGCCAGTACGATCATGGGAAGCCAGGCATAAAGGAAGATGGTTCCTCCCTGTACGGCTGATGTAATGTGGTTTTCGTCTTTAAATCCGGTCAGGGCCAGGATCCATCCTACGCTGGCGAGGGCCAGACCGGAGCTGATTTTCTGGGAAAAACTGGTAATAGCGGACCCCATGCCTTCGATTCGCTTATTGGTTTTGTATTCGCCGTAGTCGATTCCATCGGCGAAAAGCGTGCTGACCGGAACCGCGAGCAGGCCGGTTACGATTCCTGCGACGATGGTGCCGGCAATCAGAAGCGGAACGCTGTTCATGATTCCGGCAATTCCCTTCAGCCCGAATCCGATAATCTGTCCGAAAATTCCGATGTACATGGATTTTTTCTTTCCGAACTTAGCCAGGCAGGGCCCTACCAGAAAGACGATGCCGAGCAGGATGGGCAGGACGCTGACCAGGTTCAGGGAAGTCGTCAGCAGCGGGTTTTTCATCGTATATTTATAGAACTGAGTCTGGGAGGACTGGCTGACCTGAGTGACGAAGTTAACTAGGACGGTCATTACAAGGGCAATCAGCAGATATCTATTTGTAAAAAAGAGCTTGACGCTTTCAACAAAGGAAATTTTCTGTGTCTCACCGTTCTTTGCGGTTGCAGCAGCTACGGACTGTACGTGTTCTTTCGAGAAGAAGAAGCCGAAGAGCAGGCCTGCCGTAACGATTACGCCATAGAGGATGAATACGATGCGCCATGCACGGAGATCTCCGCCGAGCTTAAAGATCATGGGGAAGGCAGCGGAAATTCCGAGGATTGTGCTTCCCAGGCCGAAGAACATACCGAAGGAAGCCATGGAGCCGCGTTCACCGGCGTCCTGCGTCGACAGGGCCAGAAGAGAACTGCGGGCAATTCCTGTAATGGTAAACATGACGGTCGTGTAAAGGTTGTAGGTGACAAAGGCATAGATCATTTTTGCAGTATTGGATCCGCCTGTGGGAATAAAGAAGATGAGCGCCAGAGCAAGTCCGGTCGGCACTGCCAGCCATAAGAGCCATGGCCTCGCTTTTCCCCAGCGGGTCCTTGTCTTATCGATGAGGACGCCGGCCAGAATGTCGGAAATTCCGTCAAATATTTTTGAAACCAGGAACATGGTTCCGACCGCAGCGGCTGCCATGCCAAGATTTTCCGTATAGAACATGGTCAGAAAGGCTGCCAGGATTGAATTGGCTGCTTCGGGAAAATCCGACAGGCCGTAAGCAAGTTTTTCCGTAAATTTCAGTTTATAACCCTTTTCCATTTCGATACCCTCCGATTCAATGGAATCCCTTTTGATGGTGCAACTATAGCATGGCATCTTTTCGCGCGGCAGACCCAAAGGAGACAGAAGAAAGTAACATTTACGACATGCAGGTGCTATACTTGAGATACAGAAACAGAAAATCAGCAATCAATTGTGTATTGGATAAAACAGGATAGTGCCAGGCTGTATAAACATATAGCGTCAGACAGTATAAACGTATAGCGACAGGCGATTTGGATGTATAACGCCAGGCGGTGTAACCATATAACGCCAGGCGGTGTAACCATATAATGTTAAGTTCATATGAATAACGAAGAACGTGATAAAGGAACGGCTTATGCGAAAAACGGAAAATACCCTGCGTCCTGCAGAAATAAAATTGAAAACTTTTTATCAGGCACATCCGGAACGTCAGCTGGAGGTTCCACATACTATTGACGAGGTAGAGGATGTTCTTTCTATTCTTATAGACCTGCCTCCGGCGGGAAACCGGAATATTGAAGATCATGGCAGGGCCGACCCGGCCGCGATCGGGCGTCACGTCCTGGAGGCAGCTTTTATTGAAGAAGAAATGGACTGCGGCTTCGTGGAACATATTCGTTATCTGCCGCCTTTCTGGCATGAGAATGAATTTTTTGAACTGCTTTACGTATTAGAAGGAGAGGGCAGGGCCTATGTACCGGATGGGTCGCTGGATATGACAGCGGGCGATATCTGTATCTTCGCTCCCCACACCGTTCACGCTGTAAGGGCATTTGATGACGGGGACAGGCTGATTAATATCATTGTCCGATACAGTACCTTTGAAAAATATTTTTTCGGACTTCTGGAAGGAAATGATATTCTGTCGACGTTTTTCCGCCGGGCATACTACCGGAATGAAGAGATGCAGTATCTCCTCTTTCACGCAGGCGGAGATGAATACCTGAAGAGGCTGGCAGCAGGCGCACTGGAAGAATATGCCGGGCACAGCCGCTTCCGCAGGCAGATGCTGAATGCGATCCTGTCCCAGTTTTTTATCATGCTGTTCCGCAATCATGAACAGGACGTGGTGCTGCCTGCGGACAGCGGTGTCGGAGATAACGCGGATGTCGTTTATATTCTTCATTATATTCAGGAGCATTACCGCGATATCACCCTGCACCAGCTGTCGGATCTCTTCAGCTACAGTGAGCGGCAGCTGCAGAGGATTATTGAAAAGGCAACTGGCAAGAGCTTTCGCGAGTTGATCCGGGACCAGAAGATGAAAAGGGCGTCGGATCTTCTCCTTCATTCCTCGCTGACCATTGCGGAGATCAGTAATGAAACGGGCTACCCGTCTGAGAACAATTTCCGCCGTATCTTCGAAGCTTATTACGGTACGACTCCCGCCCGTTACCGCGCGGCACAAAAAGAGCTGCCAGCAGAGGTAAATCGTCCGGACGGTGCATGACGCCCGCATGGTACCGTGCGGCAAAAAACATCAGCGAAAGTCATGTCGTAAAAAGCATGTCGTAATTGGTACCTTTCCTTGTCTGTTTTCAGTCTTCAAAAAAAATTCGAATGCATGCTATAAGTAAATTATCGCTGTTATGATCGAAAACCTAAGGGGTCGACCCCAGGGTTTTTGCAATGTGCACGCATAAGCACTGAACTATCCCTTTTGAGAGCTATTGGTTTCACAGAAAAAAGGAGTGGACTATGGTCTGGATTACAAGCGGGGGCAAAACTCCCTTCGCAGCGAGAAAACGATTTGAAACAGGCGGCAGGATCAAAAAGGCAACTGCCAGTGTCTGCGGTCTCGGCCAGTTTATTTTTTATATCAATGGGAAAAAGGTGGGAGACCACGAGCTTGACCCAGGCTGGACGGACTACCGTAAGGCAGTCGAAGTTGTGGAGTTTGACGCGACGGACCTGCTGGCCCCTGGCAAAAATGTTATGGCGGCGGAAGTCGGGAATGGATGGTATATCATGGATGATTATCATTACACCTTCAAATTCCCTGAATTCATGCCGAAGAATCCCAATCCCTACCGGCCCTTTGGAAAATATCTGATCCTGACCGGAACGATCGAGATTGAATACGATGACGGCAGCAGGCAGACGGTTTCCTTCGACGAACAGTCCGTTGTTTCCGAAAGTGACGTGCTTCGCTCGAACGTATATGGCTCGGAAAAGATTGACCACAGAGCCTGCCCGCCGGACTGGATGCAGACGGACTTTGATGATTCAGCCTGGAAGAAAGCGGATATCGCTTCGGAAGACCAGGTACCGGCGTTTTCGCTTACAAAGCAGTTCCAGCCGCCGATCAAAGTGATTCGTTGCATGGAAGGAAAGAAGGTCGGCCATGTCAACGGACGGGACATTTATGATTTTTCCATCAATGGATCCGCCATGCTGGACGTGACCCTGAGGGGAACGGCAGGAAAGCCGGTCAGATTTTTCCCGGCGGAAAAACTGACAAAAGAGGGAGACGCGGACCAGGTAGCAAAGGGCTGGTGCACGGTCGATAACGTCATCACCTTCGTTCCGGCTTCCAACGAGGAAGAACATTTTCGCCAGAAATTTACGTATTTCGCCGGCAGATATATGGCAGCTGAAGTTCCGGAAGGAACGGAAATTCTGTCCATTCATGCCGATATGATCACCTCTGCCTGGGAACGGGACGGTTCTTTCCACTGTGACAACGAGAAGTATAACCGTATCTATGATCTGGTGGAAAAGGCGGTCGAAGCCAACATGGTATCCGTACACACGGACTGCCCGACCATCGAGCGCTTTGCCTGGCAGGAGCCCAATCAGCTGATCGCGCCGTCTATTATGTTCATGAAGAACGGCAGCAGGCTCTGGGAGAAGTTCCTCTGGGATATGCGGAATGCCCAGCACACAGCGGAAGATACCTTTAAAGATTTCGCGGGAAAAGATTTCTATCCGGGCGACGGCCTCATGCCGTCCCAGTGCCCCTGCTATATCCCCAACGTCCTGCCGGTTCCCGGCATGGGCAGCTTCTACGATATTATTCCCTGGGGATCGACCTGCATTCTGGGTACCAGGTGGCATTACCGCTTTTACGGGGATGTGAAGATCATCCGCGACAATTATCAGGCGGGGATGCGGTACTTTCATCATCTGCAGACAAAGGTGAATGAGGAAGGCTTCATCAATCACGGCCTGGGAGACTGGGGAAATCCGGACGGCCAGAACGCGCGTGAGAATGTGGAAACCGCTTTCCTTTATGCGGATGCCGCGGCGCTGGCGGAATTTGCGGAAATCCTTGGCCTGCAGGACGATAAAGCAGCACTCCTGACCTATGCTGAAAAAGTCCGGGACAATTATAATGAAAAACTCTTATTTAAAGGCCCGGACGGCTGGGTTTACAGAGATTTCGAATATCAGGACAAAGATGTCTGCACCATTGCCTGCGAAGCCCTGCCCCTCTATTTCGGAATGGTGCCGAAGGACAAAGAAGCGGACGTAGCAGCTGCTTTCCGGAAATGCCTGGAATCCACAGGCGCGCTGGCAGCGGGAGAGGTAGCCCTGCCTTATATCATCCAGACGGCAGCGAAATACGGCATGAACGATCTCATTGCCCGCTATATTACAAAAGAAGAACATCCATCCTATTATGCCTTCGTACTGGAAGGGGAAACTACGCTTGGGGAATACTGGGAGGAAAATCCCCGCAGCCATTGCCATGACATGATGGGAGCCATCATCGAGTGGTATTACCGGAGCATTGCCGGCATCGAAGCCCTGGAACCCGGATTTAAGAAAGTAAGGATCCGTCCCTGGCTTCCGGATGACGTAAATGAGATGTCCTGCACCTATCACTCGGTCAGCGGTGATATTTCTGTAAGAGCATGGAGAGAGGAAGACGGAAGCGTTCAGGTAGAAACGCAGGTCGCAGACGGCATTGAGGAGGCAAAGTGACAGATACCTTGCCACATGCGGCAATAGTGCAACACTTATTCCGTAATTTTTTGAAAAGCCGCGCAGCCCAGTAATAACAAGGGTTGCGCGGCTTTCTGCTGCGTTAAAACTGTCAAAAAAGAATGTGCCAAAGCGCCTGTCAATTTGGCTCCTCAAAAAAGAATGTGCCAAAGTGCCTGTCAATTTGGCTCCTCGAATGCTTCATGGTTATCATTGAAAAGGAGGCGGCGGTCGGCGAGTGCCTGAGACAGCTGTTCATTATGCGTGGCTATGACCATGGTCCGTCCTGCCTGCTTCAATTTCAGAAGGAATCCAAGCAGCCATTCCTGGGTCTGCCTGTCCAGTCCTGCCAGGGGCTCGTCCATGACAAGAACTTCGGGGTTCATGGACAGGATACAGGCGATGGCAGTTTTCTTTTTCTCACCTCCGGACAGATGATAGGGAGCCCGGTTTCGCAGATGTTCGATCTTCAGAAGACGGAGAACGTCTTCGGTTCTCTTTGTCACTTCTTCGGCAGAAAGTCCCATCTGAACGGGTCCGAAGGCAATCTCTTCTTCCACATTCGAACAGAAGAGCTGTACGTCTGAATTTTGAAAGACAAAGCCCATCCGCTGATGGAACCATTTGGAAAAACGCGCGTCCTTCATGCTTTTTTCGTCAATTTTTCTGCCTTCGAACAGATAGCTGCCTTCTTCCGGATAAAGGAGGCCGTTCATCAGCCGCATCAAAGTAGATTTTCCGCATCCGTTCGGTCCTTCCAGAATGATCGTTTCACCGCGGAAGACATCCAGATTGATATAGCGCAGGGCAATCTCTCCGCCATAGGCATAGCAGACGTCTTTCAGTTCTATAAGTTTTTCGGAGTTCGTCATATTTTCCAAAATAAATTCCTCTTTTATTAAGAAGTATGATCTTGCGTTTCAATGTCCGCAATTCTGAAGAACAGAAGGTCTGAAAAACAGAATGTATAATTAATTCCATTTAGATTTCGATTTCTATTTTATATTGTCCGTTTATATTGCCTGTTTATATTGCCCGCTCCAGATAGATAAAGAGCACAGTGACTGCCGCCATCATTACGACTGCCGGCCAGTCTCTGGACAGAAGGAAGAGACCTTTCTTCTGACGGGTATACGCTCCCTCAAACCCACGGCAGCGCATGGCTCCGTACATTTCGTCCGCCATTTCCTGAGACTTCAGGAAGGTAACGCCGAGAACGCCGGAGAGCGCCCGGCCTTTTTTATGGTTGCGTCCTACGGAACGCATACGGAGAGCCGTGAGGATGTTATAACAGATTTCTCCGAGAACGGCGATATATTTCAGCGTAATATCAAAGGTAAAAATGAAAAGATCCGGTATATGTATGACCTTGAGGGCAGCGGTGATCTGGTTCCAGGGCGTGGTGCAGGAAAGAAGAGTGATCATGCCGACGGAGAAAAAAACTTTCAGCGATACGGTCAGCATGGTCCTGGGCGACCCCATAAATACGGCGGGCAGCAGCAGGATCATGGAAAAAACCATGACGCTGAAGGCACTGCGGATCACTTTTTGCAGGAGCTTCGCGGGCAGAAGCATGGACCGGACGAGAAAGCCTGCCAGCAGACAATAAGTGAAGAACATGTTGTGCGAGCAGGCAGCTAGAATGATGAAAAGCAGAGTGTACAGGAGCCGGACCGCGGCACCGGCGCCTTTCGGGGAGGCTGTTGCGTTTGTCCGTATGTCTCCGAGAAGGCTGAGCAGCTTCAGGATACTTTTGGAAATGAATCCGTCGCGGTCTTTTTCCGGTTCATAGGGTACCGGAGTCAGCATCCAGGCGGGGAGTTCTTCAGCCACGGACAGCTTTTCTGTCGCGGATGGTTCTTCAGTTGCGGACAGCTCTTTTGTCACAGACAGTTCTTCTGTCATATATGGTTCCTCTGCAGCGGACGGCGCTTTTTTTGCTATAGGAAAAGAAAATGTATCAGTCAGACGGCATGCCGTTTAAAACGCAGCAATGCTCCGGAAGCCAGATCAGGACCTCCGGAGCAAAAAAGGTTAATCGAAATGTTTTTTTGAGCGAGAAGCGTTCAGGCATTCTGTGCCTTGAAATCAGTCTTGCTCTTCATACCGGCTGCGATCAATCGGAAAAGGATGACAGCAATCGCTACACCTATGACGGCGCTCAGGATGTATCCCGCAGCATCCGGAAGACCGGCGACGGAATAATCCGGCATTATGGTAGAAAGCTCAAAGCCGTTTGCGAGGCCGGAAGGAGTATAGCCGAGGGCTGTACCGCCGCTGGTGACTTCGGCGATTTCATCAGCGCCCCATTCACCCCATGCAGTGCCTTCTGCCAGAAGCCCGATCGGGACAGCGCAGATCAGGATAAGCATGAGAATATAGAGAGGACGGGAAGCCTTTGTGACTTTTGCCGCGGCAGCTGTTTTTTCACTGTCGGGCAGCAAGCCGGGAGCCGTGCGTGAAACGAAGGCAAAGATTGCAACGGTGAAAATTACTTCCGCCAGTCCGAAAATAGTCAGATGCCCGATCATCATAGATGGGATGGAAATGTTCAGGCCATAGGGGCAGTAGAGAGCCTGGCCTGCAGCGTCGTGGAACAGGTAAGGCTGGATGCCGAACTCGACGGCTGCACAGAAAGCGGCTGCGTTAATGCCGGCATAGGAACCGATTGCGGCAGCAGCATATTTCCCGTTTTCGGATTTGAATTTTCCGCGCAGCGCGGTATAAATCGCATAGCCGACATATGGAAGCACAAAAGCCATGTTGAAGCAGTTCGCTCCGTAAGCCAGGATGCCTCCGTCGCCGAACAGGAGCGCCTGAATCAGAAGAGCAACCGAAACGGCCAGACAGGCAGCGTCCGGCCCCAGCAAAATAGCAATCAGCGTGCCGCCTACCGCATGTCCGGTCGTTCCGCCGGGAAGCGGTACATTGAACATCATACCAAGGAAGGAGAATGCAGCGCCTACGCCAAGAAGGGGCATTTTTTCCTTGGGAACTTCCTTGCGGACCTTTCGGATTGCATGGACCCAGACAGGAATCATGGCTGCGCCCATAACGGCACAGGTTGAAGGACTAAGATAATTTTCCGGTATATGCATATCAATCCACCTCGTTTCCGGATTTTCTGATCTCTGTAACTGCCCATTACTCTAGCAGAGGAGGAAAAGCAGCGGAAGCCCCCGTGGGGGATATGTTTTTATACTTTTTTTAGATAAGTGTTCAAAACTTCGCCGCGCGGATTCTCGTGACATTAGTCAGGTGGCAAAGGGACAGGCTTCATAAAGTGAAGCCTGTCCTTTTTGTCCTTTTAATTTTTCGCTTTGCAATCGTTAATCGACGGATAATTGTGCTATACTGAGGAACATCAGAAATGTTTTTTTGGAGGGGCAATTACCCGTTTTTTAGAGCGGGAATCAGACGGAGGAGGTAATAGTTCATCATGAAAGAAATCTGTCGAAAAGGCCTTCTTGCCCTGCTGCTGGCATCGGCAATGACTGCAGGATGCGGAGCAGCAAATAACAGTGCACAAAAGCGTCAGGAGGAAGCAGCGAAAGCAGCAGCTTCGTCCGCGGAAGCTGTGACGGCAGCCTCGGCTGAGGCGGGCAACCCCGATATGACGGTCAAGGTCTGGGTGCCGGACAATACGGTAGACTTCACCAAGGAAAAAATCGCGGACTTCCAGAAGGAGAACGCGGATGCCGCTTCTTATACCTTTGACGTGCAGGCCGTCGGCGAAGGCGACGCTGCAAAAGATATGATCACCGACGTTGAAAGCGGTGCGGATGTCTATTCCTTCGCCCAGGACCAGCTGGCCCGTCTGATCGCGGCGGACGCTATTCTGGAGGTCGCGCCGGAAAATGCGGAGAAGGTTAAAAAGGAGAACGACGAGGGTTCCGTCCAGGCGGCGACGGTCGGCGATACGCTTTATGCTTATCCGCTCACGTCCGATAACGGTTACTTCCTTTATTATGACAAAAACGTGGTGACCGATCCGGGTGACCTGGACGCCATTCTTTCCGACTGCGCTAATGCCGGAAAAAACTTTTACTTCGAGATTAATGAAGCATGGTACCAGTCAGCTTTCTTCTTCGCGACCGGCTGCAAGTTTGATTACACGACGGACGCCCAGGGCAATTTCACGGCCTGTGACATGGACTATGCATCGGATGCCGGCGTGATCGCCCTTCGCGAGATGGCAAAGGTCGCGGAGTCCGGGGCCTTCCAGAACGGAAGCACAGCCGGCAAGATGGTGAACCCGGCAGCTTTTGTCGACGGCACCTGGGATACCGAGACAGCAAAGCAGCTTCTTGGCGACGGTTATGCCTGCGCCAAGCTTCCTTCCTTTACCGGTTCCGATGGAAAAACATACCAGATGTCCGGCTTTGCCGGCTATAAGCTGATGGGGGTCAAGCCTCAGGAGAATGCAGCCAAGCTTGCGGTCTGCGATGCCGTGGCGGCTTACCTCTCTTCGGAAGAGGTACAGATCGGCCGCTACCGGGAGTTCGGCTGGGGCCCGTCCAACCTGGAAGCCAAGAAGGATCCTGAGATTCAGTCTGACGAAGCACTGACAGCCCTGAATGAACAGATGGCTTTAAGCAGACCCCAGGGCCAGTATCCCGACCAGGTCTGGGATTATTCCAAGGGCTTCGGTGACGATATCATTCAGGGAAAGATCAATTCTTCCGTGAGCGACGACGAGCTGCTGGAGGCACTTAAGACCTACCAGGATACCTGCATGTCCTATGCCCAGTCATGAAAACATTTCTGCGTGTAAATATACAGCTGCAATGCTGACCATCATGCTTGCCATCATATGGGGATTTTCCTGATGAACTGAGTTCCTGACATTCAGAAGTGAAAGAGAAGCGAACATGAACGTATTTCAGACAATTGTGCATACGTTCCGCCAAGGAGACTTTCGAACGAAGGCCTCCTTTGCTGTCATGGGTTTCGGACAGCTTGTCCGGGGGCAGGCCATGTCCGGCCTCGCCTTCCTCGGCGCAGAAGTTCTCTATATCTGGTGGATGGCCCTTTACGGCTGCTGGTATTTGGCCAGGCTCACGACGCTCGGCACGGTGGAAACGCTCCGCATCAACCGTCAGACCATTTACGGCGACAACAGCTTCCAGATCCTGCTCTTCGGACTGGTGACCCTGCTGGCGACCATGGCTTTTATCGTTCTCTGGTACCGGAACATTCTGGAAAACGCGCGCGAGGAGGATTTGCTGAAAAAAAACCTCCCTCTGCCGAATTCCAGAGACCAGTTTCGGGCGCTGACGGACCGAAAGCTTTCCGGGACGCTTCTCTTCCTGCCCACACTTGGCATCTTTCTCTTTACGGTTGTGCCCATCCTCTTCATGATCTGCGTCGCCTTTACCAATTACGACGCCCAGCATCAGCCGCCGGCAAAGCTTTTTTCCTGGGTAGGGCTTGAAAACTTCGGCGCACTTTTTCAGTCCGGTGGAGCCGGCTATGCCGCCACCTTCCGTTCGGTGCTTCTGTGGACTATTGTCTGGGCAATTCTGGCTACCTTTCTCAATTATTACCTGGGAATCTTCGTCGCCCTTCTGATTGGAAAGAAGGGAATCCGCTTCAAGCCCTTCTGGCGGACCATCTTCGTCATGACGATAGCAGTGCCCCAGTTCGTTTCTCTGCTCTATGTTTCCCAGCTTTTCACATCGGACGGGCTTGTTAATGGCGCTCTGAAAAAAGCCGGACTCATAGCAAAAAGCATCCCATTCTGGTCGGACCCGAGCCTGGCGCGTCTTATGGTCGTACTGATCAATATCTGGATCGGCGTACCCTATATGATGGTCATCGCCACAGGAATTCTGGAAAATATACCCAAGTCTCTTTATGAGAGCGCGGCAATGGACGGAGCCAATGCCTGGCAGCGTTTCCGTTATATTACAATGCCCTTTATGCGCTTCGTCACAGGACCCTTCCTGCTGACCCAGTTTATAGGCAATCTCAACAATTTCAATGTCATCTACCTGCTGACGGGAGGCGGGCCTTTCTCGGCAAGCCGGGCGCAGAACGCCGGCTACACAGACCTCCTGGTCACCTGGCTTTACAAGATGACCGTAAATAACGCCAACTACCGGATGGCCAGCGTCATAGGCGTGATCGTTTTTATCCTGACGGCGGTTGTGACGCTTTCCGTTTACCGTATCCTGCCATCCGTAAGAGAAGAAAATATCTACAGCTGAAGGAGTTGAAAGAGGCATGCAGACCGGAAAAAACAGCAAAATTAGAAACGTTCTTTCTTATGTCCTGCTTGTCGTGCTGGCACTTGTCTGGCTTTTTCCCTTCTTCGGGATCGTCATGCAGAGCTTCCGGTCCTATGCTTCGGAATACGGAGGCATGACCGACTATCTGCTGCCGCGGCATTTTTCTCTGGATAATTACCGCTTCCTTTTTTCCGGAGAGACCAATTATCTGAAATGGTACGGCAACACCATGATCCTTGCAATGGTGACCGCTCTTGCTCAGACGGCCATCGTCCTCTGCGTGAGCTATGTCTTTTCGAGGATACGGTTCAGGGGAAGAACGTTTCTCATGAGGTTCTTTCTGGTGCTGAAGCTTTTCCCGGGCTTCCTGACCCTGATCTGCCTCTATTTCCTGCTGAAGTCGGTCGGGCTGACAGAGAACGGGGCGATTCCCGGACTCATTTTGGTCTATACGGCGAGCTCCGGAATGGAATATTATATCTGTAAAGGATTTATGGATACCATACCCCGGTCGCTGGACGAAGCCGCCATGCTGGAAGGAGCGACGCGGCTTCAGGTTTTTTCCAGGGTAATTCTGCCGCTGGCGCGTCCGGCTGCCATTTACACCATGCTGACTGCCTTCATGCTTCCCTGGGGTGACTTTATGATGGCGTCCTATATTTCGTTCGGCAATGACGCGACCTACAATGTGGCAGTTGCCATGCAGCGATGGGCAACGGTGACGGATTACCAGGGCTATTTCACCAGGTTCTGCGCGGGCGGTGTGCTTGCGGCAGTCCCGGTGACCATTCTCTTCATGATCCTTCAGAGATATTATCTGGAAGGAGTGTCGGGGGCAGTTAAGGGATAAATGCAGCGCGCGAGCGGAAAGAAAAAGCACGGGCAGAAGAAAAGCACGGGTCAAGGAAGAAGGAAAGATAGATGCAGAAAACGACTTTGAATACGGAAAAAAATCCGAATAAAAAATTTGCCTACGGCGTGGATATTGGCTGGCTGACGCAGATGGAAGAGCGGGGGATCCGTTGGGCGGACCCGGACGGCAAGACCCGTGAGCCGCTTCAGATCCTGAAGGACTTCGGCGTCAACGCGGTGCGGCTGCGCCTGTTTGTGGATCCGGCAGATGACGGCCTCTTTCACAAGCCGGACGGTACGACCTGTCTCTTAGGACGCTGCGATACAGAAAGCGTTCTTGCAATCGCGCATCGCGCGGCAGATCTGGGCATGCGCCTGATGCTGGACCTGCATTACAGTGACAATTTCGCAGATCCCGGCATCCAGTGGATTCCAAAAGGCTGGGCGGACCTGGACGATGACGCACTGGTTAAGCAGGTTTACGATTATACCAAAGGCGTAATGGAACGCTTCTCGCAGGAAGGACTGCAGCCGGAATGGGTCCAGACCGGAAACGAGATCAATCACGGGATCATGCATCCGCGTGCCGATTTCGAGACGCATGCGGAGATGCTGGTCCGCTGCTTCAACAGCGGGGCCGACGCGGTTCATGCTGTTTTTCCGGATACAAGGGTCATCTGCCACGTCGCGGGCCTCGGCAGGGAAGACTTCAGCGATCCGCTTCTGGAGCTTTTTTTCGCCAGGAAAACCGCCCACGCGGATGTCATCGGTTTTTCCTTCTATCCTTATTGGAACGGCAAGGTGAAGCATACGTTCAGATGGTACTTAAACCATTACCGGGAAAAATACGGCCTGCCGGTCATGATCGTTGAGACCGGAGAAGCGGATGATCAGCCGGAAGATGCGCGGAGGCTGCTCTGGCAGGAGATGAAAGCCCTGCACAGCGTTCCGGACGGAGACGGCCTGGGCCTGTTCTACTGGGAACCGGAGGCCTGCCGCGACGCGCTTCCGGACGGCTATCAGCTTGGCGCCTGCCGTTTACGGAAAAAAGAGCAGGATCCAGACCAGCAAAACGGGCAGGACGCAGATCAGAATGGCGTTCAGGATAGAAAAATCCTGCAGTTTACAGATGCGCTTTATGCCTACCGGGATGACAAAAGCCGTGACGCGCGCTCTGCAAAAAAAATCCTCATGCTGACAGACGGCTGGCGCCGGTTTGTAACCTATGCCTGGACGATCGGCATAATGCACTACGTTCATGAGAACCACAGGGACATCGCTCTCTGCCAGTACAATACCTGGGGCAACTGGAACCAGGACCAGGCCTTTAACCGTGGCCAGTATGCCCTTTTCGAACTTCCGGACTTCAATGATTATGACGCGGTTTTTGTTGACGTGACCAATATCCAGGACGCGAAGGTTAAAGAGAAGCTTCTGGACCGCGTCCGGGCTTCCGGACTGCCGGCGTGTTCGGTCTGCTATGAGACGCCCGGCATTGCCTACGTCGGCGTAGACGGCTATGCCGCAATCCAAGAAATCACTGCCCATCTCGTGGAAAAGCACGGATGCAGCAGCTTCCATTTCGCGGGCGGACCCAAGGACCAGTACGAGAACAACATCCGTTCCCGGGCCTTCAGGGACTGTATGCGGAAATATGATATCCCGGAGAAAAAATTCCGGATCAGTACAGGGGATTTTACGGCTGACTGCGGCAAAAAAGTCGTGCGGGAATATTTCATCTATAAGAGCGGGGACAACGGTAAGGATCGGGATGAAATAGAAAAAGAGGAACGCGCGGCTGGCGGATCGGAATCTTCTAATGGTGCCATGCCTGCAGTTAACAGAAATGCTGCCGGCTCGCGCAACAATGACGGCCGCTTTTTGAAAGCGGGTGATTCGGATAAGAAGGGAAGGGAGATTCCCATAAAGCCCCTGCCGGATGCTTTTGTCTGTGCCAATGACAATATAGCGGTCGGCATCATCCTTGAACTTGAGGAGCATGGCTGGCACTGCCCGGAGAATGTGATCGTCACGGGCTTTGATAACCTGGATAAGGCGTCGTTTTTCCAGCCCCAGATCACGACCGCGACTCTGGACCGGGAACGGATCGGCTATGAAGCCGCCATGGTCCTGGACCGCATGATGGAGAACCGTTCCTGCGGCAGGCAGATTTATCCTGTGCCGCATGAGAACTTTGTGCACGTCCCGGTTGTTTTTTCCGAAAGCTGCGGATGCGCCAACAGCGGCCAGGTCGATTACCGAGCCTATCTGAAATGGCAGATCATCGATTCCCTTACCCAGCAGGACGAGGAACTGGAGCTTGCGTCGATCAGCGCAGACCTGGGACGGATGCGCACGCTGGAGGACATCCTGCGCGTGATCACCAGGGTCTACAGCCGAAAAAACTGCGCCGGCGTTTATACGGTCATCGACGACCGGCTGATGGGCGCTGAGAATGCCTCCTATACCAAACAGCCGGTACTTCCATCCGGAAAATTCGATAAGGCACATCTGCGGCTCCGGGCTTTTTTTGAAAAAGAGGATGAGAGATGCGATGGGCCGGACTGTCCGCCAATCTCAGAAGGAATTTCCGAAGGGCAGCTTCGCCGGCATCTGTCATACCGTAACGCGGGACAGAACTTCTTCTGCATGTCCCTTCATGTGAGGGACACGGTAATCGGTTATATTCTGCTCAAGGACCCAGCCTTTATCACGGCAGAATGGCGCTTTTTCCAGCTCCAGAACCAGATTCTGTCTTTCCTCGTGAACTGGTACAGCGGCAGACAGCTGGAGATCTCACTGAAAGAGCTGTCGCGTATCTACAACAAGGATCAGCTGACAGGAATCTATGCGAGAACTGCGTTCACAAAATTGAATGAGAAGTTTAAAGGGTGGATCAGATCCGGCAGGAAGGTCGCGGTGTTCTTCGCCGACGCCGACCATTTCAAGGAACTCAACGATGAACACGGCCACGACTACGGCGACCGGGTGCTCGTGCAGATTGCCCGCACAATTTCATCAAATCTTTCAAAAGAGGGATTTGCGGTCCGTTACGGCGGCGACGAATTCGTAGCTGCATGTCCGGTAACAGGGAAAAAAGAAACGGAAGACATCCGCTTCAGGATGCTGGAAGAACTGGAGAAAAAAGAAATAGAAGTCAGTATCGGCTCCATGACGGCAGGGGGAGATACCGAGGAAGGTCAGGAACTGGATTCCTGCATCCGCCTAGCCGACCAGGCAATGTACGAAATAAAAGAGCAGCACCACAAGGAGTCAAAGTGACACTCTCGTGTCAATCTGACTCCTGACTCAGGGCGTATTCGGCGAGTATTTCTTCGCTGTCTACCATCCCTTGGACAACGTCGTCCCGGATGGCCAGCAGGATATCTTTGCTTTTTGTATCGTTCAGGACGACGGCATCGTAGATCATCCAGTGATAACTGCCGTCAGCCCCTTTTTCGCGGAACATGGTAACGGCTTCGGAGTGTTCCGAGCTTTCCGCCAGACGGTAGATACTGCCGGGTTCCATAAACTCCAGATACCGCTTCCGGTCCCGGGGATGAATGGACTGCTCACTGTAGGATGAAATAAGCTGAGCCGGATTGCTGATCACATCACCGGGGTCATAACCCGGAAGATAGGACTGGACAATTTCCACCGTCTTTTTTTCCTGGTCCAGGTAATAGATTCCGCGGAATATTTTTTTGAAGTTTTTCATTTCCCGGCCGAAATGAGAGAATTCCAGCTGGGTGTGCTTCATGTTCAGCTCTTCCATATTGACCAGGAACATAACAAGATCTTCGGTTTCTGATATTTTTTCAACACTCAGGTGCATGTATTTTTCATTGAACTTATCAATGAGGGCGCCGGAGCCTTTCTTTTTCGCCAGTTCCGCCAGGTCATAGAGGCTGCCGTTCTGCTTCTTGTCCGGGTCGCGGAGGGTCCGGTTAACATCTTCCAGCGTGTGAAAACCGATCAGCTCAAGATTCCGGGAAAAAGAATCATTGGCGTAAAGGATGGTCAGGTACTGTCCGTTGTAGACGTAGACGGCAAGGGGTTTTTCTGTAATGACGTTTACGACTTTTGCGGCATTGAGGAACTGTTCTTCCTTCTGGGTTTCTACAGAAATCTTTCGCTGCTCCGGGTAGGGCACGGCAGACCGGAAGGGCATGGGTTTGGCATAGTAGTAGCCCTGCTGCTTGTCACAGCCTATAGCAGTCAGGAAATCCGCCTGATCCTTGGTCTCGACGCCTTCTGCCAGCGTATGCAGCCCCAGAGTCTTAGCCATCATGACAATGGCCTGGATCACTTTCTTCTTCGATTCGGAGTAGTTGCGCAGAAATTCGATGTCCAGCTTGATCTCGTCCAGATTAAAGTCAGCCAGTACGTTCAGAGACGAATAGCCGGTCCCGAAATCGTCCAGCCAGACGTCGTAGCCGGCGGAACGGAACTTGTCTATTTCCGCTGCCAGGACACTTTTTTCTTCCAGAAGAGCAGTCTCTGTTATTTCGATGGAAATGAGCTTCCGCGGAATCTTGAATTCTTCTATTATTTTTTCCGTTTCGGCGAAGGGGTCCATCAGGACGAAGTCCATGCGGGAAAAATTTACCGATATCTGCACATAGGGAATCTCATGATCGATCTCATAGCGCAGGATCCTTGCGGCTTCCCGGAGAACGTAAAGATCCAGCTTGTGGATCAGTCTGGCTTCTTCCAGGACCGGTATGAAGGTCGCAGGGCTGATGAAGCCGTATTCCGGATCAATCCAGCGGGAAAGGGCTTCTGAGTTGCAGAACTTTCCGGTCAGAGAACGCACGACCGGCTGAAAATAGACCTGAATGGTGCCGTTTTTTAAAGCTTCGTCGAAATGGCTGAGAATGAAAACCCGGTCGCGGTGATTTTTGTCCATTTCCGGCGAGTAATAGACCCAGGTACAGTCCGTTTTTCCGCGGATCGAATCGCAGGCTATGCGGGCCTGGTCGAAAAAATAAGCCTTATTTTTACGGATTTTTTCAATCAGGTCTTTGTCGACGACCTGGGTAATGCCTGCTCTGGCACGGATGTTGGGATGGTTTAAGAGACCATCGATCCTGCAGCAGGCGTCTTCGACCTTGGCCACAGCGGCACCGCGTTCAGCCATGGTCAGGAAGGTATCTCCTCCGGAACGGCAGACCAGTTCGCCGCGGAAGACGGATTTCAGGATTTCCGCAGCCTGACGGAGACACTGATCCCCCTTCTCATTGCCATGGAGACTGTTGTAAAGCTTGAAGTTGTTGATATCAAAGCAGACTGCGCTTTTTAAGGGGAACATGCCTGCGGCATATTC
This sequence comes from Eubacterium sp., assembly GCA_036308545.1. Lineage (GTDB taxonomy): Bacteria > Bacillota > Clostridia > Lachnospirales > Lachnospiraceae > Bilifractor. The sequence continues at coordinate 20,505 of JAXJVN010000063.1, read as the reverse complement.
TTCCTCAGCATGCCGGTAACTTTCCTGAAGGAAAGTCTGCACGCCGGGTAAGCCTGTTAAATAATCAAGATCGCTGCGAGAATCCAGTTCTGACATAGCCATCACACCTTACAACCAATATCCATACCATGCATTAGAAATGAATATGATGACACCAGTGCAAAAAGTCATCATGCACAGCAAGCTTGCCTGCCGGCGAGTAAACGACTGATCAGCACACGCATCATATTAATTACCTTAATCATACCATAATTAGGGGAAAAAAAAAGCCTGAATGGAGGGGGTGCGCCGGAAAAAATTCGAACAAGGTCCGGTTTTATGTGCCTGTCACTTTTGCTCCTTTACTACAATCAGGTCTTTTACGACTTCTCCGGCTATGATCAGTCCGGCGATGGAAGGCACGAAAGCAACGCTCCCCGGGATATCCCGGCGGTCGGTGCATTTATGCTCGGTGCCGGGCGGGCAGATGCAGTGCTCCCGGCAGCTGACAGACATATCTTCAAGGGGACGGATCGGTTTCTCTTCGGAATAAACAACCTTCAGTTTTTTTACCCCGCGCTTTTTCAGCTCGTGCCGCATGACCTTGGCAAGCGGGCACATTTTCGTTTTGTAGATATCCGCCACCCTGAACTGGGTACCGTCCAGCTTGTTGCCTGCTCCCATGCAGCTGATGATGGGAACATGATGCTCCTGACATTTCATGACCAGTTCAATCTTTGCCGTAACGGTATCGACGGCGTCGACCACGTAATCATATTCATCCCAGGGGAAGGATTCGGCATTATCCGGCAGGAGAAAGCACTTATAAATGCGGACCTGGGCATTGGGGCTGATGTCCAGTATCCGGTCCCGCATGACTTCAACCTTATATTGTCCGACGGTCTTCCGGGTGGCGATGATCTGACGATTCAGGTTGGTAAGGCAGACCCGGTCGTCGTCAATCAGGTCAAAAGATCCGACTCCGCTCCGGACAAGCCCTTCGCAGACGTATCCGCCCACGCCGCCGATGCCAAAAACAGCCACGCGGGAGTTTTTCAATTTTTCAATTCCGTCTTTTCCGATCAAAAGCTGTGTTCTTGCAAACTGGTCCATCCAATACTCCCTCAATCAAGCATATAAACGTAGAATTTTTTTTAACAAAATAATGGTGCGGTCTGATTATTGTATACCGTTTCACTAGGCTTTTCAATTATTAAATGCCGGAGGTGACAAAATGCCTGGCAGGTGGCAAAGCGACCGGCACTCTGTCACCTTGATCAACACTTTGCCGCCTTCTTGTGGTACAATCTGATTCAGTATAAAAATACCACAGGAGGCTGTAACTTATGAACGAGAAGGTGAATGCCTGGATTGACGGGCATATGGAAGAAATGATCGAGGACGTGAAGGCGCTCTGCGCGATCCCGTCCGTACTCGGGGAAGCGAAGGGGGACCATCCCTTTGGCGATGCGCCCTACCAAGCACTGATGGCTGCCAAGACGCTTTGCGACAAATATGGATTCACGACGAAAAACTATGACAATTACTGCGTGACGGCAGACCTGGATCCGGACCTGCCCCGCAGTCTGGATATGCTGGGCCATATGGACGTCGTTCCGGCAGGCGAGGGCTGGACGGTGACCGAGCCCTTCCACGTAATCGAAAAGGACGGCAGACTCTACGGCAGGGGCACCAGTGATGACAAGGGACCGTCCCTCTGTGCTCTCTACGCTATGCGCGCGATCAAAGAGAGCGGCATTCCTTTGAAAAAAGGCGTCCGCATGATCCTGGGCTCTGATGAGGAGACCGGCTCCAAGGACATTGCCCATTATTACGCGACGGAACCGGAAGCGGAGATGACCTTCTCGCCGGACGCGGAATTCCCGCTGATTAATATAGAAAAAGGTCAGTTCCTTGGCATTCTTTCTAAGAATTTTAAGGAAGACAAATCGCTTCCCAGAGTGCGCTCTCTGGATGCGGGTATTGCGTTCAACGCAGTACCGCAGAAGGCAGTCGTCCGCTTCGAAGGCCTGGACATGGCTGGTGCAGAAACGGAAACTGCAATCCGGGAAGTTGAAAAAGCATGCGAGGTTGAGATTTCCGTAACAGGCGATCAGGAAATCACCATAATCGGAGAGTCCGCGCATGCATCTACGCCGGAAACCGGACGAAATGCCGGATTGGCAGCGGTTATCCTTCTTACGAAGCTTCCGCTGGCTGATTCTGAAGAGATGAAGCTGGTCAAAAGGATTCCGGAGCTTTTCCCCTACGGCGTGACCGATGGATCCGGCATCGGCATCAAGATGTCCGACAAAGAATCTCACGACCTCACCTGCACGCTGGACCTCTATCATATCGATCCTGAGCATATCGAGGTCCAGTTCGATTCCAGGACCCCGGTCATGGCGACAAAGGAAAACTGCGAGAACGTGGCAAAGAAAAACGCAGAGGCTGCCGGCTTCGACTGGTCCACGCCCGGCATGGTCGAGCCGCACGCAGTTCCGGGAGACAGCAAGTTCGTCCAGACCCTGCTCAAGGCATACGAAGACGTAACCGGCCTGAAGGGCGAGGCAATCGCCATCGGCGGCGGCACCTATGTCCACCACCTCAAGAACGGCGTTGCCTTCGGAGCAGTGCTTCCGGATGTTGATACCCATATGCACGGAGCAGATGAATTCATAGACATCGACAACCTGGTTGCGGCGACAAAAGTATACGCAGAAGCAATCCTGCAGCTCTGCGGCTGATAACTAGCCACGGGTACGGTTCTTCCGGCGAGTGCAGCCCCGTATAGCCATGGGGACGGTCTTCTGACGAGTCCAGCCACGGGGACGATTCTTGCAGCCCCGTGGGCAGAGCAAGGCTCGCCAATAGAACCGTCCCTGTGGTCAGCCAAAAATATAAAAAAAATATAAAAAAGTTCTTTTTACACCTTTATCATTAAAAAGGTGAACTTTCTATCGGCCCTTGATGAAAAAGGTGCCATTTTTTTTATCGTTATTTAATTAAACAGAAAATATTTCGAAAATCACAGGAAAATATAAGGGCATGCCCTGATAGAATAAAAAATATTCATGTGATATAATTACCGCAGCTGATTTTTTCGATGGACTGATGTTTTATGAACTTCCGTTTCCTTAGAAAAGATCAGTAATATTTTTTTTCAGGGGGTTTTGTTATGGACAACAAAACAAATTTTAAGCCGTATATTCCCGCGGAAAAAATTATGCCGGAGATGACAGCGTTTTCTGTTATCGCAGGTATGATCCTGTCGGTGGTATTCGGCGCAGCCAATGCCTATCTGGGTCTCCGCGTAGGCATGACTGTTTCAGCATCCATTCCGGCTGCCGTTATTTCTATGGGCGTTCTCAGAATTCTGCTCAAGCGCGATTCCATTCTTGAGAACAACTATGTGCAGACCGTTGGTTCTGCCGGCGAGTCTCTGGCTGCCGGCGCGATCTTCACACTGCCGGCTATGTTCCTGTGGGCAAAAGAAGGCGTCATGGACAAGCCCAGTCTGATCGAGATGATGATCATCTGCCTGATCGGCGGACTTCTGGGCGTATTCTTCATGGTACCCCTTCGCAATGCGCTCATTGTCAAGGAGCACGGCGTTCTTCCCTATCCGGAAGGCACCGCATGCGCTGAAGTCCTTCTGGCAGGTGAGAAAGGCGGCGAAGCTGCAGCAACTGTATTCTCAGGACTGGGAATTGCGGCAGCATTCAAATTCGTCATCGACGGCCTCAAGGCTGTTCCGGGCGAGCTGGATATTCCGTTCAAAAAATATCACGGCGAGATCGGAACACAGATCTACCCGGCTGTTTTTTCCGTCGGATATATCTGCGGGCCCAGGATTTCTTCCTTCATGTTCACCGGCGGTCTCGTTGCCTGGATGGTCCTGATCCCGATTGTTGTTCTGTTCGGCGGCGAAGCGACCATGTATCCCGGCACCGTTCCGATTGCCCAGATGTATGCTGAGGGCGGCGCAAGCGCAATCTGGGGCTCCTATATCCGTTATATCGGTGCAGGCGCTCTGGCAGCAGGCGGTATCATTTCCCTGGTTAAGTCCTTCCCGATGATCATCCGTACCTTCCGTGATTCCATGAAGGCGCTTAAGGGAGGACAGGGAGACAGTACCCTCCGTACAGACAAGAACCTGAGCATGAAGACGGTCATTATTGCCATCGTCATTCTCATCGTTGTCACCGCGGCTGTTCCGACTGTTCCGGTCGGCATTTTCGGCGCGATCCTGATCGCCCTGTTCGGCTTCTTCTTCGCAGCGGTTTCCAGCCGTATGGTCGGCATCGTCGGATCCTCCAACAACCCGGTTTCCGGTATGGCAATCGCGACCCTGCTGTTCTCCACCATCCTTCTGAAGGCAACAGGAGCTTCCGGCGCGGACGGAATGAAGGCAGCCATCGCAATCGGTACGACTATCTGTATCGTTGCGGCTATCGCGGGCGATACCTCTCAGGACCTGAAGACCGGCTATCTGGTCGGCGCTACGCCGGTTAAGCAGCAGATCGCTGAGATCCTCGGCGTTATCGTCGCAGCCATTACCATCGGCGCTGTCCTTTACCTGCTTGATGCAGCATGGGGCTTCGGCGGCAAGGAACTGGGCGCTCCGCAGGCAATGCTGATGAAGATGATCGTGGAAGGCGTTATGAACGGAAACCTTCCGTGGGGCCTTGTCGGAATCGGCGTGGTTCTTGCCATTGCAGCTGAGATCCTCCGCATCCCGGTCCTGCCCTTCGCAATCGGCGTTTACCTTCCGGTACAGCTGAATGCCTGCATCATGGTCGGCGGACTTGTCCGTCTCTTCTATGATAAGAAAAAATACAAGGACGAAACAGAGAAGAAGGATACGGTTAACAGAGGTATCCTCTACTGCTCCGGCATGATCGCAGGAGAAGGCCTTGTCGGAATCCTCCTTGCAGTCTTCGCAGTAGCAGGCTTGTCTGACAAGATGGACCTTTCCGGAATCTTCATGGCAAATCCGGTCGTCGCCAACGTTCTCTGCGTCGTATTTTTCGCAGCCATAATCGGTCTGACCGTCAAATTTACCAACGGAAAGAAAAAAGCCTGAACGATAGGTTGACGGGAAGCATAGGTGTCAGGTATCGTATCCACGGTGCCTGGCACTTTTTTACAGCCAGCCAAAGGGACAGGCAGCATAAAGTGACAGTCTCTTTAGCAAGCCTGTCCCTTTTGGCTTGGTTAAGACAGGCGTAGAGAAGGTAATCCAGCAGATCCGATTATCTATTTTGTAGAGATTGATTATAGAGACGCGGCGTGTGAATTTTAGAGGTCTAGTGTGTGAGTAAGAAAAAGAAAATGTCGAGAGACGAGGCAATTGCCTATTATAAAGCCAGTATTCCGGTTATATCGGAAAAGATTATAGATTGGAAAGCGGATGAGAAGGGAATGGTTACTCTGTCCATTGAGAATAAGGGTGCCATGAATGCGATTTTTCAGAAGCTTTTTAAAAAGCCCCGCATCTCTTATATCCACCTGGACGAGACCGGAAGCTTTATCTGGCAGCTGATCGACGGAACGCGTACCATCGGTGAGATAGCAGAAGAGGTACATGATCACTTCGGCGAAAAGGCGGAACCGCTTTATGAGAGACTGCTAAAATTTTTCGAAATCGTCGAGAGCTATAATTTCATCCAATATATCAGAAAAGAGGACCGGTCAGAATGACGGGTCCTCTTTTTCTGATATTTTCCGATGTTTCTGTACAATCAGCCAAAGGGACAGCCAGCATAAAGTGCCTATCACTTTGGCTGGTAACCAATGCTGTCCAGGACCATCCGGGTATAGCCCTTTTGTCCGTCGGGGGACAAATGGACGCCGTCGTCATTGATCCAGCCCGGATGTGCTGCTGCCTGGGCCGGCCAGTCGATCAGGGTTACGTTGGGATTGGACACGGAAAGGTTGCGGATGACGCCATCGACCAGTTCCTGCCATTCAAGATGCCTGCCATAAGGAAGAACCCAGTAGACGGTTCGTTCTTTTCCGATTTGGTCCAGGATTTCCTGACCCTCTTCTACGGAAAAAGGTCCGTTGGTCCCAAGCTCCAGAATGACAGTGCTTCCAAGGGAGCCATTCGCCAGCATAGAGGATACGATCGGAGGACCTGCGGAAAAAACGCGTCCTATTTGCGCATCGATTGTGATCTCGGGAATGGCTTCCTGCAGCTCATCGGTTACGCTGACCATGATGGAGTCGCCGATAACTGTAATGCGGCCGTCATCTTCGGAACGTTCGGAAGACGTGCTCTCGGACAAAATGCTTTCGGAAGAAACACTTTCCGATTGTGTGCTTTCTGCCGCAATACTTTCCGCTGCGGAGGTTTGGCTTGAAGCTTCGGAGGAGCTGACAGCAGCCGGTCTTTCGGAAGAAGACGATGCAGCAGAAACAAGGCTCTCAGAAGACGCTGAATCTGATGAAGCGGTCAGGCTTTCGGACGCATCGCTGTCTGACAAAGAGGCAGCCGACGAAGAGGCTGCCAGGCTTTCTGAAGCAAGAGCAGCTGACGATGAAGCAGCAAGGCTTTCAGATGCCGATGTCCCGGACAAACCAGCCGGGCTGCCGGATGTGCCGCAGCCGGCTAAGAGGCAGGTAGTAAGTACAAGCGTAATGCCCAGATGTTTTTTCAAAATTTGCAATCTCCCAAATCAGATGTAATCGTTCATTTCATCAGTTCGGAAACGACCTGATTGATGGTCTTTCCTTCCGCCTTGCCTTTGAGGGCGGGCATAACGGCTTTCATGATCTGCCCTTTGTTCTTCGTTGCCAGGACCTCGGCGAAGTCAGTGGTCAGAACTTTTTTTACTTCTTCCGCGGACATCATCTGAGGTGCATATTCGCGGATAATGTCAACGCGCTGCTTATATTCCGCCTTCTGCTCCGGGCGGGAATCCGGGCAGCTTTCATACTGTTCAACCGCTGCGCGCAGCTCTTTGGAGATGGCGCGATTTACTATTTCTTCCGTGATATCGTCCCGGCTGCCGGCGTCTATCGCGATGGCCTTCGCTCCGGAAACCATTGCGGAGATGGTGTCCTTGCGGAGTTTGTCATGCGCCTTCATAGCAGCAATCATATCTTTTTGTAAAGTCTTGAAATCCATTTCAAACACTTCCTTTCTTTAAAAAATGTTATTCTGCAAGACTTTTATAAATGCTCAGTTCTGCCCTATTGTACCGCTTTTCTTCAGAATAAGCAAAAAAAACGAATAGTTGGATGCAAAGAGGGGATTCGACTTTAAATTATTTTCGAAAAAAAGGCATAAATCACATGGATTAGATTTTGCATATTTGTAAAAATAAAGCAAATTCATTGCAAAATATCATTTTGAGTAGGAAATTTCAGATAGAAGACCGTATAATCAGTTAGATGCAATTCATACGCAGACAGGCTGCGCGTAGATCTATTTGCAAGCAGGATGCGTGCAAGTTATATCAATCAAGCAGATAAAGGAAGGTGTGAAAATGAATATTTTTAAAAAGTTACTCGTCGGTACTGCTGCAGTTGTGAGCTCTGTCCTGGTTCTGACAGGATGCACTTCTTATTTTAGTTATTCTTATAATCTCGACACGGGAGATTCTGTTGAAGTCAAGCTGGATACCAGCAACGGATTAAAGCTGAAGAATGCCGACAATGGCTTCAAGGTCCTGTCCAAGGACGGAGAGGAGCTGGTAGAGGGCAGCTTTGATACCTATGAAAAAATGCAGGGACAGGGTGAATATATTGCAGAGGCGGAAGCGGCAGGAGCAGAAGGCCTGAATGACGTTTACAGCAATACGGACGACCTGCTCTATTATTCTTACGACGAGAACGGCACCACCATCCTGCAGCAGCTGATTAAGGTTTCGGATAAAACATGCGTCATCTACTACAGCGAGGCAGACAAGGACGATGCGGAAGAAGCATTCGATGCGCTGACAGTCGGTCTGGCTGGCGAGGACGATGACTGAGGCAGGCAGAATTGATATGAGTGATTCTCTTTGGCAGCCGTCCGGTTTGGATGGCACCTGCTTTGAAAAAATACAGCAGTAGGTTGATTTACAGGATGTCGTAAAATCAGCGCCCTGTCCCGAATGTGATTTTATCCGGGCGGGGCGCTTGCTGCATCTATATGGTTCAGCAGGCAATTGTCATAAACAAGAATTTCTTTTTTAATTAACAGCAACACACCGGAACATCAGTTGCGGGAATTGTAATAAATGAAGCAATAAATGAACGCTATGCGTAAATTTCTGCTATACTGAAGAAGTGTTTTTCAAAAGCAAAAAATTGTACGGAAGTTATAGCCAAGTATAGCGTATCGTTTACAGCAGCCGGCGTTTCTGCCGGGACAGAGGAAAAGCCTGTGATGATTAACAGTCAAAAAAAATCCGGGATTGCGCTTGTCATTGTCCTGGTCATACTGACCGCGATTGCCTGGGCCCTGAACTTTACGCAGGGAGAAGTGACCCTGAAAAGCAACCGCCCATATGAAGAAAGTATTTCTTTTGAGGACGGCTGGAAGACAGAGGACGGACAGTCTGTATCCGGAAGGAAGGTCTTCCGTTTCCTTCAGCCGGACCAGACGCTTGTTCTGACAAAGAATTTGCCGGATCAGCTCTATTCGGACGACCATCTGCACTTCGACGCAAAATTTCTACCCTTTAAACTTTATATTGACGGAAATCTGGTCCAGTCCAGCGTGGAGCCCTGGAACGGTGAAACGCCGGAGTCGTACTTCTATCATATTGAATTGATTCCGGACATGGCCGGCAGGGAAGTGCGACTGGAGATCGAACCATCCTATGCGGATTCCGCTGTCCTTTTTTCCAATATGATGATCTGTTCTACAAGTTCTTATGTAGAATTTTTTATAAAAAAATATGGGGTTTCCCTGATTTTGAGTTTTCTCCTTGTAGTTTTGGGAGCAGCTCTGATCTTCATGGTCCTGACCCAGCCGAAAACAGAAGGCAGGAATGAGGACTATTCATCTCTTGGCATTTTTGCCATTCTCTTAGGTACCTGGAGTATTATTGAAACCCAGGTTCCAATGCTTGTAATGGGATCGGGAACCATTAAATTCCTGCAGATCGACAATTTCTGCATCTGCATGATGACCTATTTCTTCTACCGCTTCTGTGTTTCTACCCTGAGCTGGCGCAGCAGGCGCCTGGACTGGATCGTCATGCTGGTCAGCATGGGACTTACGCTGACGGTGGAAATCCAGACATCCTTCCACTTTAAGACCTGGCATAGGACGCTTTCTCTGATCTACCTGATCTTCGGCGTCAGCCTGGGAGGACTTTTTTTCAGCCTCTACAAGACATTCCGCTATCACAGAAAAAAGAAGGATATCGAAAAACCGCTGTGGCTGGTCATCATGGGCATGACCGCTTTCATGGTCAGCATCATTGTGGACGGCCTTCGTTACGTCCTGCCTCAGGTACCAAACGCGGACTCAGCCTTTGCTACCCGCATTGGTTCCGTCATCATGATGGTACTGATGATCACTCAGTTTACCAAGACCTCTATTGAGCGGGCGCATATTGCCGGCCGTTCGGAGGTGCTGGAGAAGCTGGCCTATACGGACGTCCTGACCGGGTGCGGAAACAGAACTGCTTACGAAGAATATGGGGATCAGCTTCAGAAAGCAGCAGAAGCGGATGAATCTTATGATTTCCTGGTCATCAGCTTCGATATCAACAATCTCAAACAGGTCAATGACAGCCTGGGACATGACAAGGGAGATGCTCATATCCGGGCGGCTGCTGATGTATTGGGCAGGTCCTTTGGAAAAACGGCAAAATACTACCGTACCGGAGGAGATGAGTTCATGGCCCTGATGACAGGCCGGGACCTGAAGGAAAGAGCTGTCCGGCTTATAGAAGAAATGCGGGAACTGGAAGGCGGCTACAATGCGGAAGAGACTACTGTATACCCGCTCCATATCGCCTGCGGCTATGCTGCCATATCCGAGGCAGAAGGAAGAAAGCTGAAGGAAGCGGCGAGAATTTCGGATTCCCGTATGTACGAGAATAAGAAAGAACTGAAAAACCAGCCAAAGTAACAGTCACTTTGGCTGGTTCCGTGCAGACATGCGGCGATGGGACATGCGGCAATGGAAAGGAATAATCGGTTTTGAACCACACATTCATCGCAATTTTAATCATTATCAGCCTGCTTTTTGTGGCAGCGACGCTTGTTTATTCGAACGAGAAACTGAAGAAGGAACGGGAACATTCGCGAAAGCTGACCAATCAGCTTGTCGAGGCTATCGTTGGCGCAATCGATGCCAAGGACATCTATACGCAGGGGCATTCAATCCGCGTCGCTCTTTACTCCCGGGAGCTTGCCAGAAGGGCCGGCAAGAGCACGGAATTTCAGAGAAACATTTACTACCTGGGAATGGTCCATGACGTCGGCAAGATTGGCGTTCACGGCGCAATCTTAAGAAAAACCGGAGAACTGACAGAGGAAGAATACGAGGAGATTCGAAAACATCCAACCATGGGCGGAGAAATCCTGTCGGGTATTTCAGAAATTCCGAGAATCCGGGTCGGAGCCCTCTATCACCACGAACGCTACGACGGGACAGGATATCCCTTCGGCCTCAAGGGGGACAGCATTCCGGAGGAAGGACGCATCATTGCGGTGGCGGATACCTATGATGCCATGGCGTCCAACCGCTCCTACCGGGCGGCAATGCCCCAGGAAGAAATCCGCAAGGTCATAAAAGAAAACGCCGGAAAGCAGCTGGACCCCTATTACGCCGGACTGATGCTGGACATCATAGACGACGACAAGAACTACGTCCTGAGGGGGCAGGCAGTCGCATCCAAGGACAGCATCGACAACATCCGCTTCTTCCTGTCCGAAAAAGCGAGAAGCGAGCGGGAGGTGGCAAAGTGACAGGCACAATGCCACCTTTGCCACTTATCCGAGAATGCGGTTTGTCCACTCCAGGATATCCTTATAGACCTGTTCATGGTCCGGCTCGTTTAGAATTTCGTGGCGGTCGTAGTCGTAGAGGTGCAGGGTGATGTCTTCAATTCCAGCCTTCTGATAAAGGTCACGCACCAGCTCTACGTTCTTGCCCAGGTTTCCGACCGGATCGTTTCTCCCCGAAATGATAAGAAGGGGAAGATTTTTTGGAATCCTGTCGATATTGGCAGGATCGCCGCTGTAACGAACTGCTTCAAGCAGACCGCGGTAGCCGTTCAGGGTGAAGGTGTAAGTGCACCAGGGGTCTTGATAGTAAGTTTTAACACTTTCAATGTTCTTGGACAGCCAGCTCTGCTCGGGATGAGCGCCCGTGGTGTCGAATTTTTTATAGGGTTTGCCGTAGGTCATCTGCTGGACCTTGCTGCTGCGGTAGTGGGAGCCGTGCAGCTTAGTCAGAAGATTGATGTACCATAAAGCAAAGCCTGTCGTCCCCGGCTTCTCATAGCCGGTCCCGCAGATGATGGCGCCGGCAAGGCCTTCTCCGTACTGTGAAAGGTACATGCGGAGGAGATAGGAGCCCATGCTGTGGCCGAACATGATATAGGGAAGGTCGGGATATTCCTTTTGGGTCATGCGGCGCAGGGTATCCATGTCTTTAACCAGGACGCCTGCGGGATCTGCGTCATCGAAGAACCCGAGCTCTTCGTCGCCTGTGACGGAATGACCGTGTCCCAAATGGTCATGTCCTACGACCACGAAGCCCTGGGATTCCAGAAAATCCGCGAAGGCCTTGTATCTTCCGATATATTCCACCATGCCGTGGGTCAGCTGGATGACTGCGCGGCAGCGTCCGTCATCCGGGACGCGCTTCACGGCATAGATTGATGTTTTTCCATCAGCAGACGGAAATGAAAATTCTTTTCTCATTCTGAGCCTCCTCATATTACGGCGATTCCAGGAAGACTGCTGAAACGAGGCGAAACACGCTCTGCGAGTGTTTCACTTCGTTTGGTCACTGCAAGGGCGGTCTCCACCGGAGACCAGCAGCACTCGCGTAAATAAATCCCGCATATAGAAAAACGGATTTTCCTATATGCGGGATCAGTGCTTAATCAAACATTTTGTTATCCGTAATTCCTTTTACAGTAACTTTATAGAATGAAATCAAAGCAGATTAAAAAAAGTTCTCGCTTATTGCTTTGATTAATAATTCTCGCTCCTTACCTCAAAGAAGCTCTTGGGATGCTTGCAGACCGGGCAGAGGTCGGGAGCAGTGGTTCCGACTACGATATGGCCGCAGTTGCGGCATTCCCATACGGTAACGCCGGCTTTTTTGAAGACTTCCTCAGAATTGATGTTCTGCAGGAGCTTTCTGTAGCGCTCTTCGTGTGCCTTCTCGATTGCAGCAACGCCGCGGAACTGCTCAGCCAGATCGTGGAAGCCTTCTTCATCGGCATCCTTAGCCATGCGGTCGTACATGTCAGTCCACTCATAGTTCTCGCCGGAAGCAGCTGCCTCGAGATTTTCAGCGGTCGTTCCGATTCCGCCCAGGGCTTTGAACCAGAGCTTAGCGTGCTCCTTTTCATTGTCAGCCGTCTTGAGGAAGAGGGCAGCAATCTGCTCATAGCCGGCTTTCTTCGCAGCGGATGCGAAATAAGTATATTTGTTCCTTGCCTGTGACTCTCCTGCAAAAGCTTCCTGAAGGTTCTTCTCAGTTTTTGTGCCTGCATATTTGTTTCCCATCTCTTAAATCCTCCTTATGAAAAAAATCCAATCAGCGACATTTTTTATAGACCGGACATTCTCCTGACAATCGGAAAATGTGCCCGAATTGGAAAACATCCGTCTGTATTGTCTATAATAACGGAAAACAGCGGGAAAGTACACTAGAAAATTGTGAAAAAATTAAGAACAAATGGGCAGAACACTTAAACAAAAACAAAAAGAGCCCGCCAGAATTTGACGGGGCTCTTTGAATGATCAGGAATTTTTCCGAAACGATAGACCAAAACAGCCATTGTGACGATGTGCAGCTTTCCTGTTTTATTCAGGCAGTATTTTATTCAGGAAGCATAAGACACGAAGAAATCAAACATAAGACGTATATAAAGTCATGCGGATTTTACGCTCAATTTCTTCCGCCACCGGACCAGGTAATAAACAACCATGAGAACAGAGGTTACTGCCCAGGATACCGGGTAGCTGTACATGACGGTGTCGAAGCCGGGCCAGTGGGGCAGGGCAAAAACAACCCAGAGGATCCTCAAGAGGCAGACGCCGCTGATGTCAATGATCATGGGCAGGAGCGGGTCGCCAATCCCCCGCAGGACTGCCGCGAAGACTTCTATGCAGAGGAAGAGCAGGTAGGTCGGGATAAAGAAACGCATCATGTAGACGCCAAGTCCGGCTACCGCGTGATTGGTTGTGAACAGGTTTGTGATGAAAGGCGCCGAAAGATAGAGACAGACCTGGGTGACAGAGGTCATGACCAGATCGATCAGGATACTCTGACGCAGGCATTTTCTTACACGTTCGAAGAGGCCGGCTCCGTAATTCTGGCTGATGAAGGTCGTAACGGCGATTCCGAAGGAATTGCTCATCATCCAGAAGACCTGGTCGCCCTTGCTGCAGACCGCCCAGGCAGCTACGTAATAAGTGCCGAAGCCGTTCACAACGACCTGGAGAATAACGTTGGAAATCGAATAAGCCATGGACTGAATCATGGAAGGAATGCCAATCCACAGAATCTGTCTCAGGCAGGACCAGTTAATTCGTATTTTCCGGATATCAAGACGGTAGCAGTCGTCTGCCTTCAGAAGGCAGACAAGGACCAGAATGGCAGAGACTGCCTGGCAGAGTACGGTGGCAATTGCCGCACCTGCAACACCCATTTTGAATCCCGCAACGAAGAGCAGGTCGAGGACGATATTGGTGAGCGTCGACACGATCAGATAATAGAGAGGTCGTTTGGAATCGCCAATCGCCCTTAAAATTGCGGCACCCATGTTGTAGAGAAGGTTGACCGGCATTCCGATAAAATAAATGATCAGATAAATGACGGAATCTTCCAGACTTTCGTAGGGGGTATCCATCAGGACCAGCATGGGTCTTGCCAGTATGGCGCCCGTGATAGCCAGTATCATGCCAAGCCCTAAAGACATAGCGACGGCAGTGTGAACAGCGGTTTCCACACTGCTTTTTTTGCCGGCACCGTAATACTGGGCAATGACGACCGTTGCACCGGAGCAGAGCCCTAGAAAAGCACCGACGACCAGGGCTACAATCTGGGCGGCAGCGCCGCCGATCGCAGAAAGGGCACCGACTCCGACAAAACGTCCAACAATGACAGAATCCGCCGTATTATAAAGCATCTGAAAAAAAGTGCCGAAGAGAAGGGGGAAGAAGAAAAGCAGGAGCTGCTTCCAGATTGTTCCCGTAATGATTTTGTTGTTATCTGCTGATGTTTTTGCCATACTTTACCCTTAATAGATGTTTTCAATTTTCCGGACGCCGCAGGCTTTTTTGAAAGTCTCCAGATCTTCCGGCGTGCGGATCAGGACCGCCTCCCGGAATTCGCCTGTCGACAGGTTCCGGAAGCCGGCTACCTGCTCTCCGGTGCAGATACTGCAGCGGACGACAGGTTTTTCCGCCTCTGCATTATATGCCAGAACATTCTCTTTTGCATTCTTTTTTTCAGAATTTCTGTTCTTATGGAAAAACATCCGAAATACTGTCCTTTCAGAGGTGGCAAAGTGCCTGTCACTTTGCCACCTGCCGGAAGAGCAGGAGGGCGAAGGCAGCACCGCATGCCTCTTCGTTTCACAGAGTTCTGTATTAATTTACTGTACGGCTGGACTTTGCTGACGGCATATTGTACCTTCTTCATGATGGATTTTTTACAGGTTATAATTATCATAGCTATTGTATCATCATTCGCATAATTGGAGGTGGCAAAGTGCCTTGAAACTATTTTTTGCTCCAATGGAGGGCTTTACGACCTATCCATACCGGAACGTCCATCATAAATTTTTTCCGGGAATCGATAAATACTTTACGCCTTTTCTGTCCACCAACCGGGAATTGACGTTCAATCCTCACGACCGGAAGGAGATTGAGCCGGAAAGCAATCCGGCGTTTCGTATTGGAGACGGGAGTCTGGTTCCGCAGATTCTGACAAAAGACCCGGATCAGCTGATCTGGGCGGCAGGCGTTCTGAAGGATATGGGATATCCGGAGATGAATCTTAACCTGGGCTGTCCGTCTGCTACAGTTGTTCCGAAAGGAAAAGGAGCCGGCATGCTGAAGGATCCGGACGAACTCAGGGAATTCCTGGACCGGTCATTTCCGGCAATTGAAGCCGACGGTATGAAGCTGTCGATCAAGACCAGGCTGGGCATGCAGGATCCGGAAGAGTTCGGGGAACTGCTAAAAATTTATAATGACTATCCCGTCTCTGAACTCATTGTCCATGCCAGAGTGCGGGAGGATTTTTACAAAGGTCCTGTACGGGAAGACGTTTTTACGGAATATGCGGAAGAGATTAAAGCACCATTGATATATAACGGTGATATCCATACCATAGAAGATATTGAACGGATTGCCGGACGCTTTCCGAACCTGAAAGGGGTCATGATCGGAAGGGGATTGCTGACGGATCCTGCCCTATGTATGGAAGAAAAAACAACTTCGCCGGCTTTAAACAGAGAATATCAGGCATTTCTGACAGAGGTATATCTTGCTTACCGGGAAGCTTACGGTTCAGAACAGAACGCTTTGATCAAGATGAAAGCATTATGGGAGTATGTCCGCCTGGCTTTTGCAGAAAATAAAAAAGGGTTAAAGAAAATACTGAAATCCAGAAAAGAAGAAGACTACCTGCAGGCAGTCAGGGAATTCTTCGAGACTGCAGAGGGGCCAAAGTGACAGGCACTTTGTGCTGGTCCCGTCTTCCGATTCAGTCGTCGCTAAGCGGTGATCTCGCTTCGCTCGGTCACAAGCTAAACACCTGCCACCGGCAGGCAGCACCACAGAAAATCAGCGCCGCTTTATGCTGCCTGTCCCTTTGGCTGAGAACAGAGGTGGCAAAGTGCCTGTCACTTTGCCACAGGAAATGCTATACTGTATCCGTCAATACAATCGTTATCTTATTGACGGAAAGGAAATCATATTATGAGTAACGAAAAAAAGAAAAATAACATCAGCACAGCTGCCCTGATGCTGGTTCTGGGCATTCTTATGCTGTTGGCACCTAAGAGTCTTATGGCGTCCTTCATCCGGGTCGCCGGGCTTCTGGTCCTGCTTTACGGGATTTATGAGATCATTACTTTTGTAAAATCTCAGTTTAAAAATTACGGAGCTCTTATCTGGGGCGCAGTTACCGTTATGATCGGTATCTACGCGCTGGCAAAGCCAAACAGTATTCTGGATGCAGTTCCGCTCATCCTGGGTATCTGCCTCCTGATTATCGGTATCCAGAAGTTCTTCGTCCTGCCGGTATCGGCAATCCCGGATATCGTTTTCGGCGCGATTCTGCTGATCTGCGGCTTTGGTGTTTTTGACTTTGCTCTTCGCGTCATTGGAATCATCCTGATCCTGGACGCAGCAGCAGACCTGGCAGCCGCATTGAAAAAATAAAAAAATTTCTGAATAAGAAAAAATGGGGAAACGGTCCTTAATCGTTTCCCCATTTTTTTAACCGGCTAAAGGGACAATTTTTTAGCCTCATAGTTTTCTTCTTCTGATCAGACTGAGTATCATCAGGAATACCCATGTGAGGGCATAGCTGACTGCCATAACGATGACTGCCGTGAGAAGCAGCATGAAAATACCGCCGTGCTCATAGGGATTGAAGATGCGGTAGATCATTTTGATAATCGGCACGTGGATCAGGTAGATGCCAAAGGAACAGCGGTCAATCGCCAGCAGGAAGGGATTCGCCTTTTCTGTTGGATTAACCATCTGAAAGAGGCAGATGGAAAGTACCAGGACCGGCGGGAAGGAGTAATTTCCCAGAAGGCTGCCAAGCGTCGAAGACTTCTGCTGAACGCTTACGACGGTCAGTCCAATGATGAACGCAAGGCATAGGACAGTCAGTGCAAGGCAGATGGAACGCTTTATCTTCACCTTCCCCGTACTGATCAGATATCCTGCAAAGAAGTAGAAGGGGAAAATAGTCGCTACGCAGATATAAAAACCTGCTGCCTGTCCTGTCAGTGTCTGAATGAGGGGAAGAACCGACTGGAAAACGACATAGATCAGAAGCAGATAAGGACCTTCCTTATCAATATTTTTTGCCGCCATCCGGTAAAAGGGGAGCATGACATAGAGGGCTACCATCAGGTACAGGTACCACATGTGAAGCCAGCCGTCCCCTGTCAGGATACGCCGGATGATATCCAGGGCTATGTTTACTCCTGTGACTTCTCCGGTCATCACGTCGTAGAATTCGAAAGCAATGGTACATAGGACCAGTGCCAGGAGCATCTTGGGGATATACTTTTTAAAAATTTTTTTCAGCGTAACATCATGACCGGGGTCAAGCAGAAGCGTTCCGGATACCATGACGAACATGGGGACTGCCCACATGACGAGGTTGCGGATGATCGAGGAAGCGACGTGGAGCGGGAAAGAGGGCTGGAACTGTCTGACTGCCAGAAGACAGGTATGAAGGATTACAATACAAAAGCAGCTCAAAGCTCTTAAGTTTGACAGGTGGTATATTTTGCCGTGATGAAGTATCTTATTTTTTTCAATTGCCGGCGTGGTAATAGACATAAACCCATGTCCCTTTCTTTCCATATTAACAACTTAGAAAATGGTTTCCGATACTGTGTCTGTAAGAAGTATCTGATAAATAGAGCGGTATGTAAAGACCTCCGGCAGGATTGCTGCCGAAGGTCTTTTAAGCTTTACACAGAAATTAGATGAATGGAATTAATAAGTCAGAGCGTCATCTCCGATACATCCCTCGTTCGGATTGGATGCAGCAGGGGCTGGTGCAGGAGCCGGAGCGGGTGCGGGAGCCGGAGCGGGTGCGGGAGCCGGAGCCGCTTGAGCAGCCTGGGCCTGCTTTGCTGCTTCTGCCGCCGCTGCAGCGGCAGCTTCCTCATCTGCAATCGCCTGCTTCTCAGCATCAAGTGTATTTATCTCGGTTCCATCGGAGAGGCTTGTGTAAGTCAGATAGATGATATCCTCAGATTCTTCTATTGTCGCGTCATCTGCGTCACCGAACGGAAGACTGTGAAGCGTTCCCTGGCTTTCATCAGCAAATGTGAGCGTAAGCTTATACTCAGCATCCCCCTCTGCAGCCGGAACATAAAGCGTGCGGATATCTCCGTCTGCGATCGCAGGAGAATGCTCCAGCAGATCAGTGCCGTCATCCTTGCCATTTACGGAAACGGCAATGCCGGTAATTTCTTTTCCGGTCGCATTGGTGATATTGAAATGGCTGGCCGTTTCATCCGGAGTTCCGACAGCCAGGTAGGTCTTCGGAGCTTCTTCCGCAGGTTCCGCTTCCGCTGTGGAACTTGCTGCTGTCACTTCTTCCGTTCCTGCTTCTTCTTCGACCGAAGCGGAGCTTACGGCTTCTTCAGACGCTGCGGTCACGGTTTCATCTGAAACGGTGGATTCTGCAGAAACTGCAGAAGTTACGGCTTCAGCAGAGGAAGAGGCTGCTTCAGGCGCTGCACTTCCGCATGCTGTTACAAGCATGGCAGCAGCTGCAAGAGGGATGATCTGCATGAGATGTTTTTCATAGAAAACGCTCCTTTTTTCTCAAATAAACTTCAGTAAAAACTTATAAAAGTCACTTCAGTAAAAACTTAAAAAAGTCACCCGACGTAAATATATTCCTAGATATAGCACATTTTTGTGACGGGGACAAGACGCCGGGACATCACCTGCCAAAGATGACCGGAAGGCCTTTGGAGGACAGGTGCCCTTCATAAACCTGATAAGATTCGTGATCGATCAGGTTTTCATAGGTTCCGTCTTCGATCGGTGCGGACAGTACGGCTCCTTCTTCCGGCCCTCTGCCGCAGAGTTTTACCAGCCCGGGTCTGCCGTCGCAGCTGAAGATGCCAATCAGGCGTCTGCCCTCGGAAGAGACTTTAGCACCTGTTCTTTCAACCGCTTTATTTTCCACATGCTCTGCCACAAGGAAATTTCCCGGGCAGGCGCTCACATGATAAGAGCTGTCTGTCAGGGTGGGATTCTTCCGGATGACAAACAGACGCTTCAGGAAGGAGGTCAGGTCGTCTCCGGTCCTGCGGCTGAAGGGTTCTCTCTCAAAGAGTGAGGGATGCAGGACATTGCAGAATTCCTGACCGGCATAGAGCATGGCAATGCCTTTCTGGAAGTAGATGAATGCCGTCCAGTTGAGCAGGGCCTCCCGGTTCGGGAAAAGAAACGCCGCTCTTGCACGGTCATGGTTTTCCAGGCAGCGCAGCTTGATGTAGCCGGCGGGATAGATGGTCTCCTGCTGATTGATGGCAGCTGCCAGCTCGGACAGGGGTGTCTTTCCCTCGACTGCAGCATAGAAGGTATCGCTGATGTCGTAGTCGTAATCAATATCAAAAGCTTGATAGAGTTCAGAATCGGAAAGGGCGGGAATTCCCAGAGAACGGCAATAGCGGATGAAAGAAGGTTCGACCGACTCTGCCATCCAGATGCAGTCCGGGCGGACTTTGGAGACCTCAGCCCTGGCTTTTTTCCAGAAATCAAGCGGAACGAGCGGCGCTACGTCGCAGCGGAAACCATCGACAATTTGTGCCCAGTCAACTAAGGTCTGAATCTGGTAATCCCACAGATCTGCGTGAGAATAATCCAGATCCGCAACGTCGGTCCAGTCCCCAATCCGGTTTCCGAGAGAACCATCTTCCTTATGATAAAACCATTCAGGATGTTCCGATACAAGGACAGAATCGCGGGAAGTGTGATTATAGACAATATCCAGCATGCATTTCATGCCCCTGGCATGGATATCGGACACCAGATTTTTGAAATCATCCATGGTGCCGTATGCCGGATCTACCGCGCGGTAGTCCCGGATCGAGTAGGGACTTCCCCAGCTGCCTTTGCGTGCCGCTTCTCCAATGGGATAGATCGGAGCAAAGTAAATGATATCGACTCCCAGATCGCGAATGCGGTCCAGATCGCGGCGCACCGCCTCGAATGTTCCTTCCTCGCTGTACTGGCGGACAAAAATCTGATAAATTACCTGATTGCGCAGATTTAAATTCGTATTCTCAGCCATATAGATTTCCTCATTTCTAACCGGGCGGATAGGGATTCCTTTTGAAACTTCATCCGAAAGCAGTGTTCATCCTGAATGATGGACTGCCAGGCAGTGCTTACCAAAAATCATGGTCTGGTCACGCTTGAAGCAGCGTGTTATCATTTCTGATGATGCAAAAAAAACTAAATGACGCATGACATTATACACCGGTGAAAAAACGATTAAAAGGGAGTGCGGACGTTTTCTTGGACCTACGCCGCTAGTCCCTGAGCCTTCCTGTATTGAATCGGGCTCAGTCCTCCAAGAGATATCTTGATACGTTTTTCTGCATACCAGTGAAT
>JAXJVN010000062.1:0-8174 GCA_036308545.1 Eubacterium sp. | reverse complement strand
TATGGTTCCGATAAGCCGGACCTTCGCTTCGGCATGGAGCTGGTAGACGTTTCTGACGTCGTAAAGGATTTTGACTTTGTCGTTTTTCAGAATGCGCTGGCAAAGAAGGACGGATCCGTCCGCGGCATCAACGCAAAGACCATGGGAGACCTTGGCAGGAAGAAAATTGACAAGATGGTTGAGTTCGCTAAAGGAATCGGAGCCGGCGGCCTTGCTTATATCCAGATCCACTCCGACGGCACGGTTAAATCCAGCTTTGCGAAATTCATGACTGAGGACCAGGAGAAAGCCCTGATCTCGGCAATGAAAGGCGAACCCGGCGACCTGCTCCTCTTTGCGGCGGACCGCAACAAGATTGTCTGGAACGTTCTGGGTGCATTGAGGCTGGAACTGGGCCAGGAGCTTGGCCTGATGGATCCGAATGAATTCCGCTTCGTATGGATTACGGAGTTCCCGCTTCTGGAGTGGTCGGATGAAGAGAACCGCTTCATGGCTATGCATCATCCTTTCACCATGCCCATGGAAGAGGACTGGGACAAGATTGATACGGATCCAGGTTCAGTTCGTGCAAAAGCTTATGACATCGTCCTCAACGGCAATGAGATCGGCGGAGGTTCTGTCCGTATCCATCAGGATGACATCCAGGAGAAGATGTTCGAGGTCCTGGGATTCACCAAAGAGCGCGCCTGGGAGCAGTTCAGCTTCCTGCTGACCGCATTTAAGTACGGAGTACCGCCGCACGCAGGACTGGCTTACGGCCTGGATCGTCTGGTCATGCTTATGGCAAAGCAGTCCTCCATCCGTGATGTCATCGCTTTCCCCAAGGTCAAGGACGCATCTGATCTGATGACGGAAGCACCGGCAAGAGTAGAAAAGAAGCAGCTTGATGAGCTGGGGCTGGAAGTGCCTGAAGAGTAAAGAAGTACTTGAATGCTGACTGGACGGGTACGATTTGCCTTTCGCTCCTTTTTTTGAATTCTAACTCTGACTAAGGGTGCAAGGAAAAGCATAATGAAATCATCGTCATTGCGGACAAAAAAGAGTATCAGATGCTGCTGCCTTCAATAAAAGAACTGTGTAGATAGACCCGGGCGAATCATTCGTCTGGGTTTAGAAAGAAATGATAGGAAAGACCCGGTGAAATATTCAGCCGGGTCTATTTTATTGTTAAGTAAGAACCGGTGAAATAATTCAGCCGGCTCTTTTTTTGAAAGAATGTCTGCATGGACCTGGTGACAAAAAGATTGACTATTGACCATAAGTGTACTATTACATATAATACAATTAGTACAGACCAGGAAGTCAGGCATTTTTTTAAATGCAAAGAATGACAGATATCGTACAAACCCAGCCAGACCAGAGACAGGAGAATACCGGATGATTCAAATAGATTATCGGGACAGCAGACCGATTTATGAACAGCTCATTGATCGGTATGAGATGCTGATTGCAAAAGGAGTAATGAAGCCGGATGACAGGATGCCTTCTGTGCGTCAGATGGCTTCTGACCTTTCTGTCAATCCCAATACCATCCAGAAGGTTTATGCCATTCTCGAGAGCAGAGGCTATATCTATTCGGTCAAGGGCAGAGGCAGTTTTGTGGCTGATCCGGCGAAACTGATTCAGGAGAGGACCGAGAACTGGAAGAAGAATCTGGCGGCATGCCTGAAGGAGGGCCGGGACCTGGGGCTTTCCGGAGAAGAAATCCTTCAGAAAGTGCAAAGTCTGCTTGGAAGTATGGCAGGAGCAAAATCCTGCAAAGGAGAAGAGTCCGATAGAGTGGAAGAACCCGGCAAAGGTAAAGAGAACGGCAAAGCAGATATGAGCTGGAGCGGAGGGGAAGCATGATTGAAATAAAGGAAGTATCAAAAAGCTTCGGAAAGAAGAAAGCTCTGGATAAACTGAATCTGACGATAGAAGAAGGAGGAATCTTCGGTCTGGTCGGCAGCAACGGCGCGGGCAAGAGTACCCTGCTCCGTATTATGGCCGGGGTTTATAAAGCGGATCGGGGACAGGTCCTGATTGATGGGCAGAATGTTTTTGAAAATCCGGAAATCAAGCAGAAAATCTGCTTTCTGCCGGATTCCAGCTATTTTTTCAACGACGCGACGCCAAATTCTGCGGCGGACTACTATGGGATCCTATATCCGGCTTTTGATCATGGCAGTTTCAAAAAAATACTCAAGAAACTGCAGCTGGACCCGGATGGGAAGGTAAGAAGCTTTTCCAAGGGCATGAGGCGGCAGCTGACGATTGCCCTTGCTCTCTGCACGGGAGCAAAGTATCTGTTCCTGGATGAGACTTTCGATGGTCTGGATCCTGTTGCCCGGCAGGCGGTCAAGAGTGCCCTGGCAGAGGCGGTCTATGACCAAAGGCTGGTTCCGGTCATTGCTTCCCATAACTTAAGGGAGATTGAAGACATCAGTGACCACGTGGGATTCCTGCATAAGGGCGGTGTTCTGCTTTCTAAGGATATGAACGATAACCGGACGGACCTGACTAAGCTTCACTGTGCTTTCCGCAGCAAGGAAGAAGAGACGGAGCTCCTTTCCGGTCTGAACGTCCTGCAATATACAAGGGAAGGATCCCTGCTTACCCTGGTCGTCCGAGGCGAAAAGGAAGAAGTTATGGAAAAGGTCATGGCAGGAAATCCTGTTTTTGCGGAAACCATTCCCATGACACTGGAGGAAATCTTTATTTCGGAAATGGAGGGAGCAGGTTATGACCTCAGGAATTTCAATGACTAAACTGCTGGTGAAGGATCTGCGCCAGAGGCTCTGGATTGCGGTCCTGGTCCTAATCATAGGATTTGTAACCCTTCCGGTCGGGGCTATGATGATCATCCGCAATGCAAGAGCGCAGCAGAGCGGAATCACCATCGGGGTGTCCCTGGCGGAAATTGCGGAAGATGCGGGGCGAGGTCTGACCGGTCTTTTTTCCGCGCCAAGCGCCATTCTCGTTATGGCGGCTGTGGTTGCGGCCTTCATGGCAGCCGGAAGCGGATTTCATTATCTGCATTCCGTAAGGTCCAATGATTTTTACGGGAGTCTCGCTATAAAGAGGGAAAAACTTTTTTTCACCTTTTTCCTGTCCGGGGCGCTGCTGGTCCTGGTCCCAATCTTCCTTGACTGGGCGGCAGCCGGCATCATCGCAGCAGCATCGGGCTTTCTGCCGGTGACCTTCGGATTTGGCAGCTTTATCGTGAACTTTCTTTATCACGCGCTTTATTTTCTGGCTGTTTACGCTATGGTCAGCTTGGGCATGCTGCTGGCCGGCAGGACCTTTATCGGTCTGATCTTAGGGGCGGTTATGCTGGGCTACGCCCCCTTTATCAAGCTGCTTACCATAGATCTCAGCACACAGTTTTTCAGCACTTACTATAATACTGCGGGCGCCGGCACTTTACAGAAGCTTTCTCCGGCAGCAGCTGCTCTGGCAGAGGGCGGAAATCCGGATTTCTGGACTGTTAGCCTCGGCTGGCTTGCCGTATGCCTGATCCTGTGCTTCTTTGCTGCAGGCAGAAGACCTGCGGAAGCAGCAGGCAATGCCTTTCTCTTTGACCGGATGCAATCTGTTATTAAGGTCCTGTGCGGAATTCCTTCTGCCCTCTTCTTCGGAGATTTTATGGGCCAGATTCTGATTAACGGCGCAGGAAGAGGAATTTACTTCCTCTACACAGGCATCGGGGCATTGATCATCTCTGTGATCATGGATCTTTTCATGAACCTGAACGCTTTTTCCATTTTCAAAAAATGGAGATCAACGCTGGTCATATTAGGAGGCGCACTTCTGATTCTTGTGGCCTTTCGCTTTGATATAACAGGCTTTGATTCCTATCTTCCGGGGGAGAGTGAAATAAGAGAGGCAGGAATTAGCAGCGGCACGGAAATGACCTGCCAGGGTGATTCCTACTGGAACAGCAGCGACAGCTTCTACAATGGAGGCTACGATGGCATGGACGGAGAGAAGGCAGAGCTGATCAATTCGGAAACAGAAAACTGGCAGCCAATCTATCAGCTCGCCGAGGAGGGAATACAGAACCTTAAGAGTGATCAAATTACTTCAGTAGAGGAAGAAACGGTATGCCAAGTTAACGTGACCTTCGTCCTGAAGAATGGAAAAAGGGTTTATCGCACCTACAGTATTCCGGCAGAACATTACGGGCAGACCCTGGAGGAACTGTCACAGGATGAGGACTACCGGAAGCAGGTCTATTTTTACAGACAGCTGGCTCCCGAATTTGTGACGACCATGGAAGTCCACGACATGGATGACTTTTTTTCCGATGGTACGGAAGTAAGTCTGAGCCAGGAAGAAGCAGAAGAATTCTGCCGCCTGGTAAAAGAGGACAGCATGAAGCTTTCCATGAAGGATTATCTGGAAACAGATCCGGTCTGCATGATTTATCCTGCCATGGATGAACAAGCTGCAAAGGAAGCGGACCGGGAGGAATGGAATGTATCTGATTTTTACCTTTACCCGCAGTTTACTGAGAGCATTGCTTTCCTGAAGGAGAAAGGGGTCGACCTGTCTAAACGGACAGACAGTTCAGAGGTTTCTGAAATTCTGGCAGCAGTTTATGACGAAAGCGGAGAGGACAGTGAAACCACAGATACAGCTGTGGATACAGTTGTGGATGTCGACCTGGCTTACCATAAGATCACAGACCGGGAAGAAATTGAGAAAATCATTAATGGAACAAAAAGAACCTACGAATGGAGCGATTTAATCGGCAGGAAAGGTCAGGTTCATCTTATCATCCGTGGAAAAGGAACGGACATCAGCGATGAGAATGACTACACGATTGAAGACGACAGTATCAAAGAAATCATCGCTAAGGGATCACTGACAGAATATTAAAGACTGACCGATGTAAGTTCTGACAAAAAAAGCAGACAGTCCATTAATTAGGCGGATTTTTTGCTATACTAAATACAATACGAGTGCTAAGTCATAATCCTAGATAGGAGTTTGACGGGACATGAATTTTGACACTGTAATCAGATCATGATCCGCAGGAGGAATAGAAAAAAGAAATGAAGGGAAATCTGCAGAAGTTTAAAGGGAAAAAAGCTAAGATAATCCTGATTGTGGCCGCAATCTGCATTGCAGCCGCTGTCCTGATTCTGATTCTGCGCAAAGCAGGCGGGCAGAAGGAGGATGGCCCCGTCGTTTATTCCCAGACCGTTTCGGAGTGGATGGGCAATTATGGCGCTTCAGGAATGAATAACCGCTATGCCGGAGTCGTGGAATCACAGGATACCTGGTCGGTTAATCTGGAACAGGACGCGACCGTGGCCGAGGTCTATGTCAGCGAAGGAGACGAAGTCAAAAAGGGCGACAGTCTCTTCCGTTATGACAGCGACAAGTATCAGACAGACCTGGAACAGGCGGATATCGATCTGACACGTATGAATAACGAACTCAAGAGCATACAGGATGCAATTGATACACTGACAAAGCAGATGAACAAGGCATCCGGTACAGACAAGACCAACCTTTCCCTGCAGGTGGAGGAGCAGAAGCTTTCTCTGCAGCAGAAGCAGCTGGACATTGAAAGCAAGCAGAATGACATCGATAAGCTCAACGACCGGATCAAAAACGCGGTGGTCAAGAGTCAGATTGATGGAGTAGTGAAAAAAATCAATAATTCCAATAATTCCGGCAGCCAGATTTATATGGGAGATTCTACGGATGATTCCAATGCCTTCATCACGATCATGCAGACCGGAGACCTCCGGGTGAAAGGCACGGTCAACGAGCAGAATGTTTCTGCTCTGACAGAAGGCAGTCCGGTCATTGTTCATTCCAGAGCGGATAAGGATAAAACCTGGCACGGCACGATCAGCAAGATCGATACAGATAAGACTGCTCAGAACAGCCAGAGCGGTGTCATTTACAGCGGTAACGAGGACAGTTCCGTTTCATCCAGCAAGTATAACTTTTACGTGGAGCTGGATGATTCCAGCGATATGATGATGGGACAGCACGTCTATATTGAATTGGATATGGGACAGGAAGAAGAGAACGGCAGCTCTGATACAGAAGCGAAAGGAATCAGCCTTTATGAGTTCCTGATCGATGAGACGGACCCTGACCATCCCTTTGTCTGGGCAGATAATGGCAAAGGAAAGCTTGTAAAGAAAGAAGTTCAGCTGGGCGATAAAAACGAAGAAACCGGAACCGTTCAGGTCCTTTCCGGAATCAGCGAAGAGGACGCAATCGTACAGCCTGACGGTACACAGACTGAAGGCATGACGGTAAAACCCATGTCAGAGATGACCTTGGATTACGAATCGACAGAAGATAGCGGAAGTACGGATGATGCCGGCATGACCGAGGAAACTACGACGGAAGATGCCGGAGACGTGCAGGTAATTGGCGGAGCAGACCAGTCAGCAGGCTAAAGCGAAAAGAAAGGCTTATTGCTATGATCGTCGAATTAATCGATGTGGATAAAAGTTATCAGGAAGGTGATCAGATCATCCCAATCCTGAAAAAAATAAATTTTTCGGTAAAAGAAGGCGAATTTGTCGCCATTATGGGGCCATCCGGATCCGGAAAATCGACCATGATGAACCTGATCGGCTGCCTGGACAAGGCGACGGCAGGAAAAGTCCTGATTGATGACCAGGATGTGGAAAAGATGAACGACGACCAGCTGGCGGAGCTGAGGCTCCGGACGATTGGATTCGTTTTTCAAACCTTTGAACTTCTGCCTTATGAAACAGCTCGGGAGAATGTGGCGCTTCCGCTGATCTATGCGGGAGTATCAAAAGAAGAGAGAAGACAGAGAGCAGAAGCTGCGCTGGATATGGTCGGACTTTCGGACCGCATGAGTTTCATGCCCAATCAGCTTTCGGGCGGCCAGAAGCAGAGAGTTGCTATCGCGCGGGCTATGGTCAATAACCCGAAAATCCTGCTGGCTGACGAACCGACGGGCGCGCTGGATTCTACGTCCGGCATGCAGGTACTTGATTTATTCCGGGACCTGCATGAAAAGGGGGTCACCATTCTGATGATTACGCATGATCCGAATGTTGCCGCCCGGGCGGAACGGATCGTAGAAATACGGGATGGAAAATTAAAGGATCAGGAGGAGACGGTATGAACAGAAAAAAAATACTGACAGTCCTTCTGGCTGCAGTCATTACGGTAGGGGCTACAGCCGGCGTGGTATCTGCCGTACGCTTGACTTCTGCCAAGCCGGTCATGGTCATTCCGGTTACGGATGCCCAGGGATGGGACAGTTCAGAGATGGATTTTTCCAATATGTACGGTTACGTTACCGGACAGGGCATTCAAAATGTTGAAGTACCGGATCCGACGACGGTAAAGGAAGTCATGGTTTCGGAAGGCGATACGGTAAAAAAGGGGGATGTCCTTATCGCTTATGACCAGACCCAGACAGATATTGCCCTCCGGAAAGAAAAACTGAAGCAGGAGAGCATAGAACTGGACATCAAGATTGCCAAACAGAACCTTGCCGTCCTCAGCGCAATGAGGCCTTATCAGGAAGGCGGAGGTGATATTCCGGATATTCCGGATATCCCTGTTGAACCGGACGATCCTCTGGCAGGTCTGGAGGGAAACGTTGAACTGCAGACCAATATGAGAGGAGAACCTTCCGTAGATGAAAGGTCCCGCGGCTATTTTCACTCTGACTATGAACTTTATGGGGAACCGGGAACCGAAAAGAACCCGGAAATCTTCCTCTGCGGAGACAATCCGGAAGAAATCGATACCTTGATCGATCCGGATTTCCTCAAGATGATGAAGAACCAGGCGGACAAGTCGGAAGAGGGAGAATATTACTTCACCATTGAGACCAGAAAAGACAACCTGATTACAGGGGAAGTACAGAAGAGCTGGACCTTTAAAGCTTCCACGCTGACGGACGACTTTTTTGCAAAGCTGGCTGCTGCCCAGGCTGAAGGCGGAGAAGAAAAAGACCTGACCATTTCCAAACTGGTCATGCCGGCTGTATGGAATATGGAATTCAAGGACGCGCTGCCGGAGGATTTCCTGAAGACAGAAAATGCAGGCGGCGAAGAAAGTAATGGAACTGCTGAAACAGACAATACGGGTGGAGCAGGGAACACAGGCGAAACAGGCAATGCCGGCGGAACAGGGAACACAAGCGAAGCAGGCAATGCCGGCGGAACAGGGAACAC
>JAXJVN010000061.1:0-23728 GCA_036308545.1 Eubacterium sp. | reverse complement strand
TTTAAGCGAAGATTTGGAACAGGGAGCGCAGCAGTGGTTTGTGGAGCGGCCGGTACTTAGGGCGCAGCGTCTGTTTGCAGGCGCTGCACCCTTAGTACCGCTGCCAGCGGAACAAAGCGAGAGCGTCCCTGCAAGCCCCTGTTCAAATCGAAGCGTAACATTTCATTAAATAAAAGTTTATGGCATAAGGAAAGGCATATACATGAAGATTGGAGATTTAGGAATAACTGCAGCGAAAGGGTTTTCCGCGACGGGCGGTGCCGTCGGCATCAAAAAGGGCGGCACTAAGGATATGGCTTTGATTTACAGCAGTGCTCCCTGCAAGGTAGCCGGATGCTTTACGACCAATCTGGTCAAGGCTGCCCCGGTTCTCTGGGACAGGCATATTGTCAGAGACGTGAAGAAAGGCCAGGCTGTTGTCATCAACAGCGGCATTGCCAATGCCTGCACAGGTCAGGAAGGCTACCAGGACTGTCAGGATACTGCAAAGGCGGCAGCAAAAGTGCTTGGCATTGAAGAAGATGCGGTTCTGGTCGCTTCGACCGGCGTGATCGGCCAGCGCCTTCCCATTGAAAAGCTGACTGCAGGCGTGGAATTGCTTGCGCCGACTCTTTCAGAGTCCAGGGAAGCGGCGGCGCTTGCTGCGAAAGCTATCATGACGACTGATACCAGACCCAAGGAGGTCTCTGTTACCATCGAGCTCGGAGGCAAGGAAGTCACTCTTGGCGGTATGTGCAAAGGCGCCGGCATGATTCATCCCAACATGGGCACCATGCTTTCCTTCATTGGAACGGATGCAGCTATCGATCAGGAACTTCTGCAGGAAGCTCTGTCTGCTGTCGTTCCGGATACATACAACATGATCTCTGTGGACGGTGATACATCCACGAATGATACGGTAGTTGTTCTGGCAAACGGTTTGGCCGGCAATCCCGAAATCAAAGAAAAAAACGACGATTACAAGGCATTCTGCGAAGCCCTTTATCAGGTCAACGTTACTCTGGCAAAAAAAATAGCCGGCGACGGAGAAGGTGCTTCCCGCCTGTTTGAAGTACAGGTCAAAGGAGCAGTTAACGATGCGCAGGCGCGAATTCTTGCAAAATCTGTAGTCACGTCGACGCTGACCAAGGCGGCAATCTTTGGAAAGGATGCAAACTGGGGCAGAATCCTCTGTGCGCTTGGTTATTCCGGTGCTTCTTTTGACCCGGAAAAGGTCGAACTCTGGTTCAAAAGCGACAGAGGAACCATTAAGATCGCAGAAAAGGGAACTGCGACAAACTACAGCGAAGAGGAAGCAACCCAGATTCTGGGAGCTGACGAAGTAACCGCAATCTGCGACGTACACGCGGGCAATGCAGAAGCAACCGCATGGGGATGTGACCTTACTTATGATTACGTCAAGATCAATGCGGATTATCGCTCTTGATCATAATCAAACGTATGGTCGCATCAAGCATGCATAAGACTTAAAGAACAGAAACTCAAACAGTTTAAAACTGACGTGCTGTTTTGAAACAAAATCAGACAGAACCATAGTATTGTTCTAGAACAGCTGCGGCAAGTTTCACATGATTGCTGAGCTGACAGGCTGTATCGTCATAATAAAGGATGCAAAAAAAGAGGACGAAAAGAAAAAATGATTAATCAGAAATATCTGGACAAGGCAGAGGTATTGATTGAAGCACTTCCCTATATTCAGCGCTTTAACCGCAAAATCATCGTTGTCAAATACGGCGGCAGCGCCATGACGGATGAAAATCTCAAAAAGAGTGTCATTGAGGACGTGGTTCTTTTAAAGCTGGTAGGTTTCAAACCTATTATTGTGCATGGCGGCGGCAAGGAAATTTCCCGTTGGGTCGGCAAGGTCGGCATGGAGCCTCATTTTGTCAATGGCCTCCGTGTGACAGATAAGGATACCATGGAAGTTGCCGAGATGGTTCTCAATAAAGTCAACAAGGAACTGGTAAGCCTGGTTCAGTCCCTGGGCGTTAAGGCAGTCGGCATCTCCGGCAAGGACGGCGGTCTGCTCAAGGTTCAGAAGAAACTTTCCGGCGGCGAAGATATCGGTTTCGTCGGCGATATTAAGGAAGTCAATCCCAAGGTTCTCTATGATCTTCTGGAGAAGGACTTCCTTCCTATCGTATGTCCGGTCGGCATGGACGACGATTTTCAATCCTATAATATCAACGCGGACGACGCAGCCAGTGCAATCGCGGAGGCAGTCAATGCGGAAAAACTTGCCTTCCTTTCCGATATTGAAGGTGTATATTACGATAAAGACGATCCGTCCAGCCTGATTTCCGAGCTGACGGTCAGCGACGCAGAGCAGATGATTGCTGACGGTCATGCGGCGGGCGGAATGATTCCCAAGCTGCAGAACTGCATCAACGCGATTGAAAACGGCGTAAACCGCGTCCATATCCTGGACGGACGGATTCCGCACTGCCTGCTGCTGGAAATCTTTACCAATAAAGGTATCGGCACGGCGATTCTCAAGAGTGAAGCCGACAAATTCAATACGGCAGAGTCGGGCAAATAAATCTTCAGTTTGGAGGCGAAAAAATGACAAGTCAGGAATATATGCAGGAAGCGGACGAATACGTTCTTCATACCTATAACCGCTTTCCCATCGTTCTGGACCATGGCAAGGGTGTCAGACTTTATGATGCGGACGGAAAGGAATATCTGGATTTTGCAGCCGGAATCGCAGTTTACGGACTGGGCTACGGCAACGAGAAATTCAACAATGCGGTAAAAGACCAGCTGGACAAGGTTGCTCATATTTCCAACCTCTACTACAGCGCTCCTTTGGCAGAGGCGGCAAAGAAAGTTGTGGAAGCCACCGGCCTGTCTAAGGTTTTTTTCACCAACAGCGGTACGGAGGCCATCGAAGGCGCCATTAAGGCAGCAAGAAAATATGCCTGGCTGAAAGATAAATCTACCGATCATGAGATCATCGCCATGGAGCATTCCTTCCACGGCCGCAGCATGGGCGCGCTTTCCGTTACCGGAAACGCCGGCTATCAGGAACCCTTCAAGCCCCTGATCGGCGGAATCAAGTTCGCGAAATTCAACGATCTGTCCAGTGTAGAAGCAGCGATTACCCCGAAAACCTGCGCGGTTATCCTGGAGACCATCCAGGGAGAGGGTGGTATCTATCCTGCAGCGAAGGAATTCCTGACCGGCATTCGCAAGCTCTGCGACGAGCATGACATACTCCTCATCATTGATGAGATCCAGTGCGGCATGGGCAGAAGCGGATCTCTTTTCGCCTGCCAGGAATATGGCGTCGAGCCGGATATAATGACCCTGGCAAAGGCAATCGGAAACGGACTTCCGGTTGGTGCCTTCGTTCTGGGAGAAAAAGCCGCGGCAAAGTCTCTGGAGCCTGGAGACCATGGTTCCACCTATGGCGGAAATCCCCTTGCCTGCGCAGCAGTCAATGCCGTTTTTAACCTGTTCAAAGAGGAAAACATCGTCGAACATGTAAAAGAAACAGCACCATATCTGGAAAAAACTCTGGACTACTTTGTCGAAAAATATGATTTTGTAAAAGCCAGAAGAGGAAAAGGCTTTATGCAGGGCCTTGAAATAGAAGGAAAAGGACTGGGAGACATCATCCATGCAGCCCAGAAAGAAGGCCTTCTCATCATCAGCGCCGGTCACGACGTCCTGCGTTTCGTTCCGCCGCTTGTTATCACGAAAGCGGATATCGATGAAATGAAGGACAAGCTGGATAAAGCCATGGCCTCCGTCTGACAGACAATAGAAAAGCAGTCCGGATAGCGTTATGAAACGATAGCCGGATCGTATAGCATGATTGGAATACGCAGTTCATTTTTTCTTTGTAAAGAACGAAGAAGAAGGGAACTGCGCATTTTTTATGCCTTGCCATTCTCCGCTTTGCTCCGGTCGGCGTAAGGGCGTACCAATAAAATATTGTCTTGACACTCTTTTAAGGCGGTGTTAATATAATGACAATCTTATATAACCTATAGAAATAGTAGGAAATAAGACCAAGAAATTACCACCATATACTGAAAAATTTTTTCGGGAAAAGAGGTCAGGACATGTATATCGAGCTGAGCGGGATTAATAAATATTTCGGCGATTATCATGCCGCAAAAGATATTAGCTTCGGACTGGAGCAGGGAAGCCTTTCCGCTCTGCTGGGGCCAAGCGGCAGCGGCAAGACGACCATTCTCAGAATGATAGCAGGCCTGGAGAAGCAGGACAGCGGCGACATCCGGATCGGGGACAAGCTGCTGAACGACGTAGAAGTCAAGGACCGGCAGATTGGTTTCGTGTTCCAGAATTACGCTCTGTTTCCTTACCTGAATGTTTTTCAGAATATTGCTTATGGACTTAAGGTCCGCAAGTGGCCTAAGGAAAAAATAGAACGTCGGGTAAGTGAACTGATTCATTTGACAGAGCTGGATGGACTTGACAAACGCTACCCGGACCAGCTTTCGGGCGGACAGCGCCAGAGGGTGGCCTTTGCCAGAGCTCTGGCTCCGGATCCCAAGGTCCTTCTGCTGGATGAACCATTCGCGGCAATCGATGCCAAGGTTCGTCAGGAGTTAAGAAGCTGGCTCAAGGATATGATTCACCGGATCGGCGTTACCAGCATTTTCGTTACCCATGACCAGAACGAGGCGGTTGAAGTTGCGGACCAGATTATTGTAACCAACCAGGGACGGGTCGAGCAGATTGGAACACCCATCGAGATCTACCGGTCGCCGCAGACGCCTTTCGTGGCGGAGTTTATCGGAAATCCCAGCATCGTGAAAAAGATAGAAACCTTTACCGGATTCGGTGAGTGTAAGGGCTGGGACAGAGCTCTGGTCCGCCCGGAATTTATCAAAGTCATGCTCCCCGGCCAGGAAGAAGAAGGGATTCCTCAAAGCGCCTGCGAGGATGCTCTTGTGGAAGGCATCGCTTTCCGCGGACAGAATATGGAGGTTACTCTGAACATTCGTGGCGAGAGGGTTCGGGCTAACAGAACACTGGACCAGACCCCTCTTCATGTCGGAGACAGGGTATCGGCTTTAATCTACCGTGTCATCGCGGCAGGGAACGATAAGGTGAAAAACGTACAGAACCAGGCCCTGGTAGAGGGACCAATCTACTACATCTGATCAGGAGGGACGCATTATGGAAAAGAAGAAAAAAAATCCATTTCTCGTTTTTCTGGAAAAAGGTGGTATATCAATTATTTTGCTGATCCTGATCTGGGGTATTGGATCCCTCTTCTATACTGTTGATTTTCTGCCCAGTCCGGTCGAGACCATCAAGGGTGGGGAAGAAATCATCAGGGACGGAACCCTGTGGAACGATGTAGTCGTCAGTATGGGCCGCGTTCTCAAAGGCTGGATTCTGGGCGTCGTGGTTGCGGTCCCTCTGGGACTTCTGATCGGAACCTCCAAAACAGTCAGCACGCTGATTGAACCGATCATTACCTTTTTCCGCTTCGTACCGGCAATCGGTTTTATCACCCTGTTCCTCTTATGGTTCGGGGTCGGAGAAGAATCCAAGGTCGCTCTGATCTTCTACGCGACCATTTTTCCGGTCATCGTCAATACCGCATCCGGCGTAAGGGGAATTGACCGGTCGCTTCTGGAAGCATCCGGATCGTTAGGAGGATCAAAGGCTTATACTTTCTTTCACGTCATCCTTCCATCCGCAACCCCTGGAATTTTCACCGGAGTCCGCCTGGGACTGTCAGGAGCCATCATCTGTATTGTCGCCGCGGAAATGCTCGCGGCATCCAGTGGACTGGGTTATCTGATTTACACGTCCAGGATTTATTACAGAACAGACTGGATCTTCATTGGAATCTTCACACTTGGCTTGATCGGTTTCCTGGTCGACCAGCTTATGCAGCTGTTCGGAAGAACGGTGCTGAAACGATTTAACGTGCATTAAGCGGGAAGGAAGAAAGAAATGAGATTACGAAATGGCAGGGCGCGGTCATCCTGTTGAAAAAACAGACTGCAGGAATTTTATCAGATAATACAGTTGTTTTTACCGTCTAATATAGATGATTATAGCGTCTAATACAGATGATTATAGCGTCTTATACAGATAATTATAGTGTCCCGGACAGCTTCCAATGGGCTGGATCGTAATTTTCGGAATGGACAATAAATTATAAAAAGAAGGAGGGAGATTTCTATGAGAAAAAATAAAATTTTTGCACTTGCACTGACAGCAGTTCTTTCAGCAGGTATGCTGGCAGGCTGCGGTACATCCGGTTCTGCGGGCGGCACGTCAGCCGGAGCAGCTTCTTCGAATGCAGCCGGAGCTTCCTCCGGAGCCGTCTCTTCGAGTTCAGCAGCTTCCGCCGGAGCAGAAGCTGCTGCTTCTTCCGGAACTTCTGCCGGGACAGCCTCCTCCGCTTCAGCAGCAGGCGCTACAAGGGTCGTCCGTGTAGCGGAAATGACAAATGAGACCATTCAGTACGTCGTTGCGGTTGGACTGGATCAGGGTATTTTTGATAAGTACGGTCTGGAAATCCAGGAAACAGAATTTTCTGCCGGCATCAATACCGCTGACGCTGTAACGCTCGACCAGGCAGATGTAGGAACGCTTGCGGATTTCGCTCTTGTAAACCGCTTTGGCGCCGCTGAAAAGATGCAGCTTGGCATCCTGGATACCCATTCCCGCAGCCTTCCGGACGTGGAAACCAGCTCCAGGCTGTACGTCAATCCGGACAAGGTAGATCCCGACAATGTCAAGGAATCACTGAAAGGTGCCGCCTTCGCGACAGCGACCGGAACGGTTCAGGATTACTACGTTGCAAAAACATACGAATATCTTGGTTATGACGAAAAAGACCAGAACATCGTCCAGCTGGGCAATTTTGCGGATATGTACGCGGCTGCGGCTTCCGGACAGGTTGACGCGGTCTGGGCGAACGGCATCAATGCCACGAAGCTGAAGGATGCCGGCATGGTAGCGACCCTGAAGCAGACTGATATCGGCGTCACCACAAATGCATGCACCATAGCCAGCCAGAAGTTCCTGGATGAGAATCCGGATACCGCAGTAGATTTCCTTAAGGCTTTCCAGGAGACAGCAGATTATATGAAAGACCATGTGGAGGAAAGCGCAAAAATTATTGAAAAGAAGACTACGACGCCTGCGGATATTGTAGCAGCAAGTCTGGAAGCGACTGATATCAGCCTGGGCTTCAGCCAGGACGACCTGGACCACCTGACCGATCTGCAGACCTGGGCAAAGGACAATGGAAAACTGAAATTCGACTATGACCTCAAGAGCTATATCCGGTCTGACCTGCTGGAGAAGGCGATTCCGGGCAGCGTAACCTATCAATAAAATAATTCCATAAAAAAACAACAGGAACTTCGGCAGCATAAAATAAGAAAGAAGGTTGAAAGAGATGGGTTTACCGCATATTTTTCCAACGGGAACTACCATATACAAGAAAAGCAAATGCTACAACGGCTATACGCTTTTCCCATCGACAAGAGGCGCGCTGCTGATCGATATGATGGGAAATGAGGTCCATCTATGGTCAGGACTCGCCGGCTTTCCCAATAAATTCCTTCCGGGCGGCCAGGTGATCGGATCAACCGGCGCCCGGGACGGTAATTTCGGCTACCAGGACCAGCTGGATCTGGTTCAGGTCGACTGGGACGGGCATATCGTCTGGAAGTTTGACCACAATGAGGAAATAGAAGACCCCGGAACCGAAAAAAGATGGATGGCCAGACAGCATCATGACTTTCAGAGAGAGGGAAGTCCGGTCGGTTATTACGCTCCAGGTCAAGAACCCTATACGGATCACGGCAATACCCTGATCCTGACCCATACCAACGTCAGCAAACCGGAAATCACGGATAAGGTCCTGATTGACGACCGCATTATCGAGGTTACATGGGAAGGGGAGATTGTCTGGGACTGGAAAGCAAGCGACCATCTGGAGGAATTCGGCTTCGACGAGGCTGCCAGGAATACCCTTTACCGGAGCCCGAATGTCAGGACCGGCGGCGGAGACTGGCTCCACATCAACAGCATGTCAGAGCTGGGGCCAAACCACTGGTATGACGAAGGCGACGAGCGCTTCAATCCCCGCAATATCATTATCGATTCCCGCAATGCCAATATTCTTGCTATCATCAGCAGGGAAACCGGCAAGCTGGTCTGGAGGATTGGACCGGACTTCAGCGCTTCGAAGGAATTAAGAGAACTCGGCTGGATTATCGGTCAGCATCACCTGCATATGATTCCCAAAGGACTGCCGGGAGAAGGAAATCTCCTGGTCTTCGACAACGGAGGCATGGGCGGTTACGGCACGCCCAACCCGGGCTCTTCTGACGGCGTCAATAACGGACGCAGGGATTACAGCCGCGTTCTGGAATTTGATCCGGTCACTCTGGAGATCAAATGGCAGTTTACGCCCAAAGAATACGGGGCGATCCTTTTTACAGACGCCAGCAAGTTCTACAGCTCCTATATCAGTTCTGCTCAGCGGCTTCCCAACGGCAACACGCTGATTACGGAAGGATCAGACGGACGGCTTCTGGAAGTAACGCCGGAGCACGACGTAGTATGGGAATACATCAACCCTTATTTCTCCCACATTGTGGGACGCTTCCCGACCAACATGGTCTACCGCGCTTACCGGATTCCCTACGAATGGGCGCCGAGAGCAGAGCACCGTCCGGAAAAGAGTATGGAATACATCGACATTTCGACCTTCCGCATCCCGGGCTCTCCGGTAGGATCTGAAACCACGGATGCTGTTACGGTCGACGGAGTCGATCCCAACCGCACCCTGGTAACCGGTTCCGGTGCTTCAAAAAAAGGAGAAGACCAGACCATCAACTTCTGCACAGTTTCACTGAAGGCAAGTGAACTGAAGTCCTGAATTCGGTTATTGGCAGTGCATTTCAAAAATACAGCTCCGCAGTCGGTTTCAATTCCCTGCGGAGCTTATTTTTTTAGCGCAGGGTTGTAATCATTCTGCGAAATCGTTACAATATTATTAACTGAATCCTTGGGGCCTGCGGAATTACAGCCTTCGGGAAGGACAAGACTTCTTCTCGATGAGATCTGCAGGAGTGTGATCAGTTTGAATAACAAATTTCATGGTTTCGGGATTCGCGGAATTCCCAATCCTTACTGTAAAAAACGGTTTGGAGCTTTCAAACGGTTCTTGAGTAGAGAGATCGTTATTTCTGTTGCAGTTTGTGCACTTGCTTTGACGGCTTGCGGTATAAAAAGCGAGACGATGTATTCCATAGCAGATTCCACGACAGCGGATGTCGCAGCAGATTCCTTAGCGGCTTCGTCTCCGGACCGGGAGAGAGATTCAGAGGATAAGTCCGGAGGCAATGCCTCAGAGACTGCTGCCGGAGAGTTGGCTTCCGCTTCTGCAGATGTGGAAACCAGGCAGGAGACTGACGATGCGGGTCAGGGAACGAGTAATGATACGCAGCCTGAGATTGTAGTCTACATCTGCGGGGCAGTGAATCGGCCCGGCATTTACCACCTTCCCGATGGCAGCAGGGTCTATCAGGCGGTGGAAGCGGCTGGCGGTCTGACGGAAGCGGCGGACGCCCTCTATCTGAACCAGGCCCAGAGACTGCTGGACGGGGAACAGATTACGGTTTATACCAGTGAAGAGACGGAAAAGCTCGGACTTGGGCCGGGGTCAGGTCCGCTGACGGAAGACGGAAACCTGCCAACAGGTACAGCGGCGGGCGACGCGGGTGCGTCAGGCAGCGGCGCGGGTTTGGCAGGAGCAGGAAGCGGTAATGCCGGGAACTCCGGCGATGGCGGAAATGCCGCGAAGGTAAACCTCAATACGGCGGACAGGGACACCCTGATGACTCTTCCGGGAATCGGGGAGGCGAAAGCGGACGCCATTCTTTCCTACCGGGAAACAAACGGCGGCTTTTCTTCCATAGAGGATATCCAGAACATTCCGGGAATCAAGCAGAAGGCTTTTGAAAAGATCAAGGACCTGATTACAGTGTAATTGTCCGGTAGGGTTCCTTTCATAAGTTCATAAACTGCAGACTTTTTGAGGCAAACCGCTGTAAGCCAGATCAAAAAGCCGCAGACAGTTTTTTTCAGCAGCAAGTTTTATTACAATTGCAGTAAGATTTTTATCATAACAGCTTTATTTCCGCGAGGCACTAGCCACGCGAACATGCTCGCATGTTCATGTGGCGACGCCCGCAAGGGTCAAATACCCCGACCCTTGAGGCGTTCAAGATCGGAGAGATGTTAAGTCATGCCCCGCTGCTTGCGGCGGGGTATTTGACTTTTTTACAGAACAAATAAGGAAAGCAGGCAAAGTAAGTGGCACAGAAAATTCTGGTAGTTGATGACGAAAAGCTGATCGTAAAGGGACTCCGTTTTTCCCTGGAACAGGACGGTTATCAGGTAGAATGCGCGTATGACGGAGAGGAAGCGCTCCAGATGGCAGAGGACAACAGCTATGATCTGATCCTTCTGGACCTGATGCTCCCAAAGATGAGCGGTCTGGAAGTGTGCCAGCATATCCGGGAATTTTCACAGGTCCCAATTATCATGCTGACAGCTAAGGGTGAGGACATGGACAAGATCATGGGCCTGGAGTATGGCGCAGATGATTATGTTACCAAGCCCTTCAACATTCTGGAAGTCAAAGCCAGGATTAAGGCTATCCTCAGACGCATGAAACGCCAGGAAAGCCCGGCTGACGAACCCAGGGTCATTCAGGCTGCCGACCTTAAGATTGACTGCGACAGCAGGAGAGTCTATAACGGTGACCGGGAAGTTAACCTGACGGCCAAAGAGTTTGATGTTCTTCAGCTGCTGGCTACCCATCCAAATAAGGTATACAGCCGTGAGAACCTGCTCAATATGGTTTGGGGCTTTGACTATCCGGGTGACGTCAGAACCGTTGACGTCCATATCCGGAGACTGAGAGAAAAAATTGAGACGAACCCGAGCGAGCCGAGATACGTCCAGACAAAGTGGGGTGTAGGTTACTATTTCCAGGCTTAAGCTGACAGGCAGATGGAGGATATTCCGGAGCATACGTTTCCGGATTATGCTCCTTCTGTTTATTATGGGAATCATTCCCGCCTTCATCGTTGAAAACGTTGTTGTCCAGAGCTATGAGAACCGCGCAGTCTCGCAGCGTACCATTATTGTACGTAATCAGTGCGATATGCTCATGGATTCCCTCGTATCCAGCGATTACATCCAGAACCCGTCCAATGAAGCCATTGATGGAGAACTTCGCATGCTGACCAGTATCTATGCAGGCCGTGTGCTGATCATTGACAAGAGCTACCGGGTCATCAAGGATACCTACGGGCTGGATTCCGGAAAATTCCTGATTTCAAAAGAGGTAAAGGATACTTTTAACGGCGAGGAAATGAGCCGTTATGATGACCGCAACCAGTATATTGAACTGACAGTCCGGATTGACGGCTCCGAAGATGGAAAAAAAGAGGAGTCGGACGGCGTCATGCTGATCAGTGTTTCCGCCAAGGAAATTCATGACAGCATGCGGCTGTTGGAGAACAGGGGCACCTCTGTTCTTGCCCTGACCGTTATCCTGATCCTGATCCTGGGTTATCTGTTATCCGGCATCCTTGTGCGCCCATTCCAGAAGATCACGACTTCCATTGAAAATATCCAGGAGGGAGAATTCGATGAGAAGATCAACGTACCGGATTATCTGGAAACGGAGCTGATCACCAATGCGTTCAACCGTCTATTAGACCGTCTGAAAGCAGTAGATGATTCCCGTTCGGAATTTGTGTCTAACGTCTCTCATGAGCTGAAAACGCCGCTGACTTCGGTCAAGGTTCTGGCGGATTCTCTGAATATGGACCCGAATGCGGATCTTGCAACCTACAAGGAATTCATGAAAGATATTTCCGGTGAGATCGACCGGGAGAATTCCATCATTTCCGACCTGCTGACCCTGGTCAGGCTGGATAAGAGAGGGTCGGAAGAACTCAATATCACTAAGGTTGATATTAACGAAGAGCTGAGGCAGATCGTCAAGCGTCTCACGCCCATTGCGGATAAGGCGGGCGTGCAGCTGATCCTGGATTCTTACCATCCCGTGACGGCTGAAATCGACGAGACTAAGCTAACGCTTGCCATTACCAATATCATAGAGAACGCGATCAAATACAATCAGCCGCAGGATGGCTGGGTCCGCATCTCCATGAATTCGGACAAAAAATATTTTTACCTGACCATATCGGATAACGGCATCGGCATTCCCAAGGAAGATCTGGACCATATTTTTGAAAGATTCTACCGCGTCGATAAGAGCCATTCCAGGGAAATCGGCGGAACAGGACTGGGTCTGGCTATCACCAGAAGCACCATCCGCATGCATCATGGCGCGATCCGTGTCAACAGTACCCTGGGCAAAGGAACGGTATTCTCTGTAAGAATACCGCTGGTCTACGTCGCCTGAGAAGCAAAGTACCGGGGAAACGGTGGAAAAGTGCCTGTCACTTCGCCGTCATTACCAGCCTGCCTGTCACTTTATCGTCTATGCTGCCGGCATCGCTGTCAGTTTCCATTTATTTAAAGAGGTTATATTTACGAAAAAGGTTATCGAAAAAATTGCATCTATCATTCTCTTCCTGCTCCTGGCAGCAGGTCTGTCTTTCGGTCTGTCCGCCTGCGCAAAAAGTGCGGAGACAGATTCCTCTGCGTCGGAGGAGAAATTCAAAATCTATTATCTGAGTGACGACCAGGATGAACTGGTGGCAGAGGATTATCAGATGCAGGCATCTTCGGACGACCCGGACGGTCAGATAAAAGAATGCATCAAGGCGCTTTCCGTTACCCCGGAAACAAAGGGGGCGGAATGCCTGTATCCGGAGGAAGTCAGGATTCAGGATTACAAACTGAATGAGGACATCCTTCATCTGAATTTTAATAAAGCCTACAGCAAAATGGACGCGGCCAGGGAAGTATATGTGAGAGCAGGTCTCGTGCATACCTTCCTGCAGCTTGACGGTGTTGACGGGCTTTGCCTGGAAATTAACGGGAAAGCTTTGCAGGATGCCTATGGAAAAACAATTGGCACCATGAGTCTTAACAGCTTTGTTGAGAATTACGGCGAAAGCATCAACACCTACCAGAAGGTCAAGATGACCCTCTACTTTACGGATGAAACCGGCTCGAATCTGCTCCCGGAAGAACGCGAGGTCTATTACAGTACCGGCGTGCCGCTGGAACGGGCTGTTGTGAATGAAATTATCAAGGGACCGAAAGAGAACGGACATTATCCGACCTTCTCAGCGGATACTAACATCTTGAGCGTTGTGAATCAGGAAGGCACCTGTTACGTCAATTTCGATGAGTCGGTCAACAAATCTATCCTAAACGTAAAAGGTGAAATTCCTATTTATTCCATCGTGGATTCCCTTGCAAAAAACTGCAAGACCAAAAATGTGCAGTTTACCATTGATGGTCAGACCGACGTAACTTTCCGCGGCAGCGTGGACCTGAATAAAACCTATTCGGAAGACAAGAGTCTGATTGAGGGTGAAGAAGTGATCAGTGCAATCAGCTCCACTAGCAGCGGGGAATAGAGGAAATGCTATGAGGAAAAGACCGCTATGCCTGGCGTTTGCGGTTTTTGCGCTGCTGATCTGCCTGATGAGAGCAGTGGGTGCTCCCATATTTGGCAGGCCGCATCTGCCTCCCGGTCTGGAGGAAAAGCTTCAGGCCGGAACGCGGCTGAAGGTCACAGCGACCGTTGCAGACCGCCAGTACAAAAAAAGTTCGATTCAATATCTTCTAAAAAATTCTACGTTCACATATCGTGGACAAACATTCCGGATAAAAAAACTAATTGCATATACTTCCGGCGACAGTGAGATTGAAGGCGAATCTCAGGAAATTTATCTTCCGCCGGAAAAGGACGGAGCCCGCATTCCTGTCATTGCGATTGGCTCAGAGGTCGAATTTACGGGCCAAGTATCGGAATTTGCCGAAGCCGAGAACCCGGGACAGTTTGATCAGAAGGAATATTATGCCTCGGAGCGGATTTACTATTCCATATTTGCCACGCATGCAAAAATTCGAATCCCCCGCTCCAATATAAAGGACAAGCTCTCCGCAATCCGAACCCGGGCTTCAAAGAGGCTCAGCTTATTGATGACGCCGGACCAGGCGGGAACGCTTTCCGCTATGCTGACGGGAGACCGGCAGTTTCTGGAAGAGGAAGACAAGCTGGATTATCAGATGAGCGGTGTCATGCATGTACTTGCTATATCAGGCTTGCATATTACTCTGATCGGGTCGCTTTTCTTTGAACTTCTGATTTTTCTGAATTTTCCGCGTCCGGCGGCAGCTTTGATTTCTTCGGCAGCCACCATACTGTACTGCATTTTTACCGGATCGCCTCCCTCTGCTGTCAGGGCTGCGATCATGTTCCTGGTCCTGACCGGAGCGAAGCTGCTTTACCGGACTTATGATTCCCTGTCAGCTCTTTCGCTTGCGGGCATCCTGATGCTGGCAGCGAATCCCGGACAGCTTTTTTACAGCGGCTTCCAGCTTTCTTATGGAGCCGTCATTGGTGCAGCCGCACTGTATCCGGCTCTGCTTCGTATTTTTCCGGCGGATTACTGGAGGCAGGGCAGCAGGAAGAAACTGCGTTTCGAACGTTTCCTGCAGCTATCTCTGTCCTGGGCATCTATCAGTCTCTTTCTCTTTCCGCTTACTGCATATTATTTCTACGAAGTTCCCCTTCTTTCTTTTTTTCCCAATCTCATCATTGTCCCCTGCATGAGCTTTGTCATGATGCTGGGGATTCTGGGAATTATCATTGGATATTTCTTTTCTCTGCCGGCACGGGTCATCCTTCTTCCGGTCGATGCAGCTCTGCATACCTTTTCCCTTCTGAACCATACCATTCGGCAGATTCCGGGCAGCACCATGATCACAGGGCAGCCGGCGCTCTGGCAGATTTGCCTTTTTTACATCGTCATTTATACGGCGGGAAAACTGATCTGTCTGCGCGAGGATAGACCGGAAGGAAAACACGTACATATG
This sequence comes from Eubacterium sp., assembly GCA_036308545.1. Lineage (GTDB taxonomy): Bacteria > Bacillota > Clostridia > Lachnospirales > Lachnospiraceae > Bilifractor. The sequence continues at coordinate 8,674 of JAXJVN010000061.1, read as the reverse complement.
AGAAATGCTCAGACAAAAGGCAATGGTCAGAGAAAAAAGAGAACCAATGTTCTGGCGTATGTACCATCACATGTCATGCTTGAATTTTCTGCCTTCCTTGCAATATTCAGTTTTTGTCTGCTTTTCGTGCGCTTCCGACCGTCTTTTCAGATTTCCGCCCTTGCCGTGGGGCAGGGAGACTGCATCGAATGGCAGCAGGGCGACGGGACGGTCTTCATGATGGACGGCGGCAGCACGTCGGAAAATTCGGTTGGCAAGTACCGTATCATTCCTTATCTGAAGCAGCAGGGAGTCCGGGAAGTGGAGGGGATTTTCTTGAGTCACAATGACGCGGACCATGTAAACGGAATCGAAGAACTGCTGCAGGCCATTGCCGGTGATGAAACCGCTATTGTGGTTCGAAACGTTTTTCTCCCGGTATGGATGAAAGGAACAGAGGACGGAAGCCGGCTGGCAGCAGAGGCAGCGTCAGCCGGTGCAAGCGTGCGCTATCTGCAGCAGGGAGATCAGATCATTTCCGGAAAACTGACGATCAAAGTCCTTCATCCTCTGAAAAATGGACAGGGAGAGCGGGAAGGAAATGCGGGCTCCATGGTCCTGAAGGTCAGCTATCAGGGCTTTGATGCTCTGCTGACCGGGGACCTGGAAGGACAGGGCGAGAAAGAAATCCTGTCCGTCCTTGACGATGTCGAATACCTGAAGGTCGCCCATCACGGTTCCAGGTACAGCACATCGGATCAATTTCTAGGAATCGTCAAACCTGAAATCGCAGTCATATCAGCACCGGAGGCAAGCGTATACGGCCATCCCCACAAAGAGACCCTGGAAAGGCTGGAAGAAGCCGGGGCAAGAACTCTTGTGACCAAAGACTGCGGCATGATCCGGGTCATTGTCGAAAATCAGAAGTACCGGATAACGGTATATCGAAAAGACCGGCCAAAGTGATATGCAGCATAAAGTAACAGTCACTTTGGCAGAAATTGTTGTATGATAGATTAAAAAAGGAAATGCCGATGAAAGTATTAGAGCGAAAAAGATTTCAATTTTACGGCGACGTCCAGGGGGTAGGATTCCGCTGGCGTGCTTACCATAATGCCGGGGACCTGGGGCTGGCAGGATGGGTGCGCAACGAATACGACGGCAGCGTTGTCATGGAAGTGCAGGGGGAACGTGAAAAAATCCAGCGGCTCATTCAGATTCTTCAGAACGAGCGCTGGATTGATATCCGCTTTTATGATGAGAAAGACCTGGCTTACGATCCCCATATGGAAGCAGGGTTCACAATCGCAGACTGAATCTACTGATCCGGCAATGTGCGCGGCAGCAGGGATGGCGAAGCAGCTTCAGTGGATTTTCCGCGACATCATTTCCGGGTTGAGGGAATACATGAGTGCGGTATCTTTCGTAATCCTGCCGGCGGAATAGAGCTTGAAGAGGTTGGTATCCATGGATACCATATCCGCCGTGTCGGAGGAGTAGATGACTCCGTCAATCTGGTAGACCTTGCCGTCGCGGATCATGTTGCGGATGGCAGGGGTGACTGTCATCATTTCGAAGACAGGGATGATATTGCCGTCGACGTCTGGAATCAGCTGCTGGGATACGACCGCAGTCAGGACGGTTGAAAGCTGAACGGCAATCTGCTTCTGCTGGTGGGCGGGAAAAACATCAATGATTCGATTTATGGTATTTGCCGCACCTATTGTATGCAGGGAAGAGAAGAGCAGGTGGCCGGTTTCTGCCGCCGTCATGGCTACAGAAATGGTCTCGTAGTCCCGCATCTCGCCAAGCAGAATGACGTCCGGGCTCTGGCGCAGAGCGGCGCGCAGGGCGGTCACGTAACTCTTCGTATCCAGCTGGATTTCACGCTGGCTGACAATGCTCTTTTTGTGTGAGTGCAGGAATTCAATCGGGTCTTCCAAAGTGATGATATGATTTGCCCGGCTGTTATTGATATAGTCGATGATACAGGCAAGAGTCGTACTTTTTCCGCTTCCGGCAGGCCCGGTGACCAGAATCATGCCCTTGTTGTAGTTTCCAAGGTTGATAACGCTTTCCGGGATTGAAAGTTTCCCGGGATCAGGCAGGTTGAAAGAAATGACACGTACGACAGCAGAATAGGAACCGCGCTGGCGGTAAGCGCTGACACGGAAACGGGACAGACCGGGAATCGAAACGGAGAAATCATCATCTCCGTTTTCCAGAAAATCACTGCTGTTTCGCTTATCCAGATTGTAGAGCTGCTGGATCAGGTCCCTGGTATCGTTCGGCATCAGGACTTGGGAATTATAAATATAAATCTGGTCGCTTTTCCGATAGGACAAGGCGCGGCCTGGTACAATGAAAATATCCGATGCGCCCTGGTCAACGGCTTCGTGAAGGAGCTGCGTTATATCCATGCTTGGTATCCTCTCTGTTCAACATTTGTATTTCTTATCAGTTTATTCCTATATCACTTTATCTATCATTTGCGTCCGGATTCATGACGTTCAGCGTTGTCTGCCCGGACCAGTCGTCGGTGTTGACAACCTTCCATTCCGTGACCCTGTAAGCGCTTCCGTCCAGTACCAGCTTCACCGAAAGCTCCTGGCCTTCCTGGACAGGAACGGAAAAGGCAGGCTCTGATTCTGCGGAATCCGGGTCTGCGGCAGCTTCCAGATTCAGCGCCGCTACCTTTTCCTCAGCTGCGCTGCAGGCTGCGTAATATGCCTGCTGACGATCCGCATTCTGCTGGCTCTGGTTCTTTTCATGGACGGAACTTTTCAGTGAAATAGCCGCGAAGGTGAAGAGGCACAGCGTGAGAAAAACAACGGTAAGCAGAGCAATCCCGATGGGGATGGGAAAAACATTCCGCCTGTTCTCTTCTAATGGTTTGTCCGCAACCGGATTTATTCTATTTTCTTCTGCTTCAAGATTTGTCGGATACATAGAAATCCTCATTTAAGGCCTTTCAGGGTAAGGAGTGTGGATAAATACCGTTCACTGCAAAGGTAAATTTTATATTGCCGGGCAGGAAAGGGGCGACTTCGCAGGCATCCGGTTTCCTGTTTACTGAGAAACTGCATGCTCTACCGTAAGGCTGCAGACGGAACCTCCGGATGAATTGTCCTTTTCATTCCCAATCCCATAAAAATTCAGAGCTGCTTTCAGCAGCCCGTCTTCCGGACCGGAAAGCCGGATCGTAAGGCAATAGGCAGCATCACTTTTTTTACATTCCTGCAAGTCTTGATCGTAAAAGACAGACCACGTCCCGGACGTCTGCTCCGCCCGGCTGTAGCTTTTGGCCAGCAGATCTTCTGCGTCTTCCCGGGAGGAAGAGGAGCGCACCAGGTCTGCAGCAGAAGAAACCAGGGTTACCGAAGCGTTCTGCAGGGAAGCCTGCGAGGACAGGGAGTGAGCCTTGGCAAATGCCGAGACAGATATGGCGCTGGCGATTGAAAAAATCAGAATCGCGAAGATCAGTTCCATCAGGAACATGGATGAAAATGAAACAGAAAAAATTTTTTTCCTTTTTTGCATGATCAGTTCCCCATGGCTGTGATGTAGGCCGTTTCTGAATGCTCCCTGCTCCCGGCGCAGGTTAATTTATATACGGAATCTGAAACCCGGCTGATCTCAAAGGAACGGACAGGCGTGATCGGCGTGCCGGCTTCCGGGCTTGCTGTTACCTTGTCCATGACGGAGAGCTCACAGAGATTGCCGTCGTAGGGGTAGATGTAAGTATGCATGGAAACCTTGCGGGAGTCGTCTCCGCTTTCTATACTCTGAGTCAGGCAGAGGGCAGTCTGTCCGTCAAAATCCTCCAGACTGACTGCAGAAGCCTCGTCGTTCTGGCGTATTTTTTCCCGGACATAGGCAATAGCGGTATTCTCCTCGGAACGCTCGTCCGCGCGTTTTATGGATCGCTCATAGCCTCTGGCTGCGAAAAGCACGACCGTCACAGCCAGCAGGCTGAAGATGCCGAAAATGAGCAGGGGAAAGAGGAAAGTGATATGGTGGAAGTATTTTTTATTTCTGCCCATTGACGGATCAGCCTCCTTCCCTGACGAGGACGGTTACGTCCGGACGAATATTGGCGCCGCGTACCTGGTAGTCGATAAAGAAGGAATCTTCGTCGTAAACCAGACCGCAGGTATCCTTGATCTCCTGCAGACTTTCCGGATAGCGGCCGGTTTCCACATAGCGGGAGGTGATGTCACGGGACAGGGCCTGCTCCAGGGTCTCCTTTTCGCGCGCGGTCGTTCCTTTTGAAACGTCTGCGATGCCGCTCGTAAAGAGCAGGAGCGCTGCCGCAAATAGTGCGATTACCAGAACCGGTATCAGCATAGTATGTTTTCTCTTATAACGGATCATATGCCGGATCCTTCCTATAAAAAAACAGTGCAGCCGCGGTATTATCCCTTGCACCGCGGCAAAACCGGAAAAACGACGGCTTATTTCTTACAGTACGGACAAAAAACAACGTCCCCGGCTTACAGTCCCGACATGACTCCCAGCAGGGGGAACATGACGGAAAGCAGGGTGATGCCTACGATAACGGACAGGATCGTGATCAAAGCAGGCTCCAGGATGGACATGCGTTTGGCCAGGCGGGCGTCGATGGAATCCTGATAAAGCCCGGCAATCTGCTCCATAACGGAATCCAGGGAACCTGTCTTCCAGCCGATGGATGCCATTCGGGCATAAAGACCGGTGAAGATACCGGAATCCAGCAGCATATCGGAAAGACTCTTTCCCTCGTCCAGACCTTTCCTGCAATGATCGATCTTTGCGGAAAAGTCGGGATCCTCGATCAGGTCGGCAGCCAGATCAAGACCCTGTTCGGGATGCAGACCGGAGCTTAAGGTCATTGACATGGCGCCCGCGAAGCGGCAGGCTGCCACATCCTGGCGGTTCTGACGGGTGCCCGGAAAAGCGGAACCCATGCGATAGCGGATTTTGCGTCCGCCGGCGGTCAGATTGAGCCAGATCAGGAAAAGAATAAGAGCGGTGACGATGCATAAGAAAACCGGCGCGAAGGCTCGGAAGGCGTTCCCGATGTTCATGAGTCCCCTTGCAAAGGGAGACATTTCCGTGCCCAGTTCCCGGAAGACCTGGGAAAAGACCGGCAGGACATAAACAAGAAGGACGACAATGACGGCAATCATCATGCCCGTCATGATCAGAGGATAGATGAGGGCATTGCGAATGCTGACCTTGATATCCTCTTCACGTTCATAGTGAGAGGACAGAGAGGAAAAAACATTGTCCAGCCGTCCGCTTTCCTCGCCGATTCTGACCATGCTGCAGAGGTAGGGAGGAAAGGAGCCGGAATCAGTCAGGGCCTGGGCCAGGCTGCCGGTTGCTGACATGGAATCGAAAAGCTTCCGGAAAAGCTCTTTTTCATCCGCATCCTCGGAATCATCCTTGAGAATTGCGAGACCTTCCAGAGCAGGAATGCCTGACCGGATAATGGTTGCCATCTGCGAACAGAAGGCAGACAGGTAAAGGTTGTCCGGATTGCCTGCGCGGCTTGCGTTATGTTTTTCCTGTTTCTCGTTTGCCATGACAAAGTCCTCCAATTGAGATTGCCTGTTTACGAATCTGACGACTGTTTTTTCTATGCAGAACGGAAAGTCAATATATTTAAGGATGCGGTCCGTACTGTTCCTGATATACGGACCGGCGTTTTGTCAGTAATTGTACTTCAAGGTGTAGTTGGTCCCGTCGCCGACGTATTCGGCTACGTCTTTTTTATCGTTATTAGCCCCCAGAGTCGGGTCCATGAGGGTCCAGCTTTTTCCATCAAATTCAATAATATTGTCCACCCAGCCGGTTTCCTTGAGCCAGGTGCTGATCCAGGCATGATAAACCGTGCCGGAATAGCCGACCTGAAGCTTGGTCGGGATTCCCTGGGAACGCAGCATGGCAGTCATCAGGGAAGCATAATCAAAGCAGATGCCGGTTTTTGTTTCCAGGGTATGGTCTACGTCCGGAATATAATTATTAGGCAGGTTGGCTGCAAGCTCTGTATCGTAGGTGATGTTCTGGGTTACAAAATTGTAGACGTTGGAAATATAATTCAGATCATCTGCGCTCTGGTCAGAAAGCTTGCATCCGAGAGCAATCGCCCGGCTGTCTTTCCCATAGTCTACATACTGATTGGGATATAGAAAAGGGCGGAATTCGTCATTCAATTTGACATCTAAGGTCAGAGACAGGGCAATGGCGTACTGGTCGCCCGACAGATGCTCCAGGACATTGGCAGTGTAACTGCCGTCTCCGCAGGTCAGGGGGAAAGCTTCCCAGTCACCCATGGCAAGGGGATAAGGGTAGACGCTGCCGTCCGGATTTGTAATCTGAATCTGCACCCGGTCCGTATCGGAGGTATCCTTGATGCAGATATAGCCCTCGGCGGTATTGGAGTAATCAATGAAAGCAGTCTCGGCATCGTTTGCCTGCGCAAGGGTGCCCGGCGTCTCGGGAAGCTGAAAATCTTTCACAGTTTTCCTGCCGCCTGAGGCTTCGGAACCGGATGCAGAAGAAGCACCGGACTGCCCGTCAGAGCTGCCGCCCTGCGTGAGAACGGTCCCATCCGCGCAGAACTGGGTCTCATCCTGCACGGAATAAGAGCCTCCGCAGCCGGTCAGGAAAGAAAGAACAAGCGCGGCGGAGAAAAAAAGGCAGAACAGGGCAGGATGCAGGAAATGCTTTGAAACCTGCTTCATAGAGCTTTTTTTCCTCCTTTCCGATTTTTTTCAGGGGTCAGAGTGCGGGGAAGAGCCAAAGTGACAGGCACTTTGGCTCCTATTCGACTGCAATGGTTACGGTTATGCTTTTGGATGTCATCAGCGTTACTTTCACGGTCATGGAACCGGAAGCCAATGGATAGATCAGATAGGTCCCGTCCGGATTTACCGTGACTGGCATCAGTTTGTTCTGCATGGAAGCATTGATGCTGTCAACCGGATACAGAGAAGAAACTTCAGCGTGATAAACCTTATGGCCGTTGGAAGTGACCTGGCCGGTTGTCTGCAGATCCAGCTTCGGCTGGATCAGGATTGTGGGAATCAGGGCACCGATGATGATAATAATGACCAGCAGGATTTTCTGCAGATTCCTGCGGCGAATGCGGTAATTGCTGTAAGAAAGAAGCGTTTCAAACGGATATTCTCCGCGGTCCATATGGGCAGCCTGGAAGATATAGGAAAGCATGAGGTCCGCATCCTTCATATCGAAGACAGGACTTGCTTTTTCGGACTGGTCCGGGGAGTCCTGAGCATCAAAAACCGAAGCAGTGCTGCCTTTTTCAGGGACGGACCCGGCGGAAGTGCCTTCTTCAGAAACGGGTCCGGTGGAAGTACCTTCTTCGGAAACGGGTCCGGCGGAAGTACCTTCTTCAGAAACGGGTCCGCTCGAACTGACTTCTTCGGAGCCGGACGCCGCAGAACGGTCTTCTTCCGATGCGGAAGTCTCCTGCTTCATCTCAGAAGCAATACGGTCTGCATTTTTTTCAAAATAGGAGATAAAAGCGCGGGGAGTTCGCTCCGGATAAGAATCCGTTCGAAAAATATCTACATACAGCTTCTGCATGGCATCCTGAGCCTGGTAGGAAGAACCAAGCCGGGAAACCATGAACTTGTAGATAGACTGGCACGTTGCCGCATAAAAAGCGGCGTAGGCCGTGCTGTCATTCCGGTTCATGTCATGCAGAAGCATGCTGATATAAGAATAGTCGTAACTTGCCAAGTCAGAAAAACTCCTATGGAAAAATTATACGGTTTCGGCTTTCACACGCTGGTCTGCCAGAGCGACGAGCTCGTGGATATCGGTCTTGCCATCTTCCTTGACGGATGACATGCCATAGCCCAGACCAAGGGAGGCATGGCTTGAGTCGGTATTATACTCTTTTACTTTCGCTGTGATGCGGTGAAGGAAGTTTTCTACGTCCTTGCCGTTTGATTCCGGGAAAAATGCTAAATAGCGGTTTCCGCCGTTTCTTCCTACGAAGCAGTTTCCGGAGGCAGCCATGTGGATGATGATGGCAAAGTTCTGAATGGCGGTATTGCCTTCGTCGCGGCCGGACTCTTCATTGATCTTCTTAATATTGGAAAGCTCCAGCATGACACAGACGAAATTTTCAGGCAGGGGGGCGGAAGCATATTTCTCAATCTCCTGGTCGCAGCTTGCCCGGTTGGCAATCTTGGACAGGCGGTCGGAATGAATCTCAGCCTTGAGATGCCTTCTCTCGCTGGCCACCTTGCCATATACGGTGAAGTCCAGGAAAATGAAAAGGAAAGAAAGAATCAGGGAAAGCCATAGCATGATGCAGACTGCCTTCACCTGCGGAACGTCTGCCGCGATGCTGCCTACAGACGGATTGATCAGCAGGAAATAGATACTCAGAACTGCCAGAACAGCGAAAATAACAAGCTGTATCGTTTTCATGCGGTCCATTTTTTTCATTGGGACGGAACCTCCTTAAGTGGAATAATCATTTGAAATTAATTGTACTACTTTTCGACTGTGAATGGAACTTTATCCCCAACGACCTTGCGCAGAAAAATAGCCTTATTAATTGCAAAACAAAATTCTAGTTTTTGATAAGAGCCTATCGAAATTAATCTTGCAAACACAGATGTAGCGTTTAGTCTTGCAAGAGGTGCTATGCTTATCCTGCAGGACTGATGGGTGT